>DBRI01000007.1 GCA_002306295.1 Patescibacteria group bacterium UBA1372 | reverse complement strand
TCTTAGCTACCAAACCCCTTTAGAAGCATTTACAAAAGAGTTAAAATGTTATCAATTTACTAAGAGGTGTTCGGATTCAACTTAGAATTCACATTTCTGTTAAAATTAATCAATGCACTATACCTGCCGTCATATTTCGGTGCCAAAGTCTTCGTCCTTTTTTTCCAAGCATTGGGAAACCGAACCTGATGATTCCTTAATTTTTGCTAAGCGTGGTCACTTATTTGGTCTAATTACTCTCAAAGCTGATTATTCACCCAACGATATTGGCCAAATTGGCAACCAAATTATTGCCTATATCAACGAAACCTATTTTTCTCTGGACGGTTCTCTCTTTTCTTCTCGTCTCAAATTTTGTCTAGAGCAAGTCCAAATCCGTTGGTCGGATTATCAACCCTCCATCGTCCTGGTTGCTATAAATGGCCAAACTATGGCCATTTCTTCATTGGGTCTTGCTAGTCTTTTCCTTAAGCGCCACGACCAATTTTCCAGTCTTCTGGATTCTGATACCGATCAAATCCAGCTTATTACCGGTCCCGTTGCCGACAGCGACCTGCTTTTTTTAACCCATCCTCTGATTATCAATCAAATTGACAATCTTTCCACCTTTTTTAGTCTGGATGGCTTTGACAACCAGGAAGAATTTCTATCAAATCAGATCGACAATCCGGCTTCTGCCTCTCTTCTAATTCAAGTCCATCATCCCGTCGATTCGGTTACACTAGATTCAGATATACCGGTACAAACAGAGCCTGTTCAGTCTAATCCGCTTTCTTTTGATTCCACTCCTTTTTCACCCACTCCAAAGCCAAAACTACCCGGTTTTTTCAAAAAAATATTTGCCAAAAAACCTTTAACTGTTCCTCACCAACCTTTCAAAGCCGACCAATCCAAAAAGAAATTAAACCTTATTATCGGTGCTTTTGCCACCCTCGGTCTGTTTGTTAGTATCACTCTTGGTACCATCAAGAAAAATCAAACCGACAAATTAAATCAGTTCAATTCTTTAGAGGAGCAAATAACCTCAAGTTTGGATACCATTAATCGTGTCCGCTCTCTAAACCTAGAAGACGCCAAAATTGAAGCCCAAAAAGCCCAAGAGTTGGTAAACCAGATGTCTACTTTAAATCTTTATTCTGAAAAAGTTGACGATTACCGCTCTAAACTCGATACTATACTATCTCAAACCGGCTCTGCCGATACCGAGCTGGAAAAGTTTTACGACACCGTTCACATTACCAACAATCGGTCCTATTCAAAAATAATCTATCTTTCAAATCAATTTTACTTACTCGATAGCCAATCTGGTCGTATCGACTCTGTTACCTTAAATGGTGAAGGTAAATCCACCGCTCTTGTTACCTCAGATCCTCTTACCAAAGACGTTATTTCTTTTGCCCTTCTCAAATCAAATCTTTATGCACTTACCAAGGACGGTCTTTATCAAGTCACCAAAAAGGATTGGCCCAAACAGTTTTCTATTGAAGATAACTCCTATTTATCCCTAAACTCATGGGGTTCTTCTCTATACCTTTTAAGTTCCAATTCTATTTCTAAATCTGCTTTAGTTAATAACGCTTTGGCCGACCCTTCTGTTTGGCTCGAATCTGAACAAAGTTTGATATCAACTCCTTCTGATATTTCAATTGATTCCCGTATTTGGGTTTTGTCCAAATCCGGCCAGATTGAAGTTTACCTAAGGGGTGTCAAAGACAATTTTAATCTGTCTTCCCCGCCCACTACTTCAACGGCTTCCCATCTTATTGTTGCTCAAGACAAAGACCTCCTGCTCTTTCTAGCCGATCCAAAGACAGTGGTTGTTTACACCAAAACCGGCGAACTTATTAGTAAGTACAATCTCGGCAATTACGATATAAAAAGTATTGCTCTGGACGAAGAATCTTCTATTCTTTATCTGCTTGCTTCGGACCAAGTTATCTACAAACTCGCTCTTTAGGTTAAAATAGCACATGCGTCACTTTAATCTTGACTCGAAAGATTATCATTTTACCGATACCTTCGAAGCCGGTCTGGTATTGTCTGGTTCCGATGCCAAATCTTTGCGCCTAAACACTTGCTCTTTTAAAGGCAGCCGGGTCGATCTAATTGACAACCGTCCCTTCATTATCGGTCTATTTATACCTAAATATAAATACAGCAACGACACTCAAGATACCACTGATACCCGACCTCTTCTACTTTCTAAAAAAGAGCTAGCCAAACTCATTTCCTACCGACACCAAAAATATATGGCTATTCCTATCAAAATCTACAAAAAGGGTAAGTGGTTTAAGCTTGAATTTGGGGTGGGTAAAAAACTGAAAAAGTACGAGAAACGCCAGCAAATCAAAGACCGTGATCTCAAAAGACGGGGGATTTAGTCTAAAGTACCATAGTACTAGAGCACTAGAGTACAAAATATGATACAATATAAGCCTTGGAGATGTATTGCATCGACAAAAAAAGCACTTTTAAAGACTGCAAGCCGACTTTGACTCATGAGTCGTAAAACAGATGTCAAAACTTAATGCCAAATCAAAATATGGCTTTAATTTAGCTAAAAACTTCGACGGTCTTCTAGATATTGTTGCTGGAAACAGTCAACAACTAGCTACTGTAGCTGTTTGCTAAGTTAAACATCCGCCCCTTGTGCCTAGACTTGGTCAGCGGGTGTAATTTATCTAGGATGCTGTTTATTTAAGCCCAGCCTTATTTAAACCCAAGCGCGGGTAAGACCGCAAATGCTGGCATTTCCGGAAGTTTTTTCTACTTTATTTCGGAAATATAAGTCAAAATAGACTAAGCTTGTAGATGTTTTTAAAATGATTTTTTGGACCCCGGCTCAATACCGGGCATCTCCTCCATATTCTTACTTGTCTTTGTCATTTCACCCTCCCCTTCGTCATTGCGAGCAAACGCGAAGCAATCTCATTTCTTTTCTTTTATTTCCTCCCCTGTCAAGGGGAGGATAAGAGGAGGGGTTTTATTTCCCTCCCCTGTCAAGGGGAGAGTTAGGGAGGGGTTTTAATTAAGTACTAAAGGGGAGAATCAAAGAGGGGTTTTATCCCAATCTCTTCATTTCTTGTATATAAGCTAATATTGCCACATCCGTAGCCAAGTCCACCAATCCCGCAAATTGCTCAAAATAAAATCTAAACACCGATGACAGAAAAATATTAACCAATATTCCGTACTCAAACATCAACAAAGCCTTTCTTCTTTTTCTAAACAATATTGCCTGTATCCCCAATCCTAAAAATATGGCCGTTATTCCATCAAAAACTACTTTTGCTCCCAAAAACCAGCCATCTACTGATAAAAAATACTCATAATCACCCAAAAACACATCAAACAACTTCTTTTCCGTTAGCATTACCACCCCGGCGTCATATACCCATCTGACAATATAAACTCCGGCAAAAAGTAGCAAAGTTGCTTTAAAATATCTCTTGTTCAATATTTTTTTCATCATCCACTCTTTACCACTTTGATACGTTTGAACCAGTCTATTATCATTTGGAACTTCTTTTGCCTCCACTTCATTCACAATTTCCTTAAGTCCGCTATATACCTTTAAATACGTCTTATTTTCGCTTTTAGATAATTTTTCAATCCTTTCAATCAGTCTCTCTTTTTCTCCTTTATCCAAATCTTCTCTGATAATATCCTCAAAATCCTCCAATATCGAATGCAGTAGTGTTGCTTCACTTTTTATCTGGTGCCTTTCCACATATTTATATATCAAAAATAATCCCATAAATACCACATACATCACCATCACTGCCGGTTGAAAAAAATAATCATTATCCCTGCTCAAAAATTTTCCCGCTTCATCTATAAATAATCCCAATCCTAAGCCAGATATTGTGGCCGATATTCTCTTTGCTCTTTTTCCATAAAACATAAAGTTAATTAGACCGCCAATCAGCATCCCCAGTCCACCCCACAAAATATGAGCTATATGCCACACTTGTCCACCCACTATAGGCCAATCCTTCAAATTCAAATACAATCTAGTTCCCAATAATCCAACTACCCCCCACATCATCATCCACGCCACATATTCACTTGCTTCTTTTCTAAATTCAATTCTTCTCATTACTGAATTATACTGTTTTAGATGTCTTTTTTACTCGATTTGCTTTTTCCTCGCCTTTGTTATGGTTGTAGCCAAATTGGCAGTTATTTTTGTCCGGAATGTACGAAAAAATTAACTACCGGTAAGCTAAACCATTTGACTTCCTCCAAAATTGAAGCTCATTTATCTCTTTTCAACGATTCCACAGTCAAACAAGCTATATTAGATCTAAAATACAATTTTGTCTCTGATCTTGCACCAAGTTTAGCTAAAATTTCTGCCTATACTCTCAAAAATCGTTTTCCCCTTATTGTTGAATATTGGCGCCAATCCAACTTTACTTTTATCCCTGTTCCTCTTCACCATTATCGTCAAAATTGGCGTGGTTTTAATCAGGCTAGTCTAATAGGGCAGTCTTTAGCCAAATTGCTAAAATTACCCTTCAATCCCAATCTGGTCACCAAGACCAAATATACCCTTACCCAAGCCAAAACCAGTCACAAAGCCCTCCGTCTCAAAAACCAGCAAAACACCTTTTCACTAAGGTCACCCTATAATTCATTCTTCCCCGCCCTGTCAAGGGAGGGGTCAGGGGAGGGTTTTGTCCTTCCCTCTCACATTATTATTTTTGATGATGTTTATACTACCGGTGCCACCTCTACTTCTCTTGCTAAAATTTTCCCCAAAAATACTTCAATCTGGATCTTATCCCTGGTGTAAATTACCACTCAGACTTCTGTTTTGTCTTATCTCATCAGCATTTTTTAATCCTATTTCACTATTATCAAGTCCCCAGCCTTCACTTCCGTCAGACTTAATTGGTGTCAGCGAGCTTAAATAAAAATTATCTACATGAAGACCATGCGGTGTCAAAGATGTTCTTAAAGCCTCACCAATATCAGCTTCAATTTGGACTCTCTCAATCGATAGTGCCTTATCTAAATCATGCTTAGTCAGTACTTCTCTGATTTTGCTTCTGGTTACCGGTCTGACCACTTTAGACACAAAGTTTTCACCTATATTTTGCCATATTTCAGGCAATCTTTCTGTGTCTAGTTTTATCAATACTGTTGCTTCCACAGCCACAAATCTATTATCAGCCGTTACTGCATTTATTACCTCATCTCCCATGATTTCTTTATTGTCTTTCAATACCACGTCTTTGGCAACCGTATACTCAATCAACTGGGCATTAAATAGTTTGACTCTATGAATTATAGGGATTTTAAGGTGCATTCCCGGATACCATACGTTCTTTAAAACACCCCTAAAGATAGAGTAAATACAGCCCACATGTCCCGGTGGTACTGTTACCAGAAACCCGCCGACTACTTCGTCCACGAACAAGGATACTAATAGATTATCAATCGATGCCATTTCAAATTATACCAATATCTGTTTGTCATTGCACAATTTCATTATAAAAATATGATATATATAACTTATGCCAGAATTCGGTGTAGCCACTAAAGCAATTATTTTTAATCTAAAAACCAATAAGTATCTGGTTTTGTTCAAAAGCGACCAGGAAGATATAAATCCCGATAGTTACGATTTTCCAAGAGGTAGATTAAAGTTTGGAGAAAAATTAGAAGAAGGTGTAGTCAGAGAAGCCAAAGAAGAAACTGGTTTGTGTGTTTCTCCTATCCAAGTTTTTAACGCTTGGACGTTTGTCAAACCAGATAAAGATTTCCAACTTACAGGCATTGATTTTATCTGTACCACCGATTCGGAAACCGTAGTTCTAAGTTCAGAACACTCAGGTTATGAATGGTTAGACGCAAATCAAATAATCTCTGATACCAAATATCCCGATTGGTTAAGAAAAACTATAGAAAAAGCCAGTAAATTCAAAATCTAACGATAAAATCTTCTTTTCTCGCCTTTCTAATCTTCATTTTTTTCATTTTTCCTGTAATTTTCTGTAGTTATTCTTACTTCTTACATCTTAAATCATAAATCTTTTTTTACTTTCCAAATCCCTTTACTAATTTTTCCAACTCTTCTTTCGGGTTTTTACCACACACCACATTACTAGCTACCAACACTCCCTTTGCTCCCATTTTGAGTGCCACCCTGACATCTTCCTCACTCTTCACTCCGGCTCCGGCTAGTAGGGGAATCCCACCACTTGCCTCTACTGCCCTTTTTATTGCTTCCGGTTGTTCACTAGATACCGATGCCGTTTTACTGGCAATCAAATGTTTGGGTTCATAGGCCAAAAAGCTTACTTTTGCTCTTCTTGCCCATTTTTCAATCTGCCCAACCGATTTAACACAAAGTATTGTTTCAAATCCCTCTGGCGCTGTCTTTATAGTTTTAAATATAGTTCCTTTTTTCTTGGGGTTTTCACTATGATTAAGTATCGATCCCTTTATTCCCAGCTCCATTGCTTGTTTTGCCGACACCATTCCTGTAAATCTACCCTCATCATACTCATCATAATCTTGCAAAAAAACCTCTACCCCTGTTTTCAATAGCTCCACCGCCATCACTGCCGGGCTGGCCACAATTATTCTGACTCCGCTCTCCTTTGATACATCCCTGCAAATTTCAGCCAACTTTACTGCCTTTTCTCCAAAAGCCTCTTTATAAATTTTTAGATTAACTATAATCATCTTATTTTATATAAATCTACTACTCGTGAAATTCCGGCAAACATTGCCGCTTCATTTTCTTCATCCCAATTTCCTCCATTTATTGCCGCCTCCAGGTACTTTGATAATTCATCATTTAGTCCATCATCCCAAGTTCGGGAGCTTGGCCAACCCGATACCGATTTATCCGCTGTTTCCACAAAAGTAGCTAGTTTCTTATTCTCCATTAATTTGCTGGCCATTGATTTTCTGGGATATATCTCCCCAAATTGTCTGATTTGCGATGCCGCTAAATAGAAATCCGACAGTCCTTCTTCCGATGCCAAAAATTCCAAAAACTTCCAGGCATATTCTTTATTTGGACTTCCCGCCCACACACCTTCTACCCAATAGCTTGCCCAGTTAATGTCAGTCAATTTTGCATCCACCTCTCCGCTTTCTACCATTTCTGGTTCCAATCCTTCCACTGTTGGTAACTGTGGCACTTTAGCCGTTCCCCAGTTTAAATTTGGATTTAAGTAATTAATTTCAAATATTTTCCACGACGGACCAAAATAAAATACTGCCTTACCTTGTGCAAATGCTTGAGTTGACGTCGGTAATTTATCGCTCCACACATCCCATTTCTGCTTTTGTCCAAAAAATCTATAAAAATCTATTACATCCTTTATTTTTTTTACATTAGTTGCGTCAAGTTGGTTTAGCTTGACTCCATTTTGTTTCATCATCAGTCCCACAATATCCTGCCAGTGGTCCACATTTCCGGTTGTTCCCATTGCCACTCCGGCCACCGTTATATTTCCTTTTTCGTCTCTTACAGTCAGTTCAGAAGCCGTATTAGACAGTCCCCACCACGTTTTTGGTATCTGTTTTCCCGAAGCATCCAGTAAATCTTTGTTATAAAACAACACCAATCCTTCATACATCAATGGTATTCCCTTATAGTTTCCACCAATTTTCAGATCAGATTTATAACAATCAAAAAAATCTTCATCCATTTTTAAATTTCTTGACACTGTTGCCGGTACATTTTCCAGTCGAGCGCCTATCATCGGTACCCAGCTACTGTGAAACCTAAAAATGTCCGGTGCCTCTTGTCCTTTTTCCAGTCTGGCTTCCAAGCGGGTTCGGTAGCTTTCCTTATTTTGTTTTTGATAATTTATTTTTACCCCCGGATTTTTTTCTTCAAATTTTGATATTACTCCTGCCATCACCGCTTCTTCTTCCCACAATCCCCAATAGTTTATTGTTACCTCTTTCCCAGGCATCATTTTTCCACCTGTTAAAAATTTAAATCCCAAAAAACCCAATCCTGCCACCAATAATATTCCAAGAAACACTAATCCCGGTTTCAATTTACCGGCCACTGGTAATCCTTTCTTAACAGCTTCTGTTTTTACCTCTCCCTCCGGAGCTAAATTTGTTCTATCGGTAGTTTCGACGATATCAGTTGAAACATTTTCTGTCTCACCTACTGGTATATTTACTTCTCTGCTTGGTAGTGGCGACTTTATCTCCATACATCTATCATACCAATTTTTCTCGTCTTTTTACTTTCCAAACTTCACCTCCCACCTCATTATCAAGGGGAAGGGTGGGTGGTGGGTTTACTCCCTCCCTTGTCAAGGGGAGGGTTGGGGAGGGGTTTTAGATAGTAAATACTAATAACGGAGGGGTTAGGGGAGGGTTTTAATTATGGCAAATATTTATTTTTGATCACAGCATTTAGGAAAAGATTATGGTGAGGGTTTACTTTCCAAACTTTCAACTTTTCACTTTCCCGCTTTCTAAACTATAATATCCCTATGCACTTATCAATTCACACTGATGGCGGTTCTCGGGGTAATCCCGGCCACGCCGGTTTTGGTTTCGTCGTTTATTGCCCCAAGGGTGACATTCTTCACCAGGGTTCCCAATACATCGGTATCAAGACCAACAATGAAGCCGAGTACGCTGGTCTTTTATCTGCCCTTACCTGGCTTCAAGATTATTCTCAATCCAACTCAGTTTTTTCAGTTGACTTTTTTATGGATAGTGAGCTTATTGTCCGCCAGGTTCAGGGTGCTTACAAAGTCAAAGCCACCAACCTTATTCCTATTTTTAATCAAATCAAATCCCTTCTTTCCAATTTTTCATTTCCGGTTCGTTTTACTCACGTCCTTCGGGACAAAAATAAAATTGCCGACCAGTTAGCTAATTTAGCAATGGACCATGGCCAAAAAAATCAAATCAATTAAACTCTCCATCCTCATCCCCACTATATTAATTTCTTTTCCTCTACTTTGTCTCCTTCTTTTTACTTTTGTCACTCCACCCAATAGTTTTCTTTTAAATAAAGATATTTCTCTGTCTACCAGATCCGAAGTCAACAAAGAAATTCAAAAGTCTATTATTCTTCCTCAAACTATTTCCATCACCCATCAAGGTCTTAACATTTTTGACCTAAACACTGCTTCAATTTCAGCTCAAATCAACTCTACTTCCACTATTTCAAATATTTTTTCTCTGACTGCCGTTGACAAATTATTTTTTTTCAAACCCAAAACCTATTATCTTTCTGTTAATTATCAGGCTGATTTACTCAATCAAGTTATTAAAGATATCCAATCCAAAGTTGACAAACCTTTTATTCCTCCCCAAATTGAAGTTGACTCGAATGGCAATTTATCGATTATTGATGGAGCTTTAGGTCAGTCTCTCAATCAAGCTCAATTCATAGAAGATTTAATCTATCGTCTGTCTTATCTTGATTCAACTCCCATCAGCGTTTCCCTAAATTCTCTAGGCCAGCTTCCCACTGCTGACCAGACCCAGGCTCTTTTAGCTCAAGCCGAAAAGCTCAAAGGCAAACAGATTATCCTAAACATTCCCAATACCGATCCCTATACCATCACCGATCTTACTCTTATGTCCTGGTTAAATTTCAATTCTGTCCTAGATCAGCCCAAACTCATCAAATTTATTGACGATCTTAATCAGAGTTTAAGGACTGATCCCGTTGATGCTGTTTTCCAGTTTGAAGAGGGTAAAGTCAGTCAATTCAGATCCAGTCAACCCGGTCGTTTCATTGATTCTCCCGCTCTCGTCACCAGCCTTACCAATTCCGTTAAATCTCTTTTGGCAGACCAGGCTGTCTCTCCTCTGGATATTCCTTTTCAATTCGTTGACCCTGTTATTAGAAACGAAGACGCCAACAATTTGGGTATCAAAGAGTTATTAGGCCGGGGTGAATCATCTTTTTCCCATAGTAGCACCATCCGCAACAAAAACATCAAAAGGGGAGCTGAGGTTGTTAATTTTGTTTTAGTTCCACCCGGAGAAACTTTTTCCTTCAACAAAAATCTTGGCGACGTTTCCACTGAAAATGGTTATTATATGGCCTATATCATTCGGGAAGGCCGGACTGAGTTAGATGTTGGTGGTGGCATTTGTCAGGTTAGCACCACTATGTTTAGAGCCGCCCTCAATGCTGGCTTACCCATTACTGAGCGCCGTCCTCACGCTTATCGTGTTTCTTATTATGAGGAAGGCTCCGATCCCGGTTTTGATGCCACCATCTTTCTTCCCAGTCCCGATTTAAAATTTGAAAATGACACTGATCACCATATTCTTATTCAAAGTTTTTACGATGGTGACAATAAAAAGCTGGCTTACGAAATTTATGGTACCAGTGATGGTCGGACTGTTACTATTGATAATTATCGTAAGTGGGACTATTCCCAACCACCTCCCGATAAATATATAGATGATCCCACTCTTGCTCCTGGTCAAGTCATTCAAATTGAAAATCGTATTCCAGGTCTCAAAACTGCTTTCGATTGGACGGTTACAAAAGATGGTCAAATCTTACATCAGCAGACTTTTAATAGTAGCTACACTCCCTGGGCTGCCGTCTTCCGCCGCGGCCCTACTCCATAATTTTTACTCCAAATTCTTCTTCTAATTTTCCTAAGGTAGTCCTAATAGCTCTATTTCCAGCATCAACATCCTCGCCCCAAACCAATCTATCTCTATCCCCAAACTCTGGTTCCCTCCAGTATCTAACCACTTTTACTACATCATCCAAGGTTTCAATTTTTTCATAAAACTCAGGAAATTCAGGTGGTACTTCATTATTCCAATCAATTACCTCTCCTTTTCTGTGTCCTTTAGGTTTAGTTGTAGATATTTCACCGTTTTTAATTTTTCTTTGAATTTCAAGCTTTTTTTTATGATCTTGCTCCACTTCAAAATCTAATTCTTCTTGGGAGTTAATTTCCTTACCCCACACACTATCTAAAAGCATTTCTATTCGAATCCCAACTTGCGTAAACCAAATTTTTCGATGCTTATCAATTTTTTTATCAGTACTACCATGCATAATAAACGAAGGATCTTCTGGTACTTTCAACAAAAACAATAAAGCATCAACATCATCCATAGACGCTTCATCCATACTAACTTTCCAATCCATCTCTCGTTTAGTTTGTACTTCAGCCATGAGTAATTATACCAAGCTAATCCATCAATTCATCTTCATCAATTTTTGGAATTTTGCCTTTGTACAATTTTCCTGTTTTTAGGCTCAAATTAAACACTCCTTTTACATCATATAAGCCACTGTGCATTGATCTTGGATTTACAACTTGATCCGAAAAATACATAAATTCTTCAATTTTTTTCATATTATCACTACTTTTCAAAAAAAATATTTTTCCCAAATCAAACACCGGTTCACCGGCTACTTCTCCTCCCACCACCACCAATATGTCATAAAGTTTAGGGCTTTTTAAAAATTTTCCAATCCAGCCGGTTTGTCCACTATTCGCTTCTATTTCAAATTTTTGGCTTCTTGGTATCTTAGTCCAATATTCTTTTTTATTTTTAACTAGTTTATTCAGTCCAATTTCAAACACATTAATTCCGGTTACTTCAGAGCCTTCTTTTTTAGCCAAAATCTCAGTCATCCCTTTTTGATAACTTTTTATTTCTTCAATATTTCTAAATATCTGATTACTTATTACTGTCATCAATCTGCCGGTATCCCTATAAACAAACCATATTATTGGTATATAGGCCTTTTGCCAAAACTTATATTCCTTACTACAATAATCCATCATCAGCAATTTTACCCCAAAAGTTGTTTTAATTCGCTTATTTTCTCATCCATCGCCATTTTGCCACTATCTATCACTTGTTTATTTTTTACAAAGTTAGCAAACAAACCATAGTCTTCCCCTTCAATTTTTGGTTCAACTACCACATCCGCCTTTTCCAAATCATGGTCAGCTAGGGTTTTTAAAGGTAAAAATCTGGACACTTTAGCCATTTCAAATCTGGTCATTGGCTTCTTATCTCTTTGGACTGGAAACACTCCGCCATACAGGCTGACTCCAGCTACAATTTCCGCCCCCATCTGCCTACACGGTTCCACTGGTACTGGAGTAATTGCCCCGCCGTCTACTAGTGTCCTGCCGGCTCTTTTAACTGGTTTAAACACTACCGGTATAGCACTACTAGCCCGCATAGCTTTTACTAGATCACCCCTCCTAAGTCTGACCAATTCACCCTTCTTCAAATCAGCACACACCGCCACAAACGGTATTTTTAATTCTTCTATTCTGACATCACCCACAATATTTCTAAAGAAACTATCGTATTTTTCGCCACTTATCACACCTTCACCTCTGTGTAATGGTTTATCCCACAGTACTTTTATCATGTCGGAAAACTTTAAACTTTTGACAATCTTTTCTACTTCATTTGCTTTGCCAAAATAAGAGTAAAGTCCGCCAATTATCGCACCCACACTCGATCCAGCTATGTAATCTATTTTTATTTTATTTTCTTCAAGGCTTTTTAATACACCGATATGAACCAATCCTCTCCAAGCCCCGCTTCCCAGCGCTAATCCTAATTTCTTTTTTTGCATATTTCTATTCTACTATATCCACATCCTTCTTAAATCTTAAAACTAGCTTAGGTTGTCCAATCTGTCTAATTCAATTATCTTTCAATTTCGTATATCATGTTTATAGTACTCAATTTACCAATTAATCAAACAAAATGAACAACAATTTTACATCTACTCCTCTGGCCAATTCAAACAAAGTCGCACCATCGCTAAATATACCCAAAATTCCAAAGAAATTCTTTATACCTGTTATAGTCATTTTTTTAATAGCCGTATTTTATTTCCGGATTTTTAACAAAACTTCCACTCTTACTTTTTCCGGCCAAGCTACAGGTGTAGTTAAAGCCGACTGGGTTACTTTTGTTGTCAGTAAAGTAGACAGTTCAACTAGTGCCGTCACTGCCGTTGAATCAAGTCAAACATCTATAGAAAATTTAACCCTATATCTAAAAACGCTTGGCACAGCTGACGCCGATATTAGTAAAGGTGTCTATCAACTTACTCCCCAGACAGATGGAAAATATTTAGTTGTCAACACTCTTTCCGTCAAATATCGAAATTTAGATAAAGTTGATAACCTGATTAAGGGTTTATATGTTAATGGTGCTACTGCCATTTCTGAAATGTCCTACGGTGTCGATGATTGGAGTCAAATAGATGGCCAAGTCAGAGCCGATGCTATAGACGATGCCAAATTAAAACTTAATCAAACAGCCAAAAATCTAAACAAAAGACCAGGTAGATTAGTTAATATTGTCGATGATAGCAACAACGTTATTTCCGAAATTGGTCCTGATGGTCAACCTCAAATCAGATTAACTAAAAATATCATTGTTGGTTACGAATTAAGATAGTTTATCAAAGGTGAAGGTTTTTAAATCCCTTTTTAGTAAGTCAATAGGCCATCAAGGTCTAGCCCAAATACCCATCATTATCGGCCTACTGATTATGGCCATTGCTATACCAGTGGCTACCAGATTAAGCCAACAAGAGCAGGACATCAGACAGTTAGCAGCTTGTCCCAGTAGCGGAACTTCATGTAGTGGTTCAGTCGCAATCTGTTGCAACAGTTTCATGTATTATTGTGCTGGGAATGTCTGGCAAAGTAGTTATTGTAATAATGGTTGTAATGCAGATGGTACGGCATGTAATACTGCTTGCGATTATCAGATTTTAGATCCTGTTAGTGCTTGTGGTGTCAATTGTCCAGTTGGACAAAGAAAGTATAACGTCAGAACGGCAAGTTGCTCGATTATCCAGCAATGCTTGCAGAGCTCAAGTTGCCCA
This sequence comes from Patescibacteria group bacterium UBA1372, assembly GCA_002306295.1. Lineage (GTDB taxonomy): Bacteria > Patescibacteriota > Microgenomatia > UBA12405 > UBA12405 > UBA1372. The sequence continues at coordinate 939 of DBRI01000007.1, read as the reverse complement.
GTACCAACGACTCCACCTAATGCAACTGCAACACCAGTAAATTACACCTGTACAGGAGGTCACCCTGATGGTTCTAATTGGTGCAATGGTAGCGAGTCTTGCCATTGTGGAGGAGGCATGACAACATGTAATTATTGTTATCATGGCTGTGATAGTGGTACTGGTCAATGTAGGCCTGCACCTCCTAATGCAACTGCAACACCTACTATTACCAGAATATGTACTCCCGGGGATATAAGATGCGATCCTCTTAAAAATTCAGGAAACGGTGTTCAGGAAAAGTGCAATAGTGGGGGAACAGATTGGGTCTTTGTCATGAACTGTGTGACTGGTTGTGATGGCAAGCTTTGCGATACCTATGTCACAAATACTCCAAGACCAACCAATACTTCAATTCCTTCTTCCACTCCCACCAACATCCCCACCCGTATTCCTACCAGAATTACTTGTCCTTCAGTTGGCTCATCCTGTTCTACTGATCAAGTCTCTTGTTGTCAAGATTATCTCTATATTTGCACCGGCGGTCAGTGGCGCTCAGAAAGATGTTTAACGGGTTGTAAGGATACACAAACCTGCAATATTTCCTGCGATTATTCCATTCTTATGGATACTTGTTCTGATTGTGGTGCCAATGGAGATTGTTTATCGGGTCAAAAAAAATGCACTGTTCAAAAAACTGATTGTGGCACAAATGACGAGTGTATTAATTTTCCATCTCAATGTGCTTCAGATACCACGCCCACCCCCATACCGACTTCCCCATCTGATGGAAGCTGTAGTAGCCACCCAAACTATTCCACCTGGTGTCAAAACAATTCTCAAAGAGGTTACTGTCTTAATGGTATTTCTTATTTTAACAGTTGTAGTTGGGGTTGTCTGACAGAATCTTCTATTAAAGCTTCCTGCAAACTATCCCCCACCTCCGCCCCCAACCAACAG
>DBRI01000025.1:24476-24893 GCA_002306295.1 Patescibacteria group bacterium UBA1372 | reverse complement strand
AGTGGGGTGTGTTGTGTACCTAGTGGTGTTCCAACTTCAGTGCCGACTTCACCACCGTATAACCCTATTGCTACACGTGTACCAAGTACAGGACCGTTGCCAACTGCTCCGCAAACTACACCAGTGCCGACTTCTACTAATGCACCACCTCCAGCGCCGACAAATCCGCCAACACCTCCAACAAATTGTAGTTATGATTCACTTCAAGCCAGAGTTCAACCTGATACTACTATAGATTGGAATACTCAATTAACTTTGGCCGGAGGGCAGAAAGTGAACCTGGGATGTATGCATGATGGAAGTGGTCAATTAGCTGAAAACGTGATGATAGTAGCAGAGCATTCGTCCGGGGCAAAGAATGAATTTAATCAAAATTTAGTGGATCAATGGACTCCACTAAGGCCAGGAAACTATACT
>DBRI01000025.1:0-24460 GCA_002306295.1 Patescibacteria group bacterium UBA1372 | reverse complement strand
CATTGTTATGGACCCGTTGATGATAGAGCACAAGAATTAGGATATGCTTGGTTTGCAACTGGATATGTGATGGAAGGATGGGTAGCTCAAGTACCAGATAATTATTGTACGGATTATGGTGGTTTAGTTAAACCACAGTGGTTAGGGAAAGGAATGGGGGATGCGAACTGTGATGGTCAAATTAATACTTATGACTTTACTTTGTGGAATACTGAATTTGAAGTTAGTGAAGGCGGAGAGGTATCTTCTGATAATTGGGAAACTGACTATACAGGACCTCAAGGGGTATGTGACGGATTGGTAAATACCTATGATTTCTCCTTGTGGAATAGAAGTTATGTACAACTAGAAGGAGGAGACAATTAAAATGAAAAATCAAAAAAGAGTTCAATTTTTATTTACGGTATTGTTATTGGTGGCATTGGCTATGGGTGTAATTTTGGTTCAACAGACTCAGGAATTGAGGAAAGGAGCTTATTTTGGAAGAACGGCAGTAGTTGTTAAGCCAACTGAATTTAATGTGGCTGTGGGTGGAATTTTACCGGTTCAAATTTGGGTGGTAAGTGAAGAAGACGCCAAGGTTGATGGAGTTGAGGCTTATGTTTGTTTTGGAGATAAATTGGCGCCAGTTGAAGAAGATTTGAAGAAGTCTGTGGTACCAAATCAAGATGATTCTTTTAATGTGGTAACTTTGGCAAGGTATGATCAGGATGTTGGTTGTCTTAAATTTCATGTAGGAAGCATGGGGACTAATGCAGCTGATGTCCCTTCAGGCGCTTTTAAAGTAGCAACTGTTAATTTGAGGGCTGTAGCACTAGGCACAGGCAGTATAAGTATAGATGAGATAGGGACGAAGGTTTCGGGAAGAAATCCTGTTGTTTCAAGTAATGATACGGCGCTTTTAGTGACAACTGTTGAAGGTGCCAGTTATAACATAAGTGCAGACGGTGGAGAAGTTACGCCTCAACCGACTAGTCCAGCAAGTGAAGCTGATATGTGGATTAATTATAGAGTGGCGTTTGCGGGAGTGAAGGCAGATAGACAATGTGCAACTGGTTGGCAAACAAAATTAACGGCTTTGTCCGGGCAAACTAGGAAGGAATATACAAATGTGCCTTTGAGTAAAACTACTGATGTCAATGATAAGGGGGAGGCCGTCTATGAAGGAAGTTTTCATGCCCCAGGATTTACTCAAGCCAGTGGGGTAGCGTTATTCTTTAAGGGACCAAAACATCTACAGGTAAAATATGGAAAAACTGGTCAGGCAGCATTTTATAATCAAGCAGGTGGTGAAATAAGCTTAACTAATGTAGCTAGCACTAGTCCTGTTTTAGATTTTTCTGAATATCCGATATTGGCAGGAGATGTCAATGGAGATGGAATGATTAATGGAATTGATTTCACAACAATTAAACCCAAAGCAGCTGATTTTGTTGAGATTGCCAGTGGGGGATATTTAGCTGAAGATCTTGACGGCAGCTGTCAAGTCAATAATAATGATATTATCTTATTAGTCAGATCCTTAAATGAGAAACAGGATCAAGTTTATTAAAAGGAAAAAATGAAAAATAAAGATATATTTAAAGTTTTGATACCAATTTTGGCAGTAGTGATAATTGTGGAGAGTATTTTAGTAGTATCGAGGTTGGATAGATCAAAGCCTGTTGATGTGATAATTCCTGAGGTTGATGATGAATTAACAGAAGAGATAGTGGAACTTAGACAAATTGAGGGAAAAGCGAGCTTTGTGTTTTCGGTTGAAGATCAAAATATTGAGGTAGGTGATAAGAAAAGAGTAACTTTGGAGATTTTACCTAAAGAAGATTTTAATTTAGATGCAATGGATTTGTATGTTAGCTATAGTGCTGACTCTTTAGAAGTATCTGGTTTATTGGAAGAAAGTGGGTTGAAAGCGACTTCTAAGAGAGTAAGTGATAAAACTGGTGTGGTTTTAGCAAACTTTTGGTTTATGGAAGAAGGTGGTTATAAATTTGAGGCAGGTAAATCAGTTAAACTGATGAGTTTTATGGTTGAACCGGAAACTGCAGGTGTTTATGAATTGTCTATGGTTGAAAGTGGTGATGAGGTAACTAAGTTAGTATCGTCGATTGGTGATGAAGTGGTAACTTATGGATTTTCATCTGAAAAATTAATAATTAATGCGGAGAATTGAGATGAGAAAATTCTGCCTAAGTTTATTTTTGTTAGTCTTTTTGGGAGGGATGGTTTTGGTACGTTCAGCAGAAGCAGCTAATTTTACACTTAGTCCTGCAAGCGGAAGTTATGCAGTCGGACAGGAGTTTGATGTAGTGGTGGGAATAACTTCTGGAACCAGTAAAGTGTTTGCGGCAGATATTTGGGCCACATTTGATGCCAGTAAGCTAGAGATGACAGAGGTGGTGGCAGCTTTTGATTCTGCTTCACTTCCTTTGAGTGTGGTTCAAACTGATTCGTCGATAAATAATAGTACTGGAGTGATGAAAATATCGGTACAGAATACTCAAAGCACAAGTTTTGAGTCGGTGGTGATGAATAACCAACCAGTATTAAGGATTACCTTTAGAGCCAAAGCTGCAGGAACGGCAAGTTTTCTTTTTACTTGCAGTCAGGGATCAGTCAATGACTGTAATATAATTGATGCGGATACCTACGAAGATGTGATAACTTGTGCTTCTAATCAAAGTGGTTCGTACACTATAACCAGTTCTACTGGTGGGGATGATGGCGTGGATTCAAGTACAACTACTACAACAGCTACAACTACAGTAACTGGTGATACTGAGCTACCACAGACTGGGGTGATTGAATATACTTTGGGCTTTGGATTGTTGGCGTTGGCATTATTAGTAGTTTCGGCGTTTTTGTTTGTTTAAAATGAATAGACTGTCGGGAAAAGTGAATGTCAAGTTAATTATAATTGTGGTGGTGTTGATACTGGTAGGTATATTGGGAGTGTTGGGATTGGATACTGCTAAAACCTATTTAAGTGGAGCTGCTGGGGGGTTGGAACCTAAAGGAGTATCTGCTTCAGCTGAGGGCGATAAGGCAACAATTACTTGGACTTCAGAAAAAGAATCAATGGGGGTAGTTGAATATGGAACGAGTCCGGCAAGTCTACTTTTAAGAACTCCTGAAGCTACTGCTACTATGAATCATTCTGTGGTTTTATCACCATTAAGATCTGGCCTTAGTTATTATTTTCGGATTAGGGTTGGGGATGAAGTGTATGATAATAATGGAATTCCTTATTCTTTTAAAACTGAAGGGAGTGGTGAAAGTCCTGGAAGTGCACCAGGAGTGACCAATATACCTAGTTTAGTGCCAACTAAACAAGCCCAACAAGGAGTGGATGATTGTAGATCGGGAATGGATTATAATAGTGATGGTGTGGTTAATGCCTATGATTTGGCTTATTGTAAAAAGCATGGAATGAGTGGAGGATCTTTGGCAGCTCCGTCTCCAACTGCGGCTAGTACCGGTGAGTGTCAGAGTGGGGTTGATTATGATGGTAATGGAGTAGTTAATTCTTTTGATATGGTAAAGTGTTTACAAAATAGAGGTGATTAAGGTAAAATATCCGGTTTAAATAAAATAAATAAATATTAAGGAGGTGAATTTTTTTGCCAATAACTGTAAAAAAGAAAAAAGGTGAGACCAATGATGATATGATTTCTAAGTTTAGGAAAGTGTCAATTGAAGATAATGTCAGTGTAGTCGAGGAAGTCAGAGCTAGAGTGTCTTATGTAAGCCCGTCTGAAAGAAGGCAAGTGAAAAAGAAACTTCATAAGTGGAGAAATCAATTAAGGAGACTTAGTAATAAGAAATAAAATGGATACTAGACAGAAAATAAAAAGCAATAGTGTATTAGCTTTAAAAGCTGGCGATAAGAAGCTGGTTTCTGTTTTGAGGTATTTAACTAGTCTGATCGATAAAAAGGAATTATCTTTGCCAGTTGGTTCGGTTGTAACAGAAGAGATGGTGATGGAAGTTTTGAGAAAGGAATTAAAGAATAAGAAGGAGTCTAGGGCTATGTTTGAAAAAGGAGGTAGGGGTGATTTAGTAGCTGAAGTCGATTCTGAAATAGAAATATTGTCTGCTTATCTACCCGCAGAAATAAGTCAGGAAGAAATTAGGAAAGAAGTGATCAGGGTGATTGAGGAAAAGGGAGTAGTGTTTGGAGAGATAATGAAACAGGTAATGGCAAAATTTAAGGGTGGAGTTGAGGGTGGAGTGGTGTCTGCTATAGTAAATGAAGAAATTGCTAAAATGAATGGATAAAATATTGGTAAAATATCCAAAAAACTGGGGATTGGATTCTGTTAAAGTTGAAAATATTGGTAATAAGGTATTAAAAAAGTTTAATTTTAGTTTCAAAGTGGAATTGAGCATATTTTTTGTGGGTAGAAAAAAGGCTAAAGATTTAAATATAAAGTACAGAAAAATGGATTATGTGCCACAGGTTTTGGGATTTCCGAATAGCAGAGATAAAGATCCGGATGGATGGGTAAGACTGGGGGATGTGGTAATTTGTACTGATAAATTAAAAGAAGAAGCGAAATTGGTTTCTAATAAAAATAGGTCGATGTATAAGATTTTGGAAGAGTGGATAGAACATGGAGTTGATAATCTACTTAAGTAAATGTCATCGCGAGCGTGAGCGTGGCGATCTATATACAAGATTGCTTCGTCACTTTGTTTCTCGCAATGACCTGGTTTAGGGCAATATTGGAGCGCATTGTAATGCGCTCCTTACTATTGATACAGTATGTGGTAATTGTCAGAAAGATTAAGTTCTGTTTAAATGGTGTGTGACAGTTTTTTACCTCAAATATAGACCTAAAAAAATTGCTGATCTGGATTTGGCAGAGGTTAGGCAATCTTTGAAGAAAATATTTTCATCAGATATTACCCCACAGTCTTTTTTGTTTAGCGGACCTAAGGGAAGTGGAAAGACTTCAGCGGCTAGAATTGTTGCTAGAATCGTGAATTGTGAGAAACCAGTTGGGGGAGAGGCCTGTGGAAAATGTAAAAATTGTAAATTGATAGACAGTGGTAAGGCAAACTTGGACATAATTGAGATGGATGCGGCATCTAATAGGGGAATAGATGAAGTTAGAAATTTGAAAGAAAGAATTTTTTCGTCTCCGGTAAGTCTACCTAATAAAGTGTTTGTGATAGATGAAGTTCATATGATGACTAAGGAGGCTTTTAATGCCTTTTTAAAAATATTGGAAGAACCACCTTCCAATGTCTATTTTATATTGTGTACTACAAATCCCGAAAAAATACCTGAAACAGTCATGTCGAGATTGGTAAGAGTAGATTTTACTAAGAGTAATAAAGATGAGATGAAAACCAGTTTGAAAAAAGTGATTGAGGGTGAGGGATTGGAAATGGGGGATGATGTAGATTTTATAACAGAAGCAATTGGAAGTTTGAGTGAGGGTAGCTTTAGAAATGGTCAGAAAATTTTGATGGAGTTGGTATTGGCTAGGGGTAAAAAAATTAGTAAGAAAGATTGGTTGGAATTTTGTGAGAAAAAATATGCTAGAGGTTCTTACGAACCAAGTATGTTTGAAAACGATTTAAATAAAAGAAATGTGAAGGAAATACTTAATAATTTGGAATTAATGGCAGAGTCCGGAGTGGATCTTGGACTTTACAGACAGAGATTAGTGGAATATTTTCAGAAAAAAATGATTGATTATTTTAAAGGTGTCGATGTTGGCGGTTTAAAGATTGAAGAAAATAGCTATTTTTTAAGATTGCTAATAAATGCTTTTAGAGATGAAAGAAATACTGTACTAACACAATTACCAATACAATTGGCGGTGATAGATTTTATGGAAAAATTTGGAGGGGGCGGTGAAGGAGAGAAGCAGGAAAAAAAGGAAGAAAAAAAAGAAGAAAAGCCTGAAATAAAGATGAATATTGGTAAGCCACAAGCGAGGATAAAAGTAGAGGAAGTTTATTCTAAGTGGAAGGAATTGTTGGCTGAAGTTAAGCCATACAATCATTCAGTTGAGGCATTTTTAAGGGCGGCCAGACCAATTAGTGTAGAGGGTGATAGAGTAGAAATTGAAGTGTTTTATAAATTTCACAAAGAAAGGTTGGAGGATAACAGAAATAGGAAAATTGTGGAAAAGGGACTAGAAAATGTTTTGGGAGTGCCATTAGTATTTGATTGTAGATTAGCAGATAAAGGAACCCCAGTTGATTTGCCAGCTGAAAAAAGTGCAGGTGATAGTGAAATTTATGATGTGGTTAAGGATATATTTGGTTGATTAAGGATGAGATCCTTCGCTTTGCTCAGGATGACATTGTAATGTTAAAATAACCGAGTCAGTTTATAAATTTTAAATTTGAAAATTATGTTTGATAAAGCAAAAATGTTACAAAAAGCCTTAAAAATCAAAAAGGCGATTGAATCTGAAATGACTGTCTATGAGGACAAGGGTATAAGAGTTGAAGTAAGAGGTGATCAGAAGATTAGGAGTATTACAATTGATGGTGAGGAAGAGAAGAAACTGGTTGATGTGATTAATGAGGCATTAAAAAAATCACAGAAATTGGTGGCTAAAAAAATGCAAGAGATGGGTGGATTGGGAGATTTATTTTAAAAAATTTATGTCAACTCATTTGCCTGCTGTGGTGGTTAAGGCGGTTTCGGCTATAGAAAAGTTGCCCGGGATTGGGCCAAAAAGTGCCACAAGATTGGTATTCTATCTACTTAATACACCGGATGAATATGTGGAAGGGTTAGCTAATAACTTAATTGAATTAAAGAAAAAAAGTAAGTTTTGTAAAATTTGTTTTTCTGTATGTGAGGAAGAGAAATGTGAAGTATGTAAAGACAATAACAGAAAAGAAAGGTCAATTTGTGTAGTAGAGAGATCCATTGATGTAATCAATTTTGAAAGGACAGGAGTATTTGATGGAGTGTATCATGTTTTGGGTGGGGCTATAAATCCACTGGAAAGAATAGGGCCGGATGATTTGAAAATTGATGAATTGATTAATAGGGTAAAAGAATTGGGTAAAAGTAGTCAAGACAAAATTGAAATAATATTGGCAACCAGTTTGACTATGGAAGGAGAAGCAACAGCTTTGTATATAAAAAACAGGTTGGATAAATTGGAGTTGGGTGAAATTATATTAATAAATAGGATAGGTATGGGTTTACCGGTGGGATCTGATTTAAGTTATGTAGATGAGGCAACTTTAAGTAGAGCCTTGGAGGGTAAAAGAAAACTGTGAAATTAAGGAATAATCAAAATTAAATTTTGCAGTGCTCACGCCCTTCGGTAAAACACCTCGGATGATTGCGCGCTTAAAATTCAATTTTAATTATTCTAAGTATTAAGTATAATTGATTGTTGTAAAGACAATTCTAGGAAAAGTAATTTCAAAAATTTATTAAATTATTTATGAAAACAATTCCGAAACAAGTACTAAGGGGCTTGAAAAGTATAGCTGATGAGACTGTAGAACAGGGGATTGATAATGTAAAAAAGGCTTTAGGTGCGGTGGATAGTGCGGATAATGGACAAGATTTGTTTCCAGATATAAAAGATATGACTGAGGCTCAAAAGCAACAATTGGAACAAAATGATCAGGTAAAAAAACAGCAAGAAATGGCAAAACTGAGACAAGAATTGGGACGGGGTAGACAGGTGGAAGCAGAGATAGAGGAGGTGAGAAGACAGAAAGAAGAGGAGGAAAAAAGAAAAGAAGAAGAGTTTTTGGAGAATTTAAAAAGACAGAGAATGATAGAAGAGGAAGAAAGACAACGTTTACAAGAAGTGCAAACACCTGAGCATAAAAAGAAAAAAAGTCGTGGTAGCGCCTTTGCTCATGGTAAAAAACCATCAGCTGATCAAATGTCTGCAACTGGTGAATTTAGTAAAAAACCAGATTAGGTATAATAGTGCATGCAAAAGATTTATTTTTATAATACTTTAAGTAGAAAAAAGGAAGAGTTTAAGCCGATTAAAAAAGGTGAGGTGGGTATATATTCCTGCGGTCCGACAGTTTACTGGAATCAACATATAGGCAATATGTATGCATTTTTAGTGTGGGATTTTTTAGTTAGGACGCTTAGATACAATGATTATAAAGTTAAGTGGGTAATGAATATAACTGATGTTGGTCATAACACAACTGACGGTGATGGCGGTGAAGACAAAATGGAAAAAGGAGCTAAAAGAGAGGGTTTGTCTGTTTGGGAAATTTCTAAGAAATATGAGAAACAATTTTTAGACAGTATGGATTTACTTAATATTGCTAGACCAGATGTATTGTGCAGAGCGACAGAACATATAAAGGAACAAATAGAATTGGCTAAAAAAATTGAAGATAATGGGTTTGCCTATATAACTAAAACCGGTTTGGTATTTGATACTAGTAAATATAAAGATTATGCAAAATTTGCAAATCTAAAATTGGAGGAAATGGAAGCGGGAGCGAGAGTGGAAGTGGATGTTGAAAAAAAACAGGTTTGGGATTTTTTACTATGGGTAACTAATCAACCAAATCATATTATGAAATGGGGTAGTCCTTGGGGAGAGGGTTTCCCTGGGTGGCACCTAGAGTGTACGGCAATGTCAACTAAGTATTTGGGTGAAGTGTTTGATATCCATACCGGTGGAATTGAACATATTGGTGTCCACCATACTAATGAAATTGCACAAAGCTATGGTGCATTTGGTCATCAAACAGTTAATTATTGGCTTCATAATGCTTGGTTAACTTTGAAGGAAGGGAAAATGAGTAAATCTTTGGGAAATGTTTATACTGTTCAAGACCTGGTTAATAAAGGTTATGATGTTTTAGCCTTTAGATATTTGGTATTTTCAAGTCATTATAGAAAAGGTTTGGTATTTTCTGATGAATCTTTAAAATCAGCTGAGTTGGCTTTAACTAGATTGAGGAAAATATTATCCAGTTGGAAAGATGGCGGAGAGATTAATTTAGAATATAAAAATAAGTTTATAGAAAAAATTAGTAATGATTTGGCAACCTCCGAAGCTTTGGCTTCGGTGTGGAAATTAGTAAAAGATAGCAAGATTAGGGATGAGGATAAAAAAGCAACTATAGTTGATTTTGATAAAGTATTGGGTTTGGATTTAAATAAAACGGGGGATATAAGTATTCCTAAAGAAGTTGAAGAACTAGCCAGAGCCAGGCAAGAAGCTAGAGCCGGTAAAAATTGGCAGGAATCAGATAGATTGAGAGTAAAAATAGAAGGGAAAGGATATTTAATAGAGGATTTAGCAAACGATACATATAGGATTGTAAAAAAAATAGGGATGTGATAATCTAACAAGATATGAAAGCTACTTATAGCCATAAATACCAGTTGATAGTTGAATACCCGTCTAGTCTGGATTCAAAAAAGCAGAAAGAGGATTTAACCAAATTGGAAAAAGAAATAGAAAAAAAAGGTATGAAAGTGTCTTTTTCTGATTGGGGTGAAAAAGAATTGGCTTATAGAATTGAAGATAATGAAAAAGCTAGATTTTGGATTGGAAATGTAGAAGCAGGGGAAGAGGCTCTGACACCTTGGAAAGATATTAGGGTCTTTTTAAATAGAAACAAACAGATTATTCGTTATTTAATTTTAAAAATTTGAATAGAAAAGGAGAAATATGCCGACTAGATGTCTAAACAAAGTAATGTTAATAGGTAACTTAACCAGAGATCCTGAATTAAGATATACTCCTGGTGGTATGGCAGTAGCTTCTTTTGGAGTGGCTACAAACAGAGCATGGACCACTAAACAAGGAGAAAAGAAAGAGGATGCCCAGTTTCATAGGATTGTAGCTTGGAATAAATTAGCTGAACTATGTTCACAGCTTTTAGGAAAAGGTTCAAGAGTGTATGTAGAAGGCAGACTTCAGTATAGAGAGTGGGTAGGTCAGGATAGCCAAAAAAGACAAGTGTCAGAAATTGTTATTTCTGACATGGTGATATTAAGTCCAACTAGGGGTGGGGCAGATGTTGATATGGACGTTGCCGATACTTCTGGAGTTGAAGATATTATTATCCCAGACGAAGAAATGGATATGGGCAATCTTGAAGAGCCAGCACATGTGACTGAAACACCAAAGACTAGTGAAACTAGTCAGGATAGTGGGGATGTAACTGATACAAGCGGTCAGAAGACTGAAGAGGATATGCCCTTTTAAGGTTTTATAAAATATGGCTAAAATTTTAAAGAAAAAAGGTAAAGTATCAGTAAAGACAAAGTTTAGAAAGGGTATTTGTGTGTTTTGTGAATCTAAGAAAGACCCGACTTGGATGGACTATGTTGAGTTTGAAGAATTTTTGTCTGTAAGAGGTGGAATTTTATCAGCCAGAGTGACATCGATTTGTACCAGACATCAAAAACAACTAACTAAAGCAATAAAAAATGCCCGTCATCTGGGTTTGCTACCTTTCGTCAGAAAGTAAAGAGGGAGAGACAGGTCTAAGACCTGTCTGTACATACTATTCTTAAATAAAGAAATAATATACAATGGAGAATATGTCTTTTAGAAAACTGAGAAATTTTAGTTTGTTTTTATTGGTTACAGTAGTAGTACATGTAGCTATTTTTAGATCCAAAATATTTTTAGATAAGCCGATTTTGGTCAATGGTGAGGGATTATCTAGCCAGGTTTTGTCGATACTGAAGAATGATTTTTTGTATAAAGATAAAATTGATGATGAAAAAATATATTATGGATCAATTAAGGGACAAGTGTCTTCTTTGGGTGATCCTTATACAGTTTTTTTACCACCTGATGAAAACAAAACATCTCAAGAAAATTTGGCTGGTGAATTTGGAGGAGTAGGGGTTTCATTGGGTTATAAAGAAGGGTCTTTGGCGGTGATGAGTCCACTTGCTAAAACTCCGGCTGACAGAGCTGATTTAAGAGCTGGAGATTTAATTTTAAAAATAAAAGATGAAAAAGCGGGAATTGATGTCGATACTCAGGATATCAGTATACAGAGGGCAGTCGAATTAATCCGAGGAGAAATTGGGACAAAAGTAGTATTATCAATTTTTAGACAGGGTGAAAATGAAGCTAGAGATGTGGAACTTATAAGAGATAATATTGTAGTTGCCAGTGTTGAAATTGAAAATTTGGATCACAATGGCAAGAAAATATCGTGGATAAAAATGTATAAGTTTAGTGACAGATTGTACGAAGAGTGGGAGGAAATGGTGTCAAGTGTGTTGGCTAATAATTCTGAGGTGATAATATTGGATTTAAGAAATAATCCGGGCGGGTATTTGGATGGAAGTGTTTTAATCGCCTCTGATTTCTTGGAAGATGGGGTAGTGGTCAAGCAAAAATCAGCTGATGGAAGTGTTGAAGAATATAAAGTGGAAAGAGGTAGGTCGAGATTGGTGGGTAAAAAATTGATGGTATTAATAAATGGTGGTTCGGCGTCGGCAGCAGAAATATTGGCTGGGGCTTTGAAACAAAGAATTAATGCTCCAATTGTGGGTGAAACTAGTTTTGGTAAAGGTACTGTTCAGAAAACTGATGATTTTGTTGACGGCTCTGGATTGCATGTGACGATTGCCAAATGGTTATTACCAAGTGGGGATGACATAGATGGAAAAGGAGTAGAACCTGATTATGAGATCGAATGGGAATATGATGATGAAATTGATAGAAATAAGATTTTTGAAATAGACGGTTTACTAAATTGACTGTAGGCAAAATTTGATTTAAATTAATGTTATGAATGCAAAAAGAACTAATTTGAAATTTTTAGGGTTGGGTGTACTACTTGGTGTATTTTTATTGGGAGCTTTTATGAGTGGAGTTTATATTGAAAGAATTGGAGGGGTAACTAATAAATCTGATCAAGAAAAAGCCGAAGTAGTTGATAAAAGAATAGTAAATGAAGAGTCGGTAGTAACTGAAGTAGTTGAGAGTACGGCTGAAAGTGTGGTAACAGTGGCTATTAGTAAAGTTCAACTAAATCCTGGTAATGGAATATATGATCCGTTTGGTTTTTGGGGAGATTTTTTTGGGATGCCTTTTGATCAGCCACAAGAAGAAAAAATTGAAAAAGATATTGGGAGCGGATTTATAATATCAACTGATGGTTTGGTGGTTACTAATAAACACGTGGTATCTGATATAGATGCCAAATATAGAGTTGTGGTAAGTGATGATAAGGAATATGAAGTTAAAGATATTTATAGGGATCCTGAAGTAGATTTGGCAATACTGAAAATTGAGGCGACCGATTTAAAACCTTTAGAGATGGGGGATTCTGATAGTTTGAAGGTTGGTCAAATGGTGATTGCAATTGGAACAGCCTTGGGAGAATTTAGATCAACTGTAACAACAGGAGTAATATCGGGACTTGGTAGGGGAATTGTGGCTGGTTCGGCTTTTGAAGGAACAGAAAAACTAGAAAATGTGATTCAAACTGATGCGGCTATAAATCCTGGAAATTCAGGAGGACCATTATTAAATTCTTCGGGTCAGGTGATAGGAGTAAATGTGGCGGTATCATTGTCTGGGCAAAATATTGGGTTTGCCCTACCTATAAATATTGTAAAAAGCTCAATTGATAATTTCAAAGCAACAGGTGAGTTTGATAGGCCATATCTGGGGGTATCGTATCGAATCATTAGTAAGAGAGCTGCCCTACTTAATGAAGTACCTCAGGGGGCTTATGTGGAGGAAGTCATAGTTGGTAGCGGAGCAGAAAAAGCGGGTATAGAAAAAGGTGACATTATTACTGAAATTGATGGAATAAAAATTGATGAGACTGAAAATACTAGCCTAATTAATATAATTAATAAAAAGAAAATAGGGGATACAATAGAGGTAAAAATATGGCGGGATGGAGAAGAGTTGGTGAAAGGAGTTAGATTGGAGAAAAGACAGGGGTAAATTATTCCAGGTCGTTTAGGACAGATAGTTCCAGGAGCATATCGGTTAGATCGCCATTTAATATCTGATCAAGATTGAAAGACTTGTTGATACGATGATCTTTAACCTGATTTCTGGCGTAATTGTAAGTACGAATTTTTTCTGATCGGTCACCATGACCAAGTTTGGATCGAGCTGATTTTAAAGTTGAAAGTCTTTTTTCTTCTTCTGTTTGCCAGAGTTTACTGGCCAAGATTTGCATACCTAATTCTCGATTTTGTTGTTGGGATCTTTCTTGTCTAACGGAAACAGTGATGCCGGTGGGTTTGTGAGTTAGCCTGACTGCAGTACTAACTTTGTTGACATTTTGACCGCCTTTACCGCCAGCCCGGCTGGCTGTCATTTCTACGTCTGAAGGATTCAACTGGACATCTTTAGAGTTAATTTGTGGATAAACTACAACACTGGCAGTAGAGGTGTGGATGCGACCTTTTTTTTCGGTTGTAGGAATTCTTTGGACACGATGAGTACCAGTTTCAAATTTTAACTGTTCGTAAACATCAAAACCACTAATCTGGATAGTATCGTCGTCTAGGGTGGTAATTTTCCAACCAGTTTTATTGGCAAAACGACTGTACATATTTTGAAGATCTCCTGCCCAAAGAGTAGCCTCATCTCCGCCGGGGCCAGGACGAAACTCCATTATGATTATATTTGGGTTGATAGTAGGCACAACGTAAGTTTATAAAGTTTGTAAAGTAAAAAGTTATTTAGATTGTTTAGCTTTCTTGAGTTTTTTGGTTTTATTTACTTTGGCGGCTTTTTTGGAGTGATAATCGGCACTTTTGGCTACTTTTTCTTTGAATTTGTCTATTCTACCTTTGGCATCAACAAACTTTTGCTGACCAGTGAAGAACGGATGACATTTTGAGCAAATTTCAACATCAATGTGATCAACTGTTGAACTGGTAGTAAAAGAGTTACCACAGGTGCAAGTGACCAGGCAATCCGTGTAAAATTTGGGATGAATTGTTTTTTGCATAGGCGTATTATATCTGTTTAATCTTCAATCTTCAATCTTCAGACTTTAGATTAGATTTTTGAATAAATCTAAAAGAGCTTTTTGTTTAAGGTTTTGTTGGAGACCAGTACTCATATTTTTAAGTGTAATGGTATTATTTTTAATTTCGTCGGGGCCAATAATGACAACATAAGGGATTTTTTTATCAGAGGCAAACTTGAATTGTTTACTAAGTTTATCTGGGGTGGGATAGAGAAAAGTGTTAATACCGCAATCGATTAGTTGGGTAGTGATTTTGATGGATTTATCAATTAAATCTTGATTGAATAAGCTAACTAGAACTTGTGTTGATGATTGGGTTAGATTTGGAAGTAAATTTTGATCAATAATGCAATCGACGATTCTGTCTAAGCCTAGAGATGAGCCAACGGCGGGAATATTGGGTCCACCGAGGGTGGAAATAAGGTTATCGAATCTACCTCCACCAGAAATTGAGCCAATCTTAGGTTTAGTAACGGTGGTTTCAAAAATGGTACCGGTGTAATAATCTAGACCTCTAACTAAAGTAGGATCAAAACTGAAAAAGTCTTTGGGAACTCCAAAAGAAGAGACTGATTCCAGAACTTGAGAAAGATTTTGATCCGGTTTGGCCAATTTAATAAGTTTAAGTATATTTTCGGCTTTTGCTTTGGTAATATTTTTGGAAATAAGTTCACTAATTACAGCGTCTTGACCAATTTTTGTTATTTTATCTAACGACTGGAGAATTGAATCTTTGTTTGAAGTAATACCGGCAAGGTTAAGTAAACTGTCTAAAATTTGGCGGCTATTGATGTTGATTTTAAATTGTTTGAAACCAATGTTTTTTAAACAGTAATAAGTAATAGCAATAATTTCGGCATCAGTAGTGGGGGAGGTGCTACCAAAACAATCAAAATCGGATTGAATAAATTCGCGATAGCGACCTTTTTGGGGTTTGTCGGCCCGCCAAACAGGTTGAATTTGATAACGTTTGAAGGGTAGAGGGATTTTATTTTGATACATTGCTAAAACTTTGCTGGTGGGTACAGTTAGGTCATAGCGAAGGCCGACTTTTCGGCCACCTTTGTCAGTAAAAGTATAAATAAGTTTGTTGGCCTCAGTACCATATTTACCAGTTAGTGTTGAGGCATATTCTAGGGTAGGAGTTTCTAAAGGTTCGAAACCGAAAGATTCAAAAACTTGTTTAAATGTATTTAGACAATAGTTTCTAACCCGCATGGTGGCGGGCAAAAAATCTCTAAATCCTTTGAGTGTTTGGATTTTTGTTTTCATGGGGTGGCTGACGGGATTCGAACCCGCGACCGCTTGCTTCACAGGCAAGAACTCTAACCAATTGAGCTACAGCCACCATATATTTTTAAATTCTAAACAATTAGGAATTTTTTAATGTGCAATTTTCAAATATCCCGATGCTCACTTTGTTCGTTCGGGATTGTGTCTTTAGGAAAAAATTCTTCGTTTTTATCTTGAATTTTTCACCTAAAGAAACTAAAAAATCCCGCTTTCGGCGGGATGTAGATTTGAAACAGACCAACATCCGCCTTGTTTAAGCGTGATGGTGATGGTTTGTACTTGTCTGTCTCATAGGTGGATTATAGCATAATTAAATTACTTCGGTTCGGGGTAGAGACAAAAGAGGTCCTTCGCTACGCTCAGGATGACTTTGGTGGTACAGCTTAAAAAGTACTATGTTTGTCGTTATCGTATAAAATATCGACTTAATCGCTGGTTGGGGTCGGAGTGGGGGGTGAAATGTCTTTGTAGTCTAAAACTAACCAAGTGTTGCTATCTTTTTTCTCTGGTTTGATGACGGCCATAATTTTTTGATTTTTTTCGATTTTGGCAGTATTTTTGTCTGATTTAATTTGAAAGACTTTTCTGTCTTTGGTAACCAGAGTAATTATATTGGTAGTTTGGGAAATATCGGTAACTGTGGCACTGATGATGGTGTTTTTAAGAGTATCAAGGGAAATATTGGTAATCAAAATTCTTTTAGCCAAAAGATTTCCCTCTATATCAAGATAACCCATGGCAATGATGATTTGATCGACTTTGAGGTCTTCTAAATCAACAGTTTGTTTTTTAGTATTGATGATAGTGGCTTCGTCTTCAACGATGATTTTTTGACTGATTTTTTGTAAATTTTCTAATTCAATATTGTTTGAATCAATAGAAATAATAGTTCCTAACCAGCCGATTTTTTGATTTGGTTTATTAACTATCTGATCGATTTTTTCCATAACTTTGTCTTTAACAACTTGACGGATTTTTTCGATATCATTATCTTCTGAACCAGGGGGGGTTGGAGTTAAATCTGTTGGAGATGGGGTCGGAGTAATTGATTGGGCAAGGACGCGAAAGCTAAAATGACGTGTCAAAATTATAAGGGTGAAAATAGATACTATAAGTAATATTTTTTTCATAATTAAAATTCGGCTGTTGTAAATGTAATTAGAATTTCTTTATCGATTTGGTCTTCATCTACTGAAAGAGAACTAATCTGAATTAAGTTGGCTCCAGCTTCTAGCTCAATTTCTTGCTGGAAAAGACCGGTGTCGTCAATTTCAGGGAAAAAGGTATCTATGCCTGTGTGAATAATTAGGGTACTGTTGGGGCTAGTTTGGCCTTTAATAGTTAGATCTGAATCGTTGACAACTGTATCTGGAGTTGGAGAGGTAATAACCAAATTGTGATCGGTTGGAGTGGGAATTGATTCATCTTGGGAAATATCAGAAGATGAACTAGGCTGATTGGTTGAGATCTCTCCAGTAACAGCACCCAAATTTTTATTTTTTGAATTGATAAAACTGGTAGTGGCACCAAAACCAACTAAGGCACCCAAGATTATTGCAATTGTTAGTTCTTTGATCATAAAGTGTGTTATATTAAGATTGCTATGGATATAAGATATCATGGAACACGCTCTATTGCTATTAAAATAAAAGATTTAGGTGTTTTGGTGGGGGCAAATTTGGATGAAGACAAAAAAAATGAATACAGGGTGTGTATAGTAAAACCAGGAAAAAATGTAACCGATTTTGGGTCTGTAGCTGAGGGAAAATTGCTGATTGATGGAGTGGGGGAATATGAAGCAGGTGGAGTGGAAGTTACTGGAATTAAATATGGGAAAGAGGGTCTAATGTATGTGATGGTGGTGGATGGATATAGAGTTGGAGTGTTTTTTGAAAATGGACAAGTTGAAGAAGCAGTTGATAAGGTGGTAAATTTGGATATTTTAGTGATTCTAGATAGAATGGAAGGATCTGAGAAAAAAATGTTGGCGCTAGCTGAAAAGACAGGTGTCAACTTTGTAATATTAGTGGGTTCCAAACAAGATACTAAAAATTTGCTTGACGTGTTTGACAGAGAAGATATTGAATCAGTGCCAAAATTTAGTTTGAAGCCAGGAGAGGAGTTAACAGAAGGGATGGAAGTAGTATTGTTGTCTTGCTGATTGATATAATTTGGCTATGACACAAGAATTAAGATTACCGCCACAGTCGGAGGAAGCAGAGGTAGCAGTATTGGGGTCTGTATTGATAGATAATGATGCTTTACTGTCAGTGTCTGAGTTTTTAAGACCGGAACATTTTTATTTTCCTAACCACAGTGTAATTTACGAAGTGATGCTGTATTTGTATGAGAATAGATCGGCTATAGATATGGTAACTGTGTCTGAGAGATTGAGACAACTCAAGCAATTAAAAAAAATTGGAGGCAGAACATATTTATCGAAATTAGCCAATGAAGTGCCAACTTCGGCAAATGTGGAAAGTTATGGACAAATAATAAAATCATTGTCTGCTAAAAGAGAATTGATAACGGCATCAGCCAAGATTTCGGAAAAATCATTTGATGAAAGTTTGGAAACTAATGAACTACTTGATATGGCGGAACAGGAGATATTTTCTTTGACCCAAAGACATATAAGAAATAAGCCAATATCAATTAGGGAAGTTTTAACGGCTAGTTTTGATCGGTTGGATGAATTGCAAAAAATGGGTGACGGACTACGAGGAATTCCAACCGGTTTTAAAGGTTTGGATGATTTGTTGGCTGGAATGCAGGATAGCAATTTAATAATTTTGGCAGCCAGACCTGGTGTAGGTAAATCAGCCTTTGCCCTAAATATTGCCAGACATGTGGCAGTGGAGAAGCAGTTACCGGTGTGTATTTTTTCTCTGGAAATGAGTAAAGAAGAGCTGGTGGATAGACTTTTAGTAAGACAAGGATTGATTGATTCATGGAAACTTAAAACAGGTAGATTGTCTGAAACTGATTTTGCAGCTTTGTCTGAAGCTATGGGAGTATTGGCTGAGGCACCTTTGTATATTGATGATACACCGGGGCTGACAGTGACAGAATTGAGAACAAAAGCCAGGAGAATGCTCTCGGAAAGGGATATTAGGTTGATTTTGGTTGATTATTTACAACTGATGCATGGGTATACAAAAGATAATAGAGTTCAAGAGGTATCAGAAATTTCTCAAGGTTTGAAAAATTTAGCCAGAGAGTTGAAAGTACCAGTATTGGCGGCAGCTCAATTATCCAGAGCCATGGAAGCGAGAGGAGGTAAACCGAGATTATCAGATTTGAGGGAGAGTGGATGTTTGACGGGTGATAGTCAGATAGTGCTTTCGAGTGGAAAAAAAGTAAAAATTAAAGATTTGGTTGGTAAAAGTGGATTTAAAGTATTTGGTTTGACAGATGAGGGTAAATTGAAAACAGCAGTAGTGGCTAAAGTGTTTGATAGTGGAAAGAAAAAGGTGTTTGAACTGACTCTTAAAAGTGGTAAAAAGATTGAGGCATCGGGTAATCATCCTTTTAAAAAATTATTTAATTGGGAAAGAGTAGATAAATTGAAAGTAGGAGATAGATTGGCGGTACCTAGAAAATTGGAAATTAAAGGCAATAAATCTATCAGTGAAAATAGGATAGTTTTGTTGGCACATATGATAGGAGATGGGTGTTATTTAGCCAGACAACCCTTACATTACACCAATTCTGATATGAAGTTAATTAAGATTGTTGAAAATGCGGCTGTGAGTGAGTTTAAAATTAAACCAAGGTTGGTCAAACAAGAAAATTGGTATCATTTATATTTATCATCTGCAGATAGATTAGCAAGAGGTGTCAGGAATCCAATTGTTAAATGGTTTGATGAAGAGCTTGGTATTTTTAATCAGAGGTCAGGAATTAAAGTCATACCTGAAATTGTATTTGAACTTAATCAGAATAATAGAGCAATTTTCTTAAAAAATTTATGGGCAACTGATGGATGTATTAATGTAAAGTCCGTAAACAAAAAAGGGCCTCTAGTTAGATTGTATTATGCATCTAAAAGCCAGGAGTTGGCAAGACAGGTGTCTTATTTACTATTAAGTTTAGGAATAACATCAAAAATAAGCTTTAGTAAGAAACTGGATTATGAAAAAACTTGGATAGTTACAATTCAGGGCAAAGAGAATCAATTTAGATTTTTAAATGAGATTGGTTGTGTTGGAAATAAGGAAAAAGTTGTAAATGAGGCTATTGATAAATTGTCAAAAATTCAACCAAATCCCAATAATGATGTCGTGCCAAGGGAAGTATGGTCTTTAATAGAAACAAGGAGAAAAGAACTGGGTTGGTCTACTAGATTGTTTCATCAAAAAATGGGTTGGGCGTATAGTGGGACACAGAGATTAAAATCCGGAGTAAGCCGGATGAGATTGACCAAAATATCTAAAAAACTGGACTTTGAAGAGTTAAATAATATAGCCTGTTCTGATATATGTTGGGATGAAGTAGTGTCAATAAAAGAAATCGGGATAAAAAATGTTTATGATATGACAGTTCCAGGTGTTAATAGTTTTGTGGTAAATGATATTATTGTGCATAATAGTATTGAACAAGATGCAGACGTAGTCATGTTTTTAAATAGACCTGATGAAGAAGTTAGAGAAAACGTGGTGGTGTCTTTGGCAAAGCATAGAAACGGTCCAATAGGTGAATTTAATTTATATTTCAATGGTAAACAGATTAGCTTTTTTGAAATGGAAGGAAAAGGAGAATAGTAGGATTGATTTGTGCCGAGGGAGGGAATCGAACCCTCATGATATTGCTACCATAGGTTTTTGAGACCTACGCGTATACCAATTCCGCCACCTCGGCGGGTTTTTATTGAATATTAGGTTGGTTGATTATATCAATTTGAATAGATATTGTAGAATAGGTTAATGTTTTTGCAATATTTATTACGATTTTTGGCTATGGTAGTTTTTTTGTATTTGGCTTGGCGAAAGATGAAAGGGGATTTTGGTGATGATATAAATTCGTTTTTGTGGTCAGTTGTGGGGGCATTTTTGATTGGAGGCAGAATAATATGGTCAATATTTAATCTAGTCAGCTGGGATACAACTATTTGGGATTGGTTTTTCTTTTGGAATAAACCCGGATTTAGTTTGGTAGCCGGAATTGTGTCGATGATAGCTTTTATTTTTATATATTGTCTATTTGATAGATACAATTTTTATGAAACTTGTGAGGATTTGATGATTCCGTTTATTTTTGGGGGACTACTTTTTATGCTTTCAAATGGTTGGATTTGGCTAACTACAAATTTTTGGTGGCCGGTGGGATTAGTTTTTATATATTTGACCTTTTTTTGGGCAAAAAGATATAGATCCTTTTATTGGTATAGAAGTGGCAAGAAAGGTTTTTTGTTTTTGTGGTCGGGGACATTTTTAGGATTTTATGTATTTATAGTGTCTTTTTTAAATGGGTCAGGATTGGGACTTAAATTAATTGGTTTGGTATTGGGTTTGCTTTTTTTAATTGGTTTAGTTATCCTTGGAGAGTTATTTCAAATTTTTAGAAAGGAAAAATGAATAATAAAAAAGGAAACGTATCATTTCCAGCCAGATTATTAAAGCCGATTGGGAGATTTTTGGAGGAAGAGATTAGAAAATTGACTAGAACTAAAAAGTCGGTTGAAAGCGGTGATCCATTTTTGGATATTGACAGAGACAAACAAAATTCTGTAGAAGCGGAGGTAGATGAACAGGTAGGCAGACTGCACTCAGAAGTCAAATCTAAGTTTATAAATAGACAGATAGTTCAGATGAAGAGAGCATTATCAAGGGTCAGAAAAGGGAATTATGGTATTTGTGAGGTGTGTGGAAAGATGATTGATACAGACAGGTTGGCTATAAAGCCGGATGCTACAGTTTGTGTTAAATGTGAAAAAGCCAAAGAATAGGGTAGTATTAGCAATTTTGACCCTGATTTTTTTGGGTGTGATTCATGCTTACTTAAGTTTGAATCTACCCGTGTATACAAATAGGGGAGTGAGCTTTGGATTATATTTTGGTGGAATTGAGTGGATAATTTTGGCGACATTAGTTTTGATTTTATTTTTTTTAATAAAAAGATTTTCTTGGGGGTTGTATTTGGTTTGGTGTGGAGGGGTAATAAATTTAGTAAACAGAATAGTAGTGGGACATGTGTTTGATTATTTTAATTTGGGATTTGTATCTAATAACATAGCCGATTTTATGATTTTTATTGGAATAATGTTATTTTTATTTAGAAATGATTATAGAGACTAGATTTGAAAACAAAAACATTTTGGTGTTGGAAAAACCCAGTGGGATAGTAGTAACAAATGAGGGTAGAGATGAAAAAAATTCAATTGAAAACTATTTGGCTACTAAATATACATGGGCTAAAAAAGTGGATAGATCGGGGATTGTTCATAGACTGGATAAGGGAACATCAGGACTATTGTTGGTTGCTAAAAATGAAAAATGTTTTAAATATCTAAAAAAAATGTTTAAAAACAGGCAAATTTATAAAGAATATGAGGCGCTAGTTTGTGGCGATGTTAGTTTTTCGGGTGAAATTAAAGCGCCTTTGATTAAAAAAAATTATGGAGTATGGGGGAAAAGACAGGTGGGGATTGGCGGAAAAGAAGCTTGGACGGTGTTTGAATTAATTAAAAAATACAAATACGCGGGAAAGAAGTATAGTTTGGTAAAAATTGTTTTAAAAACGGGTAGGACTCATCAAATTAGAGCCCATTTTAGCTATTTGGGTTGGCCATTAGTTGGTGATAAACAATATGGGGGAGAGACAGATAATCTTGGTAGGCCTTTTTTACATGCTAAAAGATTGGAGTTTTTAGGTATAGATAAAAAAATGATTAAAGTAGAGTCTGAAATACCCTTTGATCTAGAAGTAGTTCTAGATAGATTTGAAAAAAAATAATGAAAAAGATGTTGTTTTATGTAATAGTTGGCTTAATATTGATTGGAATTGTGGCTTGGGATACTAGTAAAGGTTTTGAAATTTTTTCGAAAAATGATTATAAAATGGCTGTAATAAGTCCCCAAGGTTTGGGATTAATTTCAGTCTCCAGTAACAGGGGAATGATTAATTTTTTGGTCATAGGCCCTGAAGTGATGGTTTGGGTACCAAGAGGATACGGATGGTACAAGGCTGATAGGATATATGGATTACTCAAGCAAGAAGGCAGAATGGATATAGCCTCTGAGATAATGTTTTTTAATTTTGGTAATAATTGCAGGAAAATTATTTGGGGTGATGATTTGTTGGCGTGGGAAGAGTGGGGAAATATGGTTGATCATTTGGGTGTATTGCCTTCTATTTATCTAAAATGGAGAATGTCAGAAATGTTTTTTAATGAAGAAGTTAATAATAATCAATTGGTGGATAATGTTAGATTAGATGAAGTATTGAGTAGAGAGTTTAGCGAAGATAGGTTAATTGAAGAAGATATAAAAGTATCGGTTTTTAATGCGACAGGATCAAACTTGTTGGCGACGTTTGTGGCTGAAAAATTAAATTGGTTGGGAATAAATGTATTGACAGTAGGGGACAATACGACGGAAATGGATGAATGTATATTAAAATATGGTATAGATGTAGAAAAATCTAAAACATTTTCGGTAATTAGGGATATATTTAGTGATTGTCAGATAAGTGCTGAGGAGAATATATTAGCTGGTGAAATGGAGCTGGTGTTGGGTAGAAAGTGGTCGCAGATGATAAACTATGATAGCTATGTCAGGTCATTCTAAGTGGGCAAATATAAAAGTCAAAAAAGGTGCTGAAGATAAGAAAAGAAGCGCTATTTTTACAAAAATGGCTAGGGTGATTAGGGTGGCAGTCAAGGCGGGTGGAGGAAATACTGATGCGATAACTAATTCCTATCTAAGAACGGCTATAGAAAAGGCACGAGAGGTGAATATGCCTAAAGACAATATTGAAAGGATATTGTCAAGATTTGATAGTGCTAAAGAACATATAGAATCTTTTTATTTAGAAGGTTTTGGACCTGGTGGTGTGCCAATAATAGTTGAAGTAGAAAGCGATAATAAAATAAGAACAAGCAATGAAGTAAGATTGATTTTGAATAGATACAATGGAAGCTTGGGAGGGAATAATTCAGTTATGTTTCAATTTGATAAAATTGGCAGGATTGAAGTATTAACAATTTTGGAAAAAGATTGGGAGAAGTTGGTGGAAATGGGAGTGTGGAATATAGATGGCAATTTTGTTGAAGTAGCTTTTGAAAACTTAGGTGAAATGACTGAAAAAATAAAACAAGAGGGGTTTGAGATAATAGATAGTAAGCCTTTTTTGAAAATGAAAATGGCTATGAAAGTTAGTGAGATTATTAGAAATAAAGTAATGGAATTAGTAGATGAACTTGAAGAAAATGAAGATGTGGTTGAGATATTTACTGGTTTGGGAGAGCTATGATTAGTAAAAGAGTTAGATTTGTAATAGCGTCTTTGGCTTTATCGGTATTGTTTTTGTTTATTTTGACACTGCCTTATGAATGGCAACATATGGCCATAGGAATAATGGGTTTATGGATAATATTTGTTTATTGGCTGTGTTTGGATCTGGTAAATTATCGAGATTGGGTATTAAAAATTTTGATGGCATTTTTACCACTGTCTTTTTTTGTAGGATATTGTTTATTTGTGATTTTATTGCCTTTTTCAATACCTTTAGGAATATTTTTATCGATTGTATTTGCGATTGTAAATTATGCAATTTTTTTGGTAGAAAATATTTTTCTGGTAGCCATTGGCTATAAGACTGTACCTTTGTATCGAGCGGCTTATACAGTGGCTCTAATAGTGCTTCTGGTGTCTTCTTTCTTTCTGTTTAATAGTATTTTTTCATTTAATATGGGGTTTTGGCAAAATGGTTTGTTGGTGATGGTGGCCGGACTGATGTTATTTGGTTATTTATTTTGGGCAGTAACAATAGAGTTGCCTGATGATGGTAGAAATAAAAGTTCATTTTATATTTTAGTACCAGCTATGATTTTAGGTCAGATGGCCATGGTGTTTTCTTTTTGGCCGGTTGGGATATTTAGAAGATCAGTCTTTTTAGTAAGCTTTATTTATGTGATGTCTACCTTGGTTCAGGCTGATATTAAGGAAAGATTGTTTAGTAAAATATGGAGAGGAATGATTTGGGTATTGTTGGCTTTGGT
>DBRI01000013.1:5191-46056 GCA_002306295.1 Patescibacteria group bacterium UBA1372 | reverse complement strand
GAAATACATGTAGCATCAGCAGAAGTAGGCTTTGGAGTCTTACATTCTGTATCATTGGCATTACGCAATAAACTAGCTAACGAAGAACAACCTCCGGTCACTGGTACACTATACCAATTACATACGCTGCTACTTGTAGAACTACAACAGCATTTAGTTGTTAAAACAGGTGTAGGAGAAGGATTACACACTAAAGTACTTGCATTACATCCATATCCAAAACAACTACTATCCATATACCAATAGTAAACCCACGGAGAAGACCTCTTTTCCACCATACACTTATATATCTGACCATCAACACATTTTTTAACATCATTATTCCAATCACTCTCTGTGCATAAAGTCCCCAAACCTCCCGTACCACCAGGCGTAGGAGAAGGATTACATGCCAAAGTAGTTGCATTGCACCCGTAACCTAAACAACTACTATCCATATACCAATAATAAATATAAGGTGAAGTCCTCGTCTCTCTCATACACTTATATATCTGACCGTCGCTGGAACATTTAGTAACACCAGAACTCCAATCAGCTTCAGTACACTTCCCCGACACTAAACCAGTTGTTGGTATAGCCGTTGGTACTGGACTCGTAGCAAAACACATATTTTCGCAAGCAGCCAATCCACTAAAATTACCATATGGATCTTCCACGCAAGTATTTGTCATCGTACAACGATACTTTTTCACAGGTATAGGTGTATTAGTTTGTACAGCATCTGCACAATAACTACCAGAAGAATTACACAATCCACCAACACAATCCATATAATATTCATAGGCTGATCCAACTCCATTACACCTCCACAACTTTCCGCCTGTCCTACACTGAAAAGTACCCGGAGTACACATCGGTGTCGCCGTAGCCACAGGAGGAGCGCCATTACACTGTCCACTACCATTATTACATCCATAGGGACAATCTTGATAATAAGTAGTTCCATTAGTACAATGAGCTTTAGTATCAGAATCAGAACACCAATCGTCAGTATTCTCATGACTCCCGCAACTAGTGACAGGAGGTGTAGTTGGTACACCAGGTACTGGTGTATTAGTGGGAGCTACACATTGACTATTAAACGGATAACACTGAGTTTTATAACTACAGTCATTTAGTTGAACATAACAAGATTTTTCATTAGGTGCACATCCCCCACCTCCACAACTACCACAATTAACATATCTAAAAGCACAACTAGCATTACAACCAGATCTGTCTGTCTTACACCCTGCAGAGCAACTTTGAACCATCGTCCAAGTACCTCCTGCACAAGCAAACATCTGATTATTACAACACGCTGCAGTGCAATCAGTACAACAACTAGAACCAGCTGAAACTCCTGAGCAAGAAGGTGCCACCGCTGCCATATCCCTAGTATCCTGCTCCTGTTGACTTAACCTAGTAGCCACTGGTATAGCAATCGCCATTAAAAGAAGACCTATTATCAAAGGAATTTGAGCAATCCCCTTTACTCTTGTCAATTCTACCAACCTAAATTTCATTTTTAATTATTTTTTAAAGCCAAAATTCTAAAGTCTTAACTTCAGTATTCCAAATATATTTTCTAATTGCAATATATCAAAACTTATCTGTTCATATTTTTTAAAGTCATTACACTAGCCAATAATTAGAAATTGAAGATTGAAGATTGAAACCATATACTATTTATATAGTGACCAAAACAAAAACCAATTTTAACAAAACTCTACTCCTTATTCTTCTTCTCCCTATCACTATTCTTGCCGTAAAAACTATCGTTGATTTACGCAAATCCGCCTTTTTCAAACCAGCCAATATTACCGTCGATTTATCCACTACTTTTGGCAATCTATCCCAAACGCTCTGGCAAAATATAGCCCAGGGTGGTGAAGAAGCCTCTGATATGATTAGACCCATAATCTCTCAAACCCGGGCTCTTCAACTTCAGTTAATTAGAATTGATCATATCTTTGACCATTTCGATGTTTATAGACCCGACGGCAACCATAACTTCACCGAGCTCGATAAAATCGTCAATAGTATCCTAATTAGTGGCGCCACTCCCATGTTTAGTATTTCCTACACTCCCACTTCCCTGTCCAGTAATGGCCAAGTTACCGGACAACCTTCAAATTGGCAACAATGGCAATCTCTGGTCAGTGCCTTAGCCAAAAGATACTCTCTGGAAAAAAATATTTCCGATATTTACTATGAAATTTGGAATGAACCTGATCTATTTGGTGGCTGGCACTACGGCAAAGATCCAAATTATTTGACTCTCTACTCTCAAACCGCCCAAGCCATAAAAAATTCTCTTCCTTCCAAAAACTATAAAATCGGCGGACCGGCTACTACCAATTTTTATTTAAACTGGATCGAAGCTTTATTTAAACACTGCTCTTCTCTTAATCTACCCCTCGACTTTATTTCCTGGCATCAATATGACCTAAATATAGACAAATACAACCAAAACATTGAAAATCTAAATAAAATTCTGACCAAATATCCCCAATTTTTCAATGTAGAACGTATTATCACCGAGTTTGGTCACAATTCAGAGGCTGACACTTGGTACGACAACAAAAATTCAGGAGTTCATCTTCTTTCTACAGTTACCCAACTATCAGGTAAAATCCACCGTCTTTTTCCCTTTGAATTAGTCGACGGCCCCACCAATCGGTCTTCCTCCTCATCCGGTTGGGGTATTATCACTCATCCTCAAAACGGAGCCTCTCCCAAACCTAGGTATCATGCTTTTACTTTTCTAAACCAATTAAAAGGCCAGAGATTAAATACCATTGGCGATGGTTCTTTTGTTACTTCTCTTTCCACCCAAAACGGCTCTACCACTCAAGTTCTTTTAGTCAATTATGATCCAAGAAACTCTCACTCTGAAACCTTTCCCCTTACTTTCCAAGCCATAGCCAACCAGCCTTATATTCTTAAAACTACTGTCTACATGGGTGCTACTAACCAAAAAATTATCAATCCTCCAACCACCACCTACACCGAAACTATCTACATGGAACCCAACACGGCTATTCTATTAGAACTAACTCCACAATAAGGCAACAATCTCTTCTTCTTTTTATTTTTCTCCCCTGTCAAGGGGAGAATTAAAGAGGGGTTTGAAAATTGTAAATTGCTAAATTAAAAATTGACGACTACTTCAGTAACCTCATCACATCCCCTATTGTCACCAATAAAAGTAATCCCAGCAATATACTCATCCCAACTGCATTTGCCGTTGCTTCAAATTTTTCATTAATTTTCTTGCCACTTATTTTTTCTATCAATACAAATACTAATCTTCCTCCATCCAATGCCGGGAAAGGTAATAAATTAACTACTGCCAAATTTACCGATATTACACCAAAAAAATGCATCACTCCCAATATTCCACTTTCCTTTCTGACACTTGCCGTTGCCTGATACATTCCCACCGGCCCGGCCACATCCTTTGGCACCTGCCCGGTAAACACTCCGGCAATCATTTTTCCCAATCCATCCAAAATTACTCTTCCCCAAAAATATGCTTCTTCAAACCCTTGCCTTACTCCTTTATAAGCCTGCCATATTGGAAACTTAACCATCTCTATACTATTTATTACTACTCCCATACTTCCCTCTCCCTCAGGTGGGTTTTGCCTAACAGCCACCATTACCTCCTCTTTACTTCCATCCTGTTTTTCTATTAAAAGCTCGACTTCCCTACCTTTGTACATCGCCGCTTTTTCTACTAGTTCTTCACTCGTTTTTACTTCTTCTCCCCCCACTTCCAACACCAAATCTCCCTGTTTTAAATTAGACAAATCAGCCGGAGACCCTTCCACCACTTCCTCAACTTTCACCTTTCCCAATTCTTTCGGAATTCCGGTTACATAATAAACACCAGTAAAAATCAATATTGCTAATATTAAGTTCATTGTCACCCCACCTACCAAAATCAAACTTTTCTGCCACGGTTTTTTATAAGCAAAAGATCTGTTTTTATTCTTCTTCACCTCAATTGAGTCTTCGCCATACAATTTACAAAATCCACCAATAGGTAGAGCATTTACTGAGTAAATCGTTTCACCCACTTTTTTACCAAACAATCTTGGTGGCATACCTATTCCAAATTCATCTACCCTTACCCCCGTTTTTCTGGCCATCACAAAATGCCCCAATTCATGAAAAAACACCAATACCGACAAAGCTACAAAAAATATTATTAAATCCATTACATAATATAACATCAAAATAAGTATAAAAATTTTACGAAGCAAACATTTTTAAGCGCGCAATCATCCGAGGTGTTTTACCGAAGGGCGTGAGCACTGCAAAAATTGTTTGCAAGTAAAATCAAAATAAATCTCATTCTCCTCTTATTTCTTTTTCTTTCTTTTCTGACATTTGTTCCAATTTTCCCATATATTCATCCGTTATTTTTTGCAATTCGGCCTCATCCCTCTTATATTCATCCTCCGAAATCATTTTTTCATTCTTTGCATCCACCAAATCTTTTCTATTATCTCCCCTCACCCCTCGTATCATTTCTCTGGCTCCTTCCAATTTTCTGCCTAACAATCTGACATAATCTTCTCTCTGTTCAGTTGTCAATTGAGGTAGGGCAATTCTAATCAATTGCCCATCTACTACTGGCGTAAATCCCAAATTAGCCGCCATTATTCCATTTTTAATTTCGGAAATAATTGACTGATCCCATGGTTGAAACACCAAAGACCGCACATCTGGTACTGTTATCGATCCCAATTCCTTCAGTCTCATTTGTTGACCGCCATATACAGCTACACTTACATTTTCAATTAACCCCGGATTAGCTCTACCTGTTCTAATTGTGCCCGCATCTTGGCCAAAAATATCTACCACTTTATCCATTCTTTGTCTTATTTGATTTGTATCTATCATGATCTATTGTATCAAAATTTCACCTCTTCCTGCCATGCTTTTTCTAATCTCTTATCTAAAGTCATCAATCTACATTTGTATTTCTTTGCTAAAAACAAATATGAAGCATCATAAACAGATAATTTATGTAATATTGCCAAATCCACAACATCTTCATAATTAACCGTGTTAACCATATTAATATCCCATTTTAAAAAATTGCTAATAATTTTCTGACTATACTCCCTATCAATTCTTTTTGACACTATACTAGATTTAATTGCGTTCAATAATTCATAAACCAATAGATTAAGCGAAATAAAATTCACTTTGTTTCTCAAGTGCAAATTAAAATCTTCTTCAAAAACAGTTCTAATCTTCTCATCTGGCATCAATTTTGCCAATATTGCACTACAATCTATTACCACATACTCAATATTTTCTGCCATCTTCCACCAAAGCCTTATAATCTATCCCAGAGAAATTCATTCCTTTAGTAATTTTTTCCAATTCTTCAAATACTCCCAATCTCTTCTTATTATACCCACCCTTTTTTATATATTTAGCTAAAATTGCCTCACGGATTAACTCTCCCATAGTCTTCCCCTTTTTAAAAGATATTGACTTCATGGTCAAATAATCACTTTCACTTAATAATACATTTGTCCTTCTAGTTAACTTCATAATAAATAGTAACATGTTACTTTCACTCTGTCAATTTTTCAAGGTCTTGTTGACGAAAACTACACCAGACTTGAAAAATGTGTAATGAAAAATTTAAATTTATACTTGGTATCTCACAAATTTCCCCACTTGTATATTTTCTCCCAATTTAGCTACTACTCCTTTTACCATCACATCAATAGTTACACTTGGATCTTTGACAAATTCTTGTTTCAAAAGTTCTTTTTTATCTTTTGGGTCCATGGCTGCAATATGCAATACCAAATTTTTGCCTAAACTTTGAAAATCATCACCTTTAGCTACAAAATCAGTCTCACACAATAATTCCACCATTGCTCCCATTTTTTCAGTGGCGTGTCTATACACAAACACCCTTCCTTCATGGGTTTCTCGCTCCGCTTTTTTTTCTGCTTTTTGTAAACCTTTTTTCCGCAAAATATCCTTAGCTTTTGTCTCATCACCATTAGCCTCTACCACTGCTGCCTTAATATCCATTATCGATAATCCCAATTCTTCCCTTAATTTCTTAACTTGTTCTATTATTTTTTTGTTATCCATTTTTAATTGACCTCCCTACTTCCTCTAATATTAAATTTATACTTTTAACATTGTCATCATTACATACTATTGGATAATCCACCAAATTTGGATCACAATCAGAATCACATATTCCAATTGTTTTTATACCTCTAAGTTTGGCCTCAGCTACTGCTGTTTTTTCATGTCCCACCCCAACTACAAATATTGCTATAGGTAAATTTTGCAATTTTGACAACCCCCCCACCATCTTTTCCAATCTATTAATTTCTTTTCTTATTTCCGATTGTTCTCTTTTAGATAAGCCCGCATATTCACCCTTGGCCATCCCCTCGGATAACTTATTATATTTTTTAATATTAAGTTTTACCTGATCCCAATTGGTAATAAGTCCACCTAGCCATCTACCGGTTACATAGGGCATATTTACATCAAGTGCTATTCTCCTGACCGCTTCCTTAGCTTGTCTCTTTGTTCCTACAAACACCATTTGATATTTTTGATCAGCCAAATTGTGAATATAAGTACAAGCTTCTTCCAAAAGTTTAAGACTTTGTGGTAGATCAAATATTTCTACTCCTTTTCTGGTATCAAAAATATATTCTCTTGCTTTTGGATTGGTTTTTGAACTCCTGTGCCCTAAGTGACAACCCGCATCAAACATATTTTTAATATCTATACTTACTTTATATTTTTTCTTAATCTCAACTTCCGCTTTTTTAGTAGGAGTTGATACCGACACTTGTCCGTCTTTGCTAACTATTTCTTCCACTGCTATCTCTTCTGCGTCAATTTTTTTAGCTGCTTTTACATCTTCGTTAATCTCTGCGATTCTTTTCTTGGTCGCCTCAGTCTGTTTCTTAGCTCTCAATACTAACGAATTTTTGGTAATTTTCTTACCGGTCCTGTTGATTGTTTTTATTATTCTTTTTGCCATTTTTTTCCTTATAAAATTACATTGTCATCCTGAGGCAAAGCCGAAGGACCTCCAATGTGTATCTTCCCACTATATTTTGGGAGGAAACGATACCAATTAAATTTCTAATCTGTCTATTGTAACACAAAATTATTTTTCTTGATCCCCAAATCGTCTTTGTATTATACTCATCCCCCACAAAGATACCAATCCAACAGCAGCAGCAATATTCGGCCACGGATAAGCCACCCCCAATCCTACTCCAGCCAAACCTACCACAATTCTACCCATACAGCATCCACATCCAAGCGTATCATCCAAGTCAACTCTTCCCTCGCCTGATTTGATTTTGGCAACCGATTCTATTTCGTTATTTATTCTTTTCCTATCCAATCTAGTTAAAACTGATTGTACAAAGGTTGTATTAAAACCACCACAAATCCCGCCAACAATTCTTAATCCAATATCTAGTTCTTGATTCATATTTTTCAAAAATAAAAAAGTTAATTATTTTAACCCTTTTGTTTTTGTCCGAAGGAAGTCTGTGTGCGTGTGTCTCTTGTGTGGGTGAGGGTGGGGGTTAACCCCCACCCTCCTTCCTTTCATCCTTGCCCAAACTTCGAGCAAGGAAAACGAACCCGACGATCAGGAACAACGTCAGCCCCATGGCCGCCGCTGCTCCCGTGTTCCGGGTTGCATCATCAACGGTTTCCGACACAGCAAACGCCACGCCGAGATTTACAAGAGACTCTGCAGTCGTCTCCTGTATCTCTTCTGTGTGGCGGTTCTGCTCAGCCTGCCAAGCCTGAAACTGCTCGGCAGTCATTCTAACCATCCCCTCTGCTCCAACCTCAGCCTCAACCCGTGCCTTGGCTTCGGCCATGGCACTTACAACTTCCAAGATGTTGGGTTGAGGTGTCGCGGTCGGCTCTGGAGTCGGGGTGAACGTTGGCACTACCGTCGGGACATAAATCTCCCCCGAATCCGGCACCGACTTTCCTCCCCCACAAGCTGAGAGGACCAACAAGATCAACGCTAT
Source organism: Patescibacteria group bacterium UBA1372 (assembly GCA_002306295.1). GTDB lineage: Bacteria > Patescibacteriota > Microgenomatia > UBA12405 > UBA12405 > UBA1372. Next base: position 38,008 of record DBRI01000013.1, on the reverse strand, counting down.
CCAACACATCCTCTTCATCTCTCACTTCCCCTTTCTAAATATCCGACTGAAGAAACCTCCGCCCTTCCCTTGTTGCGGGGTGGGCTGCTGTACCTGTGGCTGTGGCGCTTGCGGTGCTTGTTTCCCTTGCCTTAAATTGGCTATGGCCGCCGTCGCTCTAGCCACATTCACAAAGACGAAAAAGAGAACTTGAGAGCAATTCCAGATCGCCACCAAGGCAACCGGAATCCACCACCACCACTCCTGGGTAAACCAGGATACTACGGTTGCCAGGAAACCAAGAACCACCTCAGCTCCTCGCTGCACTTTCGACCCCTGTTCGAACGTTACCAGAGTTGTGGCTAACGCCCCTGGAACCACAGAAAGAGCTGCAGCCAGTCCCTTTACGGGAACCAGCTCAAACCAGTCCACCACAGCAAACGTGACGATCTGGCCAACCCATAGAACGAGTTGAAATACATTGATCCACATCTCAAACCTCCTTCAAACCAACCTAAACAAAAAACCCGCACGACAACCTGATCTAGTCAGGATTCAAACAAAAGACAATTTATTTATCCTCTGTTTGAATCCTGCTAGTTAGACTTCCTTCGGATTTTTAAAGAACTTTTATAAAACAAACTCTAAAAAGCTATTTTTTAGGTATATTTTATAAAAAAAGGCACGGTAACCCCATGCCAACTTTTTTCAAATGCTTGTGGAAATTTTATAATCCCAAACATGGCCGATTATACACACCGATTACCCAAAATTCAATAATATAGGTTATTTACCACAAATCCTTTCGCCTATATAAAACCTCATCCATGTCATAACCACCAACTTGATCATCAGACTCATCGTCACTTGCTCCTATAACAATTCCCGATTTTAGTGGCTCTTGTGTACCAACTAATCTACCAGCATGTTCCGAACAAAATATTTTTTTAGTCTTTGGATGCTTATAAAAGGGAACACCATCTTCACCTTTGGCATTACAACCAGGTACGCTACATCTCCAATGAAAAACTACTTCCTTTTGTTCAACACCAGCCATATAGAATTATATCAAATTTCATTTTAACTATCTTAACTTTTCCCCTCCTTGTCAAGGGAGGGGTTAGGGGAGGGTTTATTTCTCCTTACTTGTCCTTCCGAAGCAAAGTGTAGGAGGATCAAGGGTGGGTTTTGCATGCGTAACATCAAAATTTTGTAAATTGTAAATTAGAAATTAGTAGATTGTTTAAAAATTACAAATTATAAATTAAAAATTGTATAATGTATGGTATGTCTGCCCAAACATCGGATAAATTGGAATCTGCCACTAATCTTGTCCACTTCCAAGTCCGTATTCCCAAATCAAACGAATTTACTCCCGAGTCTACCTCTTCCCTCTTTGCCAATTTCAGTCATTTCCCCTCACCTGGTTTTTTTCAGTCTCTTTTGGGTAAACCAAATCTGATAATCTCACTTGAAATAGTTCTACTCAACAACCAAATCTTTTTTTATGTCACCTGCCCTACCGACAAAGCCGATTTTATTTCTTCCCAAATCTTGGCTCAATTTCCTACTGCCATTGTTGAAGCATCCCCCGATCCTCTCCTAGACCTAGGTAAACTTAACAACTTATCTTTTAGCCAAATTACAGTTGGCCGATCTTACTATTATCCCATCAAAACCAGCCAGGATTTCCGGGAAACCGATCCTCTCAATTCTATTTTAGCTCCCATTTCCCGATCCAATAATAATGCTGATTTTTTCCTCTATCAAATTTTAGTTTGTTCTGCCGGCAAAAATTGGCAATCTGGTATTTTGTCTACCGTCCAAAACGGCATTTTAGTTGATCGCGAAAAAAATTTCCGCCAACCTCATCCTGATAAAAGAGTCTTTGAACAAAAGATCATGTACCCGGGTGTTTCCACCCAAATCAATCTGGTCTCTACCAACCCCGGCCTTATATCCTCCGTCACTTCATCTTTTGGCATCTTTACCAATCCTCAGGGCAATTACATTAGGTCAACTTCCGTCAAATCATTTTCCAAAAACAAATACAAGCAATCGGTTTTAAGGCGTATTTCCAAAAATTCTCTAAAAAACCAAATTTTAAATACCGAAGAATTGTCTGTCCTCTGGCACTTTCCCAATAAACTTACCAAACTTCCCAATATCGCCTGGGGTAAAAAACTTTATTCAGATCCTCCTGAAAACCTACCAGTAGCCGATGGTGCCACTGAAGATCAAAAACAACAAATCACCTTTTTTGCCAAAACCGAATTTCGAAACAAACAAGCCATTTTTGGTATTAAAGAAGGCGAAGACCGTCGCCGCCACACTTATATTATTGGTAAATCAGGTACAGGTAAAACTACTATGATTGCCAATATGGCCATAGATGATATTAGAAAAGGCAAAGGTGTGGCCGTAGTTGACCCCCATGGCGATCTTTGTGAGTCTATCCTAAACTATATTCCTAGCTCTCGCATCAACGATGTCTGCTACTTCAACCCGGCCGACACCGACTACATTTATCCCCTAAATATCCTCGAAACCAAAAACGAATCCCAAAAAGAGTTGGTTGCCAGTGGTGTTATTTCAATTTTCAAAAAACTCTATGGTAATTCCTGGGGACCAAGGCTTGAGCACATTTTGAGAAACACTCTTCTTACTCTTGTCAACACTCCCGATACCAATCTATCTCATGTTGTCGAAATTTTAACCAGTAAATCTTATCGTCAAAAAGTCACCAATCAACTCAACAATCAAACTCTAATAAACTTTTGGAAAAACGAATTTGACACTATGGATGCCAAATTCCAAAACGAAGCCATCTCCCCTATTTTAAATAAAGTCGGTCAATTTTTAAGCAGCACTATGGTCAGAAATACTATTGCTCACAACGTCAGTCGAATTGATATTCAAAAAATTATGGACGAAAAGAAAATCTTAATTGTTGACCTGTCTACCGGTAAACTTGGTGAAGATACTTCAGCCCTTTTGGGTGCTATGATTATTACCCAAATTCAATTAGCCGCCATGAATCGGGCTTTTCAATCCGCCGACCAGCGGACTGATTTTTATCTCTATGTGGACGAATTCCAAAATTTTGCCACTGAAGCTTTTATCAAAATCCTTTCCGAAGCCAGAAAATATAAATTAAATTTGATTCTGGCCAATCAATACATGTCTCAAATTGACCGCACCATCCAAGATGCCATTATGGGTAATGTTGGCACTATTATGTCTTTCATAGTTGGCTCTCAGGACGCTTATATTTTGGAGCGCGAGTTTGGAAAAGACTTCCCAGCCAGTGACCTTGTCCAACTAGGTAGATACCAAATAATTTGTAAAATGAGTATCGATTCCGAAACCCAAAACCCTTTCTATGCCTACACTCTTCCTCCTCTGTCTTGTAGTAATCTCCAAAAAGACAAAGTCATTACCAACTCTCAACAAAGATGGGGAAAGCAGAAATAATTACCCCTCCTTGCTGTGCCTGTCTCCAACCCTCACCTGATGGTCCCAAACATTATATCGCAGTTGGCGCTTGTCCCTTTCTCGATCGGCAAACTCATTCCTGTACCAATAACGGGCAAAAACCTTGTCCATCCAGAACTAGTCTTTCTCCACATATCCACTTAGGTGAATAGTCCAACCTCTCATTCTAACCCGTATCTTTTTAAAAAGACATCCCTTGAATCAAACCTGTTACATCTGTAACAATTACGCACATTAAAAGTTAAACAAAGACAATGACAACTATAAGACAATTAATCGAAGCTGCCGGTGGTACTCCGTTAATACCCGGAATAGCAGACGAGCAATCTTTTAGAATAACAACAAGAAGAGTAGATCTAGGAAAACAAAACTGTAGTGACTGCGATCTTATATTATTTTGCGAACACCCAGTAGATGGTGAACAACCAATTATGCCAGGATCAGAAGCTTGCATAATGGCCCGATCACAACAAGAACCAAAATTAGTGAAACCCAAAAGAGGTAAAAGAGGAATACTGTGATCACCTCTTTTTCTTGACATACACACCTCATAAATATAAAATCACCCATTAATATCTAAATAAAGTAATATTATGGGCAGAAAAAACAGAACACCAGAAAATCCAGTCACTGGTCTAAACAGCCAAAAACAGTGGGACGATAAACTTGCAGGAGAAGGCATGCCACCAGAACTAGAATCTACAGCAGAAGGTTTAAGAAAAGCAGGACACAAAGGGCAAAGAGTAGTTAGTTTCGAAGCAGAGAGAGATAGAATATTTTACCTACAAGAAGAATTAGACAAAGAAGTCACCTTTGAAAATCAACATCCTTCAGCCTTACCTGTAAGTAGATGTGGTTTACCTCCTTGTCTTCGAGTTAGAAACGGTCGAGATGGTAGTTAATTCGGTTTTTTCCAACTTGCCCATTTGCATTTTGGATATGCCGAGCAGCCAAAAAACTTTCTGCCTTTTTTAGTTCTCTTAATTACAGCATCCGCTCCGCACTCCGGACACTTAAAATCTACCTTTTCCTTTAAAGTTGCACTATATTTACATTCAGGAAATCGAGAGCAGCTTATAAATTTTCCAAATCTCCCCTCCCTTATCACCAAATCCCCTTCCTTGCACTCCGGGCACTTCTCCCCCGTTTTTTCTGTTTCAATTTTTACCCTATCCGCTTCTTTTTCTATTTTTTTAGTTTCAGCCGAAAATCCTTTCCAGAAACCTTTTATCATTTTTTTCCAGTCCAGTTTACCCTGAGCAACTTCATCCAAATCCTCTTCCATTTCGGCCGTAAAAGGTAAAGACAAAATATCTAAATAATTTTTTACTAAAAATTCATTTGTAGCCATCCCAACCGATGTTGGTTTAAATTTTCCCTCATCTCTCTCCACATACATTCTGGCAATTATGGTCGAAATTATTGGGGCATATGTTGATGGTCTGCCTATTCCCTGTTTTTCCAGACTAGACACCAGCGATGCATCCGTATATCTTGGTGGTGGATTAGTTTCTTTTTCTATTATTTCTACTTTTTTAGCTGTTAATTCCTCTCCGACTTTTAACACTGGTAAGACCACATCTTCCAATTTTTCCCCACTTATTTTTAAAAATCCATCAAATATCATCCTCACTCCCCTTGCTTCAAATATCGCCTTATTATTCGTCAGTTCAATTGTACTTCTTTTCATCACGGCACTTGCTCCTTGTGTAGCCACGGCTCTTTTCCAAATTAAAGAATACAATTTCGCTTCTCTGGCCTCCCCAACCGATTCTGCTAATACTTCTGCCCTTGTTGGCCTTATAGCTTCATGAGCTTCTTGAGCGTTCTTACTTCTGTTTGCAAATACTCTTACTTTACTGGCTACATAGTTAACTCCATATGTTTTACCAATATAGTTTCTAAATTCATCAATAGCTTTACTTGATAAATAGACCGAATCAGTTCTGTGATATGTAATCAAACCCTTTTCGTAAAGTTTTTGAGCCACACTCATTGTTTGTTTTCCTGACCAGCCAAACACTCTAAAAGCCGCTTGTTGCAGTTTTGATGTTGTAAAAGGTGGCAATGGACTTCTTTTACTGTCTTTTTCGGTAACTTTACTGACAGTAAATTTATCTAGTAAACTATCCACAAATTCCCTAGCCTCTTTTTCTGTTTTAAATAAGCCAACTGTAAAACTATAATCACCATCAAATAGCTTAATTTTATTAGTAGTTAACACTTTCTTACCATCAATGCTCTTCAATTCTGCTTCAAAGCCAGAAAACTTGGAAATTACCATAAAATATTTCTCCACACTAAATTTTCCAATTTCCGCCTCCCGCTCACAAATTAATCTGACAGCCACACTTTGTACTCTGCCTCCGGATAGTCCTCTTCTTACTTTTTTCCACAATACTGGTGACAGTGTATAGCCCACTGCCCTATCAAGTACTCTCCTGGCTTGTTGGGCATCCACCAAATTCATATCAAGTTTTCCCATATTGTTCAAAGCCTCGTCAATGGCAGTCTTAGTAATTTCATGAAATACCGCCCTCTTGATTTTGGTACTTGGAATTTGGATCTTGGAAATTTCCAACAGCTGCTGGACATGCCAGGCAATAGCTTCTCCTTCTCTATCAGGGTCGGTTGCCAACACTATTACATCAGACTTTTTTGCTTTACTAACCAGGTCAGATACTGTTTTCTTTTTAGCCCCATCGGTCACATAATCTATTGCCAAATCTCCATCTAAATCTACCCCCATCTTACTTTTTGGTAAATCTCTCATATGTCCCATTGTTGCCATCACTTCAAAGTCGCTACCTAAAAAACGGCCAATTGTCTTAGCCTTGGTCGGCGATTCCACTATCAAAAATGTTTTTTTCATATCCCTCATTGTCTTTTATAGTACCACCTATGTCAAGAAAACATATTTCCAGTTTTGACTTTATGTATGATTATTGCTATTATTCATACATGAATACTATAAATATTTCTCTACCTGAACAACTAAAAATGCAAGCCAATCAACTAATCGATATGGGCTTTTATGCTTCCTTTAGTGATTTAGTTAGAACCGCCCTACGGCAAACTATCAATCAATCTCAATATGATATCTGGGCTAACCAGGCTAAAAAAGAAGCTAAATTAGGTAAAATAAAACCTCTAAGTACTAAAAAAGATATTGACAACTTTCTAAAAAATTTCTAAACCATGACTATCTACCCCAGTCGCCAATTTCTCAAAGATTTAAAAAGTTTATACAAAGACTCAAGATATCAAACTAAAGTTAAAAAAATCTTATACTTACTTCAATCAAACCCAAACCACCCTTCTCTCCGTCTCCATAAACTATCAGGAACTAGTAACTATTCAATTTCCGTTGACATGTCCATAAGAATCATCATCAACATTGATTCCGACGATATCTACCTTCTTCGTATCGGCCCCCACCAATTAGTATATTAATGTAGAGACACCCCGACGGGACGTCTCTACATTGCAAAAAACTACTACAAACAATTTTTTATACTTCGTCATTGCGAATGAAATGAAGCAATCTCAATTAGATCGCCACGGCCTTTGGCCTCGCGATGACACTACTCTTTTATTCATACACCACTGTCTTTCCGTCACTAGCATATCTGGCTACTTTTGTTTCCGGTTCATCAAACCACATCTTTAAAATATCTCCCACAATTGGTGCCGCCACGTCACTTCCTTCTCCACCTCTTTCTACCATCACTGTTATAGCAATCTGTGGATCTTCTACCGGCCCAAATGCTGTTAACCAGGCATGTGTGTCCTTACTGCCATCACCCACTTCTGCTGTCCCTGTTTTACAGGCAATATTGGTTTTAAAATTAAATAGAGGCCAAGCCGTTCCACCTTCATTACAAGCTCTCTCCATTCCCTCAATCACCAAACTCAAATTTTGTTTCGAAATTGGTAAATTTACACAATCTTGCTTGCCTTTTTCTACTGTCATTTGACACAACCTACCTCCATTAGCAATAGCTGATGTCACCTTATTAACTTGTGCCACATTTACTGCCAAATCTCCCTGACCTATGGCCAAATGATACGTATTTCCCAAAAACCACCTCTCATTTTTTGTTTCCATTTTCCAATCAGGATTTGGCACAATACTATCCACTTCTCCGGCAAAACCCAATCCACTTTCAGTATCATAGCCAAACTTTACCGCCCACTTATAGATATCATCCGCACCCAATCTTTCTCCCAATCTATAGAAAAAAATATCATTTGATCTTTGCAACCCCTTGACCACATCCACCATTCCATCAGTCGCCCCCCTCTTTGTCCATAGCCAATTATTATAGCTATAATCTCCAATCGTTATCACTCCCGTATCCTCAATTAGACTGGTTCCATCTATCACTTTTTCCTCGAGTCCTGCTGTTGCCACTACCAATTTAAATACTGATCCCGGATGATACCTTGTCGCTATTGCCCTATTCAGAAGCGGATAATTAGTATCATCTGATAGCATTTCCAAAATCAACTGATTATTACGATTAAAAGAAAACACATTTGGATCAAAAGACGGACTAGAAACCATTACCAAAAGCTCATCTGTTTTTACATCACTTATTACCACCGCTACCTTTCGGTTTTTTACCAATTCATACACCTTTTCTTGCCAATATGCATCCACACTCAAACTTACATCATCGCCAATTATCGGATCAACTCTCCCAAGTTCTCTTAAATATTCTCTCTTTGCATCTACTTCCACCAATCTTCTGCCAGCCTCCCCCCGAAGTTTACACTCAAACAAAGCTTCAGCTCCACCCCTACCCAACCAATCATCCGAAAGTAAACTCCTAACACAGCTGTCTTTCTTCAAATCCTCTTCTCCTGTCTTGTTTACATATCCGGTCACAAATGCACTCGACTCTCCATACGGATACTTTCTCCTCAACTCAAAAGCCAAATCATTTCCCTCAAATTTTAAACCGTCGAACTCACCCACATCATCATATACTCTCTTACCGTCGACTACTTTAAAATACTGATAGACACTTTCAGCCATTATCCTCCCTTTTCTATCCATTATCTTGCCTCTGGCCGCCGGAATCTTACTTTCGGCAATTCTATTATCAAGTGACAACCCCCGATAATATGCCCCTCTAACCACAGTTAAATCAACTAACACATAAAAAATCACCAAAAAACCTAATAACACACCAAAATTCAAAAACCAATAAAAAAAATCTTTTTCTTTCATACAGACACGATTCCCGAAACTTTTGATAGTAATTTTTTGTCTTCAAGCACCATCCCACCACCCCTGACCACCACTTCTTCGCAGTCGTCAGCTACCTTTACATTAATTTTAGTTTCGGCTTCAATAGCATTAGCTAATCCTTTGGCTTTTGCCCCTCCGCCTATCAACCACACTCCTCTACTAAATACATCATCCACAATTTCCGGTGGCATTTCATCTAATACCTCAGATACAGTCTTGGCAATTCTAATATTTACTAAAGTTAATGCTTCAACCACATCGTTTGCCAACACTTTTATCGTTTTAGGCAAGCCACTTTCCAAGTCTCTACCTCTGATTACCAACATGCTTTTGCCATCCTTATCACTTGATAGCTCCTTTTTTAGCCTTTCAGCCGTCAACATTCCCACCAACACTCCATATCTCATTTTGACAAAGTTGACTATGTCTCTATCAAGGTCCATCCCTCCAATCGATATATTTTTACTCACCACCACCCCACCCAAAGACACTACTGATATTTCTGTCTTACCTCCACCCACATCCACTATCATCAATCCTGAATTTTTATCCATATCCAATCCCATCCCTATTGACGCCAATATTGCCGATTCTACCATAAATACTTTTCTAGCGCCTGCCGAATAAAGTACCGATCTTAATGCCCTTTTTTCTACATCAGTAATATTACTGGGTACTGCCACCAATACCGTAAACTTCAGCAATTTTGGATATTTTGTTGGTATCTGAGACACAATTGAAAAATAATAAGCCAACATTTCTTCAGCTACTTCCAAATCGTGGACTATTCCCCTTTCAACCGGTTCTATTACTTCAATTCGATTACTTTCCCTATTTTTCATCAGTTTTGCCCGGTCCCCTATGGCAATAGCTGATTCAATTTTTACTTCAGGGGCGCTCAGTCCTACCCATTTTTTTCTCTTCGGTCTAGCCAACATTGTTGCTTCATTAACCACAATTCCCTTATCCACCACATAAATCCTTGTTTGGCTACTACCAAGGTCAATTACCACGTCCATTCCAAAGTCCGACAAAAACTGCATAAATTTAGATACAATAGTCTTAAACATCATCTGTTTAATTCTACCTCATGACCAAACTAATTAGATATACAATCCTCTCCCTCTTCTTTTTTATTCCACTTACTTTCTCATTTAAAAATTTTGAGCTATTCGAATTTCCCAAAATTATTCTTATTTACTCATTTACTTCAATTCTCTTAATTCAACACATCTTAAACCACTTATTAAATAACACTCCTCTTTTTACAAAAAATCGTCTCAGCCTTATTTTTTTAATCTTTCTTTTTAGCCAAATTCTATCCACCATTTTTTCCATCGATCGTCATATGTCATTTTTTGGCTATTACTCCCGTTTCAACGGCGGACTACTTTCTATAATTTGTTATTTTATTTTGTTTCAAATTTTATCTGTTTATATAGATAAAGATTTTACTCAAAAAATAATAAATACATCTATTATAAGTGCATTTTTTGTCTGTCTTTATGCCATACTTCAGCACTTTGGAATCGATAAAAACCTCTGGGTTCAGGATGTTCAAAATAGAGTCTTTTCTACCCTCGGCCAGCCCAATTGGTTAGCTGCATACCTATCAATTGTTATCTGTTTTATTCTGTTTCAAATAGATCAAAACCCATCAATCTTAAATCTTAAATCATACATCATATTTCAAATTTGTTTTTTGTCTCTATTATTCACCAAATCCAAATCCGGTCTGATTGCCGTCTCTATTCCTCTTAGCTATTTTTTCCTAAAAACATTAATAAATAAAAAATACCATCAGCTCATCGTTTTATCCCTGCTAATTTTCATACCTATTCTTATTTTCGATAATCCCATCAAAGATAAACTTTTTCCCAAAATATTGAAGATTGAAGATTCCATAATTGAAGATTATTACAATATTACTGCGTCCCAGGATATCCGAAAAATTGTCTGGCAAGGTGCCCTTAACCTCTGGAAAAAATTCCCAATTTTAGGAAGTGGCTTGGAGACTTTTGCTATTTCCTACTATTGGGTCAGGCCTATTTCTCACAATCTTACCTCCGAATGGGATTTTCTCTACAACAAAGCTCACAATGAATATCTAAATTATGCCGCCACTACTGGCTCAGTTGGTTTAATCTCCTACTTACTATTAATAGTTTTTAGTTTGCTTTCTCTTAAAACTCAACCCTATCTTCTTTTGGCTTATCTAACTATATTAATCACTAACTTTGCTGGTTTTTCAGTTGTCGTCACCTCACTTTACTTCTTTCTAATTCCTGCTTTTACTTTAGGTAAATATAAAAAAACATCACAAACTCCATCATCCAAATCTATCAAAATACTACTAAATATACTATTAATAATTCCTCTTTATTTTCTTTATTTTTCAGTTAAATATTTTCTGGCCGATCGACATTATTTCCTAAGCAATCAATATCTAAAAAAATATCCTCAAAATAGTTTGGTAGAAATTTCTAAATCAGTTAAGCTTTTACCGGGTAACCCAGAATATCAAATCCAATATGCCCAAATTCTATCATCTATTGCTTTGTCTTCTAACGACAATACCTATTCTCAAAAAGCTTTGGATGCTTTAGTTAAAGCTGAAGAAATTTCCCCCTTTCATCCAAATTATCTTAAAAAATCTGCTCAAATTTTATTTAATTTAGGCCAAACAAAAACCGCCATTGATCTTATTAAAAAAACTTCTCTCCTAGCTCCAACCGATGCCAAAACATTTTATATCTTAGCTACCTTTTATACATCCACCGACCAAATCAATTTAGCCAAGACTGCCTACCAAAAAGCTCTCGATTTAAAATCAAACTACGATCACGCTCATATGGGTTTAGCCCAAATTTATTTAATAGAAAAAGATTATCAATCGTCTTTAGACCATTTCCAGTCCGCCTACGATATCAACCCCAAAAACACCGACGCTTTAGAAAAAATTAAAGAATTAAAACTAATTTTAACAAACCAAACAAAGTCATCCTGAGCGTTAGCGAAGGACCTCCTCAGTTTATCCTCATACTATTCGTTTCTTTTAATACTTTATTTATATCTTCTTTCACCAATTTTCCTTCAATCATTTTATAAAATTTACCCTTATCCTCTTTGACATGATCTATAAACAACACCCCGTCCAAATGATCTATTTCATGTTGTAGCACTACCGCTTCAAACCCTTCAAACTTCTGCTTCTTTTTAACTAATTTTCCATCAATTATTTCCTGCCAAACTAACTTAATTGTTAAATATCTTTTAACCGTTCCAAAAAGTTGCGGAAAAGACAGACAACCTTCCAAAAAATCCTCATCATCCTTTTCGTCTATTATCATCTTTACAAAATCCTTAGTCCCAAAAAATTTAACGATTTTTGGATTTACATAAACCCTGGTCTTTTTATCTCTCCTGTCAAATATTGCCAAAAATCTTTTACTTACTCCAATTTGTGGTGCCGCCAATCCTGCCCCATCCCCACTTTTCTCTAATACTTTTACCAAATCTGACACTTCTCTCAATACTGTATCATCTATTTTTTCCACAGCTTTAGCAGTCTTTCTCAAAACCTTATTTGGATATAACACAATCTTAGGCATAATCTATTGTATCAAAACCGCAAACCACTACTCATCACGTCGATTAAGCATACTATCGGCAGCCACATAGTTTATCCCAGCATATAAAGCTGTTAGAGCAGCTGATGTAAACGCCACATCTTTTGCTAAACTTCGTGTTATCGGTGTATTAGCCAAATTTACCACCACATTTTCCTGTTTAGCTCGATCAATCCCCAAATATAAGCCAAAAGACAAAAAAATGGAAGTAATAGTCGCACTTAAAGCAGCACCCATATTAACCGCCCGCCTACCTGGACTGATACCTGATTCTCTTGACATTTTACAAAATAATTATTAATACTCTAACAAGCTATTATATCCTATATTAATGAAATATCAAGTTTTTGTACTAGTCACAGACATATTCAGTAAGACATTTACACTTCTCTTTTATACATCTTTGATAAGATAATCAAAAAGTTGCTAAAATAACCGTATGTCTAGGATAAACACTATCTTTTTCGGTTCATCTCTCTATTCCAATATTATTTTAAAATCCCTCCTGTCTGTAAAAAATATAGAAGTAGTTGCCATTGTCACCAAACCGGACAAGCCCTCAGGCCGCGCTCAAACCATAACAAGTAATCCTGTCGCCAATTTTGCCAAAAACCACCACTTGAATTTATTACAACCAGCTGATTTTGATCCTCAATTTTTGTCTGTTTACAAAAATCTATCTCCCGACCTAGTTATCTGTGTTGCCTACGGACCCCCCTTCTTTACCCAGGAAATGATAGATATTCCTACCCACAAAATCGTCAATATCCATCCCTCCCCACTTCCAAAATATCGTGGTGCCACGCCCGGACCCTGGCAAATCATTAATGGTGAAACAAATTCCGCTGTTACCTTTTTTCAAATCGATGCCCTGCCGGATCACGGTCCCATTATTTCTCAAATTCACTTTGACATAAAACCCACCTGGACCAGTCATGATTTTTACCAAAAAGCCTTTGAAATTGCAGCTACGCACTTGGATAAAACTCTTAAATCTTATATCTTAAATCCTAAATCTATAACTTCTCAAGACCATAGTCTTAAATCTTATTTTCCTAAATTTACCAAAGATACTGCTAAAATCGATTGGTCTTGGCCTATTGATAAGATCGAAAGATTTATTCGAGCCATGAACCCATGGCCAATTGCCTGGACTCAAGTCCTAAACCAAACAGGTCAAAAATTGACACTGAAAATTTTCTCAGCCAAAATTGACCATAGCCAAATAATCCCCCTCGAAGTTCAACTGGAATCAAAATCAAAAACAACCTGGGGACAAATCTCTTCTTACTATTCTATTCTTAAATCTTAAATCTTACTTCTTAAATCTATTTCTTTTCTTTCAATTCTCCCCTTATCTTTTTTATACACTTAGCACAAAACACACCAGACAATTTGTCATCGCCGACTTTTATACTAACTTTTTGCACATTGGCTTTATATTTTCTCGAACTCCTGTTTTGAGCATGAGATCTATTTCTGCCTATTTGGGTTTTTTTACCACACAAACTACAACTCATCATGGCTGTTATAATAACAGAATATCTCGTCTTTTTAAATATGCTAATAATTTCTGTCTTTTTTTTAATTATCGCCATCACCGTTCATGAATATTCCCACGCTCTTGTTGCCTACAAATTAGGTGACCCGACCGCCAAAATCTATGGTCGTCTTAGCCTTAATCCCCTCAAACACATCGACCCTCTTGGTTTACTGGCTCTATTTATTTTTAGAATTGGTTGGGGTAAACCAATTCCCATAGATACTTACAACTTTAAAAACCCCAAAAGAGATGAAATTTTAGTTTCCCTTGCCGGCCCGGCTAGTAATTTTATACTGGCAATTCTAACCTCTCTCGTTTTAAATACTGTGTCACTTTCCAGCTTTCTTGCTTTCCTGCTTTCTAGCTTCATCCAATTGAATATTTTTTTAGCTGTTTTTAACCTTTTGCCCATTTGGCCTCTGGATGGTTCTAAAATTTTTCTCAATCTAATTTCCCCTTCATCTTCATACGAATGGCAGGTTTCTATGGAAAAATATGGATATTTACTTATTCTAGTCCTGGCCTACACCGGCATTCTCTCCAAAGTCATCACTCTTTTGTCTACCCCTATTCTTTCTCTTTTACTTTAGCTTATTTATTTCTCCAACCATTTCCTCTATCTCTTTGCTACTTAACCCATGGGCTTTGGCTCCCTCTTCCAGGCTTTCCCCTCCGGAGGCCATACAACCCACACAACCAAGCCCATATTCCATCATAATATCAACCGACTCCGGTACCCTATCAATCAATTCAGCTATATTAATTTTCTTATCTATTTTTTTTGTTTTCATAAAGCTATTATAAGTCATTTAATTTAATCTGTCTCAACTGATCAACAAAGCCAGTCTCCAGTTTCCGCCATATCGATTTCAATTTACAACCAGAGCTCATTTTACATTTACCCTTCTCACACAAACATTCCACCATATTTCTATCCTCTCCCAATATCACTATCAAATCATACAAACTAAATTTTTTCCAAGCACTAGCCAAACTATATCCGCCGTTTCTACCTTCTTTTGATACCAACAAATGACTTTTTTTCATCTCAGAAGCCATCTGGCTTAAAAATCTATATGGTAAATCCAATTCCTTGGATACTGTCAACAAAGGTACTTTTTCACTCTTGTCATTTTTTGCCAAAAACATCACCAACATCAAGGCATATTCAGTTTTTTTAGATATTGTCACCATGCTATAATTATACAAGCTCTGTTTCGCAAGGTTTTAAGAAGGTGTTTTTTCTAGCTAACCTTCAAAAATTGGAAACGCGTTTTTTGTTCCCTTGGGAACAAGAATAGTTTTCAACGCATGACTTTTCGCAAGAGAAAAGCCAATATTGAAACCAACCGAACAGAGCTTAATCTTGCAACTCCCCTTTTAATCTTTCTAAAATTTTTACCATACTATTCTTGTTTCTTTTTGCTTCTTCTAAAATATTCTGTCTGTATTTATTCTGATACTTTTTTGGGTTTTTCAGATAAGCCAACAAAAAATTTGATAGTTGCATCGGTTTTTCCTTTACCCACCCCAAATGTTTCTCTCTTATCAAATCTACATTTCCATCCTCTTGACCACCAATATGAGTCACAGACACAAACGGTTTCTGACAAGCCACTACATCAAATAAAAAATTTGGACCAGCTTTTCCAAATACAATGTCAGAGGCTGACAACACTTCAGCCATATTATCAATCCATCCAAAACATTTTATTTGCACTAAACCTTTCTTTTTTACTCTATTCAATAACTTTGCTGAATCCTTGACTAGCCTTAAAGCTAATTTATCAGTTCCAGTATTAAAAATAAAACCAACCTTTTTATCTATAAAAAGCAATGATGGTAAAAATTTTGCCAAAATATTACTTCCCAAGCTTCCTCCGCCCACAAAAATTATTGGCCTGTTATCCGTAAAACCCAATTTTTGCCTAACTTTTTGACTATTGTACTTTTTATACATTTCAGCCCTAGTCCACCAGCCAGTCATCAATATTTTTTCGCTGGGTATTCTTCTTCTCAATCCCTCTCCTAATGCCACTTCATCATATACCAAATGCAAGTCAGCTTCTTTCAAATATGATTGAGGTACCACAGTCCACGGGTCCGCTACCACTGTCCACAGTTTAAAATTCAGCTTCTTTTTCTTTCTCAAACCAACTAATGCTTTACTAAACACCAGATATGCCGAAATTATTAAATCGGGCTTAGATTTTTTAATTAAATTCCACAGTCCTCTTTCATTCTTTTCAGCTACATCCCCCCATACATCTTCAGCCACTTTTGTTGATGCTAATTTCATAGTTAACCTATTTATTGCCGGTAAATATCTGTACATAAATGTATAACTGTCATTCCAGGTTCCCAAGTTTGATCTAACTTCTCCATACTCAACTTCAAATTCATCCTGATTTTTAGATAAATACCCATATATTGCCTTAGCTATAGACCTATGCCCCCACGGCATATGATCAGTCAGTACCAATATCTTTTTCTTTTTCCTCATGGAGCCACCTCAGGGACTCGAACCCTGGACCTATTCTTTACAAAAGAATTGCTCTACCGACTGAGCTAAGGTGGCAATGACTATATTTTACCAAAGCTACAACTCTAATCACCACTACAAACCAACCAACTGTGGGGGTTATCCCCATTCCGATCGAAGCATCGGAAAGCTAAGGTGGCAATCAATCTTATTTTATCAAGAATCAGTCAGTCATTTCTTTTTCTACTGGTATTCTGGATATTCTTTTCGCAATTGTCTTTGGTACGCTGACATTATTTATATCCAAAAATCCCCTTAATACCAATTCCATTGCCTGACTAGCTGTTAATCCCCTAGACTGTAAATATTCCAATACATCTTTGGATACCTTGCCCACAGATGCTTCATGGGTTAAATCAGTGTTATCATTATTTGCCTTAATTTCTGGAATTGCATGAATCAAACCCTTCCCCACAATCAAACCAGAGCACTCTAAATGTCCTTTAACCCCACCATTTTCTCCTTCCATTATCCCTCTATTGACAACTTCTCCTCCCATAGACACAATTCTGGCTTTAATCAGACAGCTACTATTTTTGCCTTTTAGCTGAACCCCAGCTCCTATATCAAACTTACTTCCTGTTCTGGCTAAAATATAAGAATTCATATTTGCATAAGACTTTTTACCAACCAATATACATTCAGGATACATCTTTATATCAGCTACCTTATCAATACAAATATAATTACTGATAAATTGCCCACCTTCTTCTACTCTAATAACTGTTTTTGGTCTAACTATAGTGTCATCACTCCAAGAATGCACCATAGTGTAAGTTAATTTAGCTCCTTTTCCTACATATATTTCTGTCACTCCATTATGTTGGCTTTGTTTAGCTTTGCCAACAGTCAAACAACCAGTCAGCACATGCATTTGGGAAAAATCACCAGCAACAACCACATTATGTACGTTTTGCTCAACACCATTATCTCCTATAGACAAACATGTCTGTACAAATCCATCAATCTTTACTCCCTTCTTGCTTCTTACAAAATAACCATTATCAAAACCCTTTGATACTTTCTTGGTTATTTCATCACTTTCTTTTTTAATTAAAAACCATTTTTTCTTTTGTACGTCTGTATCTTTTTCACAGGCATCTTTCAAGCTTGTTAACTCCACACCATCTACATTACTTCTGCATATTCTTATATCCTTATTGTCAATCAAAAACTCCCCAACATCTTTATTTTCAAAATTTAAACCTACCTTTGAATATTTATTTTTCATGGCATTTTCCTCTACATTTACAACCAAGACATCTACTATACCCCACTTTTGTTATTGCTCTAAATACTCTTTGTGGATCTCCATGGCAGATAATCTTTCCTAGTAACATCACTACTGCTCTACTTGGTTTCAAATATTTTAGAATTTGACCGCCATGAGTCACCAGTATTGCTGATTTAGACTTATCTTCCATCAATTTGTTTATTTCTTTTGCCAAAACTACAATATTTTCTACATCCACCCCTGAATCCGGTTCGTCAAACAAATACAATTTAGTTTTCATTTTTATCATTTGATACATTTCCATTCTTTTTGTTTCCCCTCCAGACAATCCATCATTCATACTTCTTTTAAAGAATTTAGAAACCGACAATCGTTTTTCCAAGTCTTCATCCCTATCCAAAAAATCAGTCACTTTGACTCCTTCTACAACCGGTGGTTTCTGATACATCAAGCTTATCCCCATTTTATTTCGTTCATCTATTGATTTGTTAGAAATACTTTCTCCCATAAACTTAATATCACCCTTAACTATCTTATATTTAGACAATCCCATTATTGTTTTAAGTAAACTTGTCTTCCCACATCCATTTGGTCCAAACAACACTACCAACTCACCTGCCTTTACTTCCAGGTCAATACCCCTTAAAATCAGTTTTTTATCTGCTCTTACGTGTAAATTTGAAATAGATAGCATAAACTAATACTTTTTTTATATTAGTTTTGATTATACACCAGATCTTCTTAAGGTTTCAATTGGAATTGTTTCAGTAGAAAATCCTGATCTTTCATCACCTGTAGGAGCAATCGCATAATCAACATTTGGATCACCTACTCCACCATCTACTAATCTTGAAACTGGTCTTCGAGTATGTAAAATTATTCGCCTACCATCAGGCAAATTCCACCCAGAATAATCATGACAAAGCTTTCTTTGAGCACAATTCGGATCACAAATTCCTTGTCTTAAATGTTCTAAGCATCCTGCCATCTTAAATAAGAATAATCAATATTATTTCTAATTACAATATAATAAATTGTTTAGGTATAATATCTAATCTCGCCCGGATAGCTCAGTTGGTAGAGCATTCCCTTGGTAAGGGAAAGGTCATGGATCCGAGTTCCATTCCGGGCTCACAATTTTAGGAGGGTTGGCCGAGTGGTTTATGGCGCTGGTTTTGAAAACCAGTGGACGTAAGTCCTCAGGGGTTCGAATCCCTTACCCTCCGCAAAATTTAAGGTAAAACTGTTTGCAATCTTCTAAAGACTGGTCTATCAAAAATAGGCATTCCTAAAAACGGTAATTTTAAAAACATACTTTCCCGTTTACATCCACGTCTCTCAAGCTCATGAATTAGTCTACCAAAAAAATCTATGTCACTTTCTTCATCGCCCATCATTACCACATATCCCGAATTACTTAACTGCATCACTCTCTTGCTTATTTCAGATACAGATTTGCTTCCCTCTTTGTAGCGATTCCACATAAAGTCCCATCCTCCACCAAAAACTTGCCAGCTATTTCTCAAAAAACTGTCAGGATAATTAGGGCAATTTAACGCGTTACCCAGGAATCTAGCTACTACATGACCCTCGGTAGATTGATTTGTCACCACCATTATATCCCATCCTCTTACGTCTAATTCTTCCAATTCAGAATACACCTTTCTATCTACTAAACCCAAACTAAGTATTTTCAATGTCCCATCTACATCTCCCATCAGTGTTCCAGGGTCTCTTTGCATCAACAAACCTCTGACTGCAGTTAAAGCTGAATCAACTTCTACAAATCTACCAAAATCTTTTCTTTCCTCATACATAAAACTTCCTTATTCTATCTAAAACACAATCACAAAAATATAGTTTATATTTAAACTATGCTTATTTTGCTTCTAACTATAATTATTTATCTGACCAAACCTCTTCCAAGTTTTGCTCAGATCCCCCTATCCCACCTTCTCATTCAATCTTACAAACCCTCAAGTATTTACCAAATAAAATCAGATATTGTCAAAACAGTCGGCAATATTCTTGGTTTAACCAATACTTCAATCAATCAAAACTCTCTTCCCATCCCCACTCCATCGCCTCAACCAGAATTACCCGCCATCGGTGGCTATCAAAAACCAATTACTATAGCTATTCTCGGTGATTCAATGATTGATACTTTAGCTGATTTTTCCTACCTCAAAAGATCTCTTGAAACTGCCTATCCTCAATATATATTTAATATAATTAATTATGGCCTTGGTGCCAGTAACATTGAATACGGTCTTTTTAGATTAGAAAACGACTATCAATATCTAGACGAACACCATCCCTCTCTTTTATCCCAAAATCCCGATATTATTATTATCGAATCTTTTGCCTATAACAATTTTGGTAATACTCAAGCCGGTTTCGACAAACATTGGCTAAATCTAGGTGCCCTAACCACTAAAATTAAACAAAACTTACCCAACACTAAAATCCTTTTGACATCAACCATTGCTCCCAATTCAGTTATATTTGCCAATGGTTCTGGTACCAGCTTCTCAGCTTTAGAAAAGCTTCAAAAAACCAAAACCATTAATCTCTATCTTCAAAATTTAATCAACTTCTCCAAATCTCAAAATTACCCATTGGCCGATGCCTACACTCCCAGTCTTAAAAACCAAGACGGTAATCCCATTTTTGTTAACAAAGACGATGGTATCCATCCCTCTTCTCTTGGTGCTCAATTTTTTCAGGATATTCTCTTCGAATCCCTAGCCAAATACAAATTCATAGAATAGTCTAATAACCGAGGAAATTTTGAATTTTGATAATTTAATGTTATTTAGAATTTAGGATTTTGAGTTTAGAATTTAGAGTTTCTCTGCTATTTCAAGATATTAATAATACGAAGTACAAGGCGAAACATCAGAAAAAATATATTTTTTCTGATATAATGCCTCCATGGCTAAAGTATCAAAAAAGAAAACTCAACGCATTCAAATTGCCCTAGTTTGTAGCGTCTGTAAAGCTCAAAACTATTTATCTCAAAAAAATAAAACCAACACTCCCGATAAACTTAAATTCACCAAATACTGTAAATGGTGCAAAAAAGCAACCGAACACAAAGAATCCACCAAGCTCAAATAATCCAAAGTCTTGAAAATATTTATATTTCCCCGCTTGAAACCTGCAACCTAAATTGCCACTATTGTTACACCAAAAAAACTAAAGCCGTTTTATCCCAATCCCAAATTTTTAAATTTATTAAAAGTTATTCTTCCGATCTTAAATCTTACTTCTTACATCTTAAATCTATTCTCTTTTGTGGAGGAGAAGTTTTTTTACTGCCTTGGTTTCCCTCTTTGGTAAACAAATTAATAGATCAAAATATATTTATCACTATCATTACTAATGGTACTATCGACAAATTAAACCAAATCAAAAATCCTCAAAATTGTCAGCTTATTGTCTCTATTGACGGACCACAAAAAATTCATGACCAAAATCGAGGTTCTGGTAATTTTCAAAAATCTACCAAATTTATTAAAAAAGCCATATCCCTAGGTTTTCCTGTCGAAATTTTTTATGTAGTCACCGATATATCTTATCCTTACATTAACAGTTTCAATTTATTAAACTTAAAAATTACATACCTTACCGATCGACTTGGATCCCTTACTCCGGATCAAATCTTAAACATAAAACAAAATTATCCCACTTACCCATCCAAAAACTTTGGCTGTTTCCAATTAGCTCTTCAATCAAACGGTCAAATTTATGGCTGTTGTGAGTCCCCCATTCCCCTTGCTAAAATCTCCGACCCACCCCAAACTATTATCGATAATTTCCTAAAATCCCTTTCCATTTGCCATAGATGTCAAAAAATGGGTCGTAGTGATATTTTTAAGCGCGCAATCATCCGAGGTGTTTTACCGAAGGGCGTGAGCACTGCAAAAATATCACAAGACCCAAACCAGTGTTTTGGTTGTTGCCAACCAGATTTCTTATGTGGCTATATTAAAGAACTAGACTGCCTTAACTGCCAGCAAGTAGTTAATTTATTTAACAAACATGAATAAAAAATTTTACGGCCAGTTTATCAAAGAAAAGACGGTTCAACTTATCCGCCAATTTTTTCTTAACCAAAATTTCCACGAAATCGAAACCCCCACTCTTCTACCTTCCCTTCCTCTAGAACCCAATCTCTACCCTCTCAAAACCACCTGGACTCATAAAAATAAAGATTTTTTCTTCGTCACTTCACCTGAATCATCTTTAAAAAAACTTATTTCACAAGGTATTGGCAACTGCTTTTCTATTCAAAAAGTTATTAGAGATTTAGAAGATATTGGCCCTACTCATAACCTCGAATTTTCTATGCTCGAGTGGTACGAGATAGGCAAAAATTATCAAGATTTGGCCATTACCACTCAAAACCTAATTTTATATTTACACAGGGGAGTCCAGAAATATTTGGGCATTAGAGTATCAAATATACTCAAATACCAAGACACTTTAATAGACCTTTCTACTCCCTGGTATTCATACACACTCCAACAACTTTTTCAAAAATTTGCCAAAATGGACCTTAATAAAAATCTGACTTTTTCTTCAATCAAAAAGACTGCAGACAAAAAAGGCTACAATACAGACTGCGTTACTTCATGGGAGCCACTTTACACTCAAATTTTTATTAATGAAATAGAATCAAAACTCCCCACTAACAAACCAGTTATTATTTACGACTACCCTACTCAAATGTCCCCACTATGTAAACCCTGCAAAAACAATCCAAGTTTTCGACAGCGTTTCGAATTTTATATTGGCGGTATGGAAATTGGCAATGCTTATACCGAAAATACCAATTCCAAAGACTTACTTATTCAAACCAAAAAAGAAATTAAATTTCGCCAAAAAGAACATCTCCCCGTTCATCCATTTGATTTAGATTTTATTGAATCTTGCGGTAAACTTCCTAAATGCGCCGGTATCGGCCTTGGTATCGACCGTCTGGCTATGATTTTTTCAAATACTGCTAATATCCAAGACGTCCTCTACTTCCCTACACATAAGCTTACTAAATAATTGTGGACCCAAAGGGACTCGAACCCTTGACCTTCCCCATGCCATGGGGACGCGCTAGCCAACTACGCTATGGGCCCTTTATATAACTTTAGTATTTTATCAAAAATAAGTTAAAATATCCTACCTAGGCTCGTAGTGAAATGGCTATCACCAAGGTCTCCAAAACCTTTATTCCAGGTTCGAATCCTGGCGAGCCTGCCAAAGACAGGATGAGAAGTTTATCCTGAGTTCAATCGAAGGAAATCCTGGCGAGCCTGCCAAACTAGTAAAAATCTGTATCTTTTGGAATTGTTTTTCCACTAGCATTTTTACATTTATAAGCGTCACGATCTTTTTGAGGTACTGAGTCACACACAATTCCACCACAGGTCGGATCATTTTCCCATATCTTTGGACACTCACTTATATAAGGGTCTTCAAAGGCCTGACACGAGTTTTCTTTTCCCCCACCTGGCGGGCAGACATAATACTTTACACAGCCAATATTTGCCTTTGTATTGGTACTACTTACCCCATAATTATAAGCACATTCAGGTCCACAGCCGGCTGAGCACCCACTTTCTTCAATCGATCTATCACTTTCAACTTCTAGCTTGGTAAAAATTCTAAACCATATTGGGCAATCGCTATTTTGGGCTACATATACATAAGGATTTCCTAATTCGTCACAAGGCATTGATGGTAAATACACATTTCCCCCTCCTTCAAAAGGCTGTCCACAATCCGGTAATGAGCTAGGAAAACAATCATTGTCAAAAATATAATCATACATGGCAATTTTTAATCTATCCAAATCCGATTTTCTTCTGGCATCCCTTCCTCTGGCTATTTTATCTCCAATTACAAACGAAGATACAAATGCCAATATCCCTAAAACTACTACCACAATCAACAGCTCAAACAAAGACATTCCTTTTTGTTTCACCCTTAAGTCTATCAATTGTTTAAATTCTCGTCATTCCCAACTCAACTGGAAAGTTAATATTTGTGGGTAATACCAAAAACATAGTCATATTGTAAAACACAATTCTTCTTTTGCCGCTCATTGGATCCATTTCCATATCTTCATCCCACCATCTCTTTTCAAACTCAACTATAGACAATACTCTGTCATTACCGGCATAACTACCATAAGGATCAGCTACTTTTATATAATTATTTCTGGTATCCACATCTACCACCACACTAAAATGTCCCTCATCATCGTCACTTTCCCCTTCATCAAATTCATCACTATAATCATTTTTCTCAAAAATTCCTTGCCAATTGATTCCTACCGGATAGTTAAAATTTCTAACAATATTTTGCAATTCACTAATAGTTGAATTTGTCTTATACCAAAAGTTCATCTCCGGTGCCACCACTGCTATCGCTCTGGCTAAATCCGTTACTGTCATCCCATAATCTTTAATTTTTGAACCCACCCCAGACACTTCTACAATAGTATCTTGATCCACTTCAATTCCGAAATGAGACAAAAGCATCTCCAATACTGCCGGACCACAATTATATGATGTATTTTGCCTGACTCTTTTTATGCTATCGGCGGTTTTTCCTCTACTTAATATATCTGGCATACTTGCTTAATAAACTCAACAACACCTGATCAAAAGTCACCCCATGAAGAGCTAATACTTCAGTAAATGGCAATCCCATATCAGGGCCAAAGGCCGTATTCGGATTAGAATCAGTAAAATACGGTATATTTGTTTCCTCTGCTACCCTAATATCAAACTTAGCATAATCTTTGTGACACAACCCTTTAAAGGCCCTGACTGTCAATTGCTCCACTTTAGTCCTTAAAGGCTCTTCTACGTGTTTATATGTATAAGCTCTGGCATCATCATACGATTCAATACTGGTAAAATAATGCTTCCCATCTGGCTTTTTCCTAAATATTTTTTGAGCCAAAAACACATGTTTTTTACTTCCATCATCAAATACTACTGCCGTTATTTCCGGACCGTCTATAAACTGTTCTACAATCACAGGTATTTTATAAGTTGAAATCATTTTCTCCACTTGTTTTTGAGCTTCCCTAAGTGTTTCTTTAACTGCCGTATTGTTTATTCCCACACTCCCTCCACTTTCATTCAATTTAACTATCAAAGGTAATCCCATTTCATCTTTTACTGCCGTTCCCACTCTTCTGATAAATTGAAAATTCGGTGTTGGTATCCCATAAGCCATCAGCATTCTTTTGGTAATATTTCTATTATTACCTATCACCAATCCTTCCATTTGAGCCCCGGTATAAGGTAAATTAGACAATTCCAAAGCAGCAGGTACACTAGTTTGTAAATTATCTTTACCTCTTAATGTATCAACTAAATTTAAGACTATATCCGGTTTATCCACCAAAAGATTAGTCAAAAAATATCTGTCCCCTGGCATTGCTTTTGTATTTATTCCCAAGCTTACCAGTCTATCTACCACATCTTTCGCTCTTTCCTCCACTTCTACTTCGGCGTTATAAGCATCTTCTGTTGGGAAAAATTCCCTTTCCACATGAGAATATGCCACCACCACCAATTTCAACTTTTTCAAAGCATCCTTATTCACTTTTAAATGAAATTTAGACTTACGAGCACTAGCTGTTGGCTTATCAACCTTAACTTCACTAGCCACTTCTGCCTTATTTTCAACACTATCTTTTTTAGAAAATATTTTTTTGATATCAATCATAAATCAGAATACCATGATACTAGTTTATTTTGCTATTATTTTTATATGGATTCCAGCCAAAATATATACACCCAAACCCCATCCCAGGTTTTTATCAAAAACTTTTTAGCCGGTTTTGCCAGAGGCCTAGGTAATATTACTATCTATTTACTGGCTCTTTTTCTGATTTTTAATATTGTTATCAAACCTCAGCTTGGCCAAATTACTGAATTTTTCAATCTCTACAAACAATCCATGGAAATGTTTAAAAACCAACCCCAACCCAGCCAAAATTCCAATCTAGATATTCAAGATTTGTTAAACCAACTTCAGTTAACTAACTAGCCATGAAAAAAATCATTAAAAATATACTTGTCTTAGTTTTAATCCTATCTATTGGTATTTCTATCGGTTATTTCCTCCGCCAGCCAAAAACAGACCAAGTTGTTATTCCCAATGACCCTAATCAAAAATATATTTCATTTGTTTTTGAAGTTTATGATGTTATCAAAGACAATCACTGGCAAAAAATGGAAGAAGCCGATCTCAATCAGCTTTTCTTACTAGCAATTCTTCAAATTACCGGTCTCAAAGACATACAAACTGTCAAAGATAAGACCGAGCTTCAAAAATACCTGTCTACTACCATTTCACAATACCAGGAAGATAGCCAAAAGAAAGAATTTTCAGCAACTCTTGCCGATATGGTCCTGTCAAATCTATCCCCTTTTGGCAGATCCCGTCTCTATACCAAAAAAGAACAAGACAATCTCAGTAATACCGTTGCCAATATCAATCCCGAAGTTGATCAATATCAAATCCTTGGAGTCGAAAAAGACGCTGATATTTCCGAAATTGAAAAGTCTTACCAGGAAAAAACAAAGGATCTCGATCCCGTTAAAGACATTGATGAAATTAAAAAGTTGGAAACCGCTAAAAATACC
Organism: Patescibacteria group bacterium UBA1372; assembly: GCA_002306295.1. Classification (GTDB taxonomy): domain Bacteria; phylum Patescibacteriota; class Microgenomatia; order UBA12405; family UBA12405; genus UBA1372. The sequence goes on along the minus strand of DBRI01000013.1, from coordinate 11,663 downwards.
CTGGCCGATGAATTCAACAAATCTTTATATGATACCCACGGTATAGAGCCCAGTGTTGTTACCAAAATTTTAGGCACAGACACTCTTTACCTCCGCATCGACAAATTTACCCACACCACCTTTGAAGAAATGGTTAATAAATTAAATCAAATATACACACAACAAAAGCTTACTAATCTAGTTCTCGATCTTCGCGATAATATCGGTGGCAATATTGATTCCCTTCCTTACTTTTTGGGTCCCTTTATCGGCCCCGACCAATATGCCTATCAATTCTTCCACCAGGGTGAAAAAACAGATTTCAAAACCAAAGTCGGTTGGATGGATTCCTTAGTCCCCTACAAAAAAGTCATAGTTTTAATAAATGAAAATTCCCAATCTACTGCCGAACTTATGGCATCTGTCCTTAAAAAGTACAATGTCGGTATTTTAGTTGGCACTCCTACCAAAGGCTGGGGTACGGTTGAAAAAATCTTTCCCTTGGAACACAAAGTTGACGATTCAGAAACCCATTCTGTTTTCTTAGTTCATAGCCTTACCCTTCGTGAAGACGGCCAACCTATCGAAGAAAATAAAGTCATACCAGCAGTTGATACATCACAAAAGAATTGGACTGACGAACTTTTCAAATACTATTCCGACCAAAATCTAATTGATCAAGTTAAAACATTATTAAATTAACGTTTTCTTTAGATCAATTTTAAGCGCGCAATCATCCGAGGTGTTTCTACCGAAGGGCGTGAGCACTGCAAAATTGTATCTAAAGAAAAATAATCACTTTCTTTTAAGTCCTTATTATCGCAGACTACACCAGACTTAAAAAATGCGTAGTGAAAATTTGTTACAATCTTTTTATGAATAAAATAACTAAAGCCGTAATTGCCTGCGGTGGCTGGTCCACCAGATTTCTACCAACCGTCAAAACCTACGCTAAACAGCTTGTTCCCATCTTAGACAAACCTCAAATCCACTATGTAGTCGAAGAACTAATTGGAGCTGGAATCACTGATATCGCTATAGTCCAACGTCAGGGTGAGGAAACCCTTCAAAAACACTTTACTCCCGATCAGGAATTAAACGAATATCTCAAGAAAACTGGTAAAACCGAGTCTCTTGCCGGCCTAAACAATATACTTTCCAAAGTAAAATTTACCTTTCTTCCTCAAACTCCAAATTTCCCCTATGGTAACGGCACTCCTATATTAGTTGCCAAAGACTTTATTGGCCAAGATAGCTTCTTTTATCTTTGGGGTGATGATATGACTATCGAGGATAAACCTGGAAATTTTCTTCTTCATATGGTCGACGTCTGGCAACAAACTCAAGCCAAGGCTGTTATCTCTACTTTTCAGGTTCCTTGGGAAGAAGTAGACAGATATGGCACTATGCGTTACAAAAAAGACTCCACTGTTCCTTATCAAATAGAAGATATTCCCGAAAAGCTCCCTAGAGATCAGGCTCCCAGTAACTTCATAAACGCTGCCAGATTCATTGTCCCCGCCTCCATTATCCCCATTTTAGAAAATCTAGAAATAGACAGAGGTGAGTTGTGGTTTGTCAACGCTGTCAGTGTTTTAGCCAAATCTAATATTGTCGTCACTGCCAACTACGCCGATGCCAATGCTCAGTGGTCTACAACCGGAGACCCTCAAAACTGGCTTAAAACAAACCTAAAATTAGCTAAAAATAACCCAAAATTTGCATCAATCTTAGACTCAATTAAATAATTTTTTGAATTATTTTTTACAAATCGTCATCTTTTAATTTTTTGCGAAGTAAACAATTTTTAAGCCCACAGCGATCGCGTGACGCGAAGCGGACAGCCCGAAGGTAGCGAGGACTGCAAAAATTTGTTCACGAGCAAAGAAATAGCCATTTCTTAGTTCCACCCTTTCCTTGACATCTCTTTTTCCTGTGTTAAAATACCCCATAATATTATTTACATATTAAATATGAAAAAATTACTTCTATCTTTAGCCCTTTTAGCAAGCTTGTTCTTTGCTAAATCCTCTATGGCTTATTACGAAACCGATGAGGAAGTCAACCAAATTGTAGTTGATAAAACCATCAAAGGTTTAGATAAAGCCGAATGGAGAGATAATTATCCAAGTAACGAAATCATCTTCAAACCAGGTGACCAATTTGAGTTCCAAATTGTTGTCAAAAATACCGGCAACAGAAATTTAACTCAAATCCAGGTTAAGGATAAATTACCTTCATCCTTGTCCTATATTTTTGGCAGAACCGGTGCTATTGTTGACAATCTAAACATTGGTTGGACTATTCCAGAAATCAAACCTGGTGAAAATCAAACCACCGTTATTAGAGTCAAAGTAATTGACAATATTTCCGTTTCTCTAAAAGAATGGGTCAATTTTGTCGAAGCCAAAGCCGAATCCGGCGCTTACGACTCTGATACTTCTGCTTTCTGGACAGCCGAAGGTAAAGTAGTTATGGGTCCAGTAAGAAAATTACCTGATACCGGAGCTGAAAACAGCTTACTTATAGGTAGTTTAGCTTCTAGTTCCTTAATTGCTGCAGCTTTCGTTTTAAGAAAGTATTCTAGAGGTTATTAGTTTCTTTAGGTCGAAAATTCAAGTCAAAAACGACGAATTTTTACCTAAAGACACAATCCCGATAAACGATAGTTTCATCGGGACTAAATAGCAATTCTTTTACAACCCAAACCCTCCGATTCATCGGGGGTTTTTAGTTAAAATCTATATTTAAATTTACATCTAAAGCTTCTGCCAACCTTTTTAAAAATCCTACAGTTGGACTAATACCCCCAGACTCAAACCTAGACAAAGCAGATTGTGTGGTTTTCATCTTACTAGCTAACATTTTTTGAGATATTTTTTTATCTCGTCTTAAAGAGATTATCTTATCAATTAGCTCATATTCCAAAGCCAAATTATCATATTCCCTCTTTACTTCTTTGTCCTTTAATAAGTTACTTTTTATTCTCTTCCAACTATTCATAGATAAATATAGCACATATGCTATATTCTGTCTAGTCTTGACTCTGCAGTTTCTATTTCCCTTAAAGGTGTCTTATTAGTTTTCTTTATAAACCAATTTAATATAATAATATTTAAGCATTTGCTCACAAAAATAACTCTCACTTTTTGTTTACCGGAAATTCTTAATTCCCACATATTTTTACCTAGCTTTTTAACATAAGGCATCCCAAGGCTATTCCCATGTATTTCCAATAAATCTATCACTCTTACCAATCTAGCCTGACTGCTTTTATCAAGTTTTTTAATAAACTTTTCAAATTCATCTTCATACCCCTCAATTACTTCAACCTTGTAGCTCACTACCTATTAAACCACAAATCTATCTATATATTTCCCTCCTATGACCAATCCTGTAAATCAAAACAGTCTTGTTTTTATCAAATACATCATAAATTACTCTATAGTCACCAATTCTTAACCTAAACTTTGCCATATTATTACCAATTAATCTCTTATACTGCTGCGGATACCTATTTATCTTTAGTTCGTAAATCTTTCCAATTACTCTAGTCCTCACCTGCTTAGTTAGTCTTTTCAAATCCTTCTCTGCCCTACTAGTAAGCTCAATCACATACTCATTTGTCATCTATTTCAGCCATAACCTCCTCTAATTTTCTAGTTTTACCCTCTTTATATTCCTGCCTACCTTTCTCAATATCAACTAAAAGCTTTCTTGACTGTGCTTCATCTATGATATCTTGAATTTCCTGGTAGTCTTCAAAAGGTATAGCCATAAACACAGGCTTACCTCTTTTTGTCACTAGATAGTGCCCTCCTACTTCAGCCATTTTATTTGCCAAACTAGGTAAATTTGACTGAAATTGTTTTATTCCAAAACTTGAACTAATCATACTACCTAAAAGATATCTTAAAAGACCTCTTTTGTCAATCGCAGACTTTATAAACTTTATGAACTTTACAAACTTTCTACTCATTACCTACACACTTGACAACTGCCCTACTAGCCTATATTATTAATCATATAGGGATAATCCTCTATTCCTGTATACCGTACCTTTACACTAAAACAGATACTATACATCCTATAACTTGACAATATATACATAATATATATAATATAGGTTAGTTAACAACTACAACGTCATTGCGAGCATCAGCGAAGCAATCTCAAGTACTTTAAAACATTGGATGTGGCTATAAGAGAGACGTGGGGTTGGGTGGCTCCTCAAATACCCTCAGCTCCTGTTCTCTTATGTCCATATCCTCCTTGCCCTTTAAAACAACTTAAACAGCCAGAAGAGAGATCTGGAGTTGGGTGGCTCCTCATATACCCTCAACCCTATTTCTCTCCTGGCTGTTTTTTGTTCCCCACCAAAGGCTAGTCAATAAATCTTATTGCTTAACCTTTGGTGGAGCAATCCATCAAAAATTTCTACTGCGTCTTCCTAGACACAGCGTCAAGAATAGACAATGTAGAAGCTCTTTAAAATCTCTTTCTTCTAAATCTTTCCTTAAAAAACTCGCCTACTTTTTAGGTTTCATTCCACTAAAGTGGCTCTGACTTTGGAAACTAGCAATAGTTTCTAAAATCAGGGTCACTTCACAGTGAAGTGTTCAGAGCAATTCCGCTCACCTGAAAGATTCGGCCGAGTCTTTTTTCAAATGGAGGTTTCAAAATGACCGCTATGCCAGTTGTTCCAGTAGTCCGTCGTCGTTGGTTCCCTTGGGTCGTTGGCGTCGCCACGATCCTCCTGCTCAGTTGCTGTATCGTAAGTTGTCTCGGAACCAATCTGGGATCTTTTTTCGTCAGCCGCTTCACCGCGTCCACCCCCCAGACCGAGACCGCAGTTGTACCCCCCGCAGTCGTTGAGACCCCGCAGCAAGACCTCGTCGCACCCGCGACCCCCGTTATAGCCCCCCAAACCGCCATCTGCCCGGAAGACATTCCCGCTGGTGAGACCATCACGGTCAACCCCGGTTGCGTCGTTCTAGGCGATGTAGAGGTAGGAGGCCAAATCTTCTATGACGTTGGCGGAGCCGGTCAGGCTACCGTCGTCGTTGTGGAGGGTCAAGCTGTCTCCGTTTTCGCCGAGTGGGGCGCAGGGGTAGAGGAAACCGTCAAATATGTCTCCATGGCCGAGTTATTCGACACGTACGTTGTTGACGAATTACTCACCGGCTGTGGGTCTACCGACGGTTGTTCCGAAGTACGCTTCGTGGTTTTCCGCGACAAGGAGGTTGTTTTCGACCAAATTAAGCGGTAGCCCACCCACCTCCCCGACCCATACAGGTCCCCAAAGCCACCCGGCTAAGGGGACCTGTACCCACAAGGGTAAAAAAAAGGAAAGAAAGAAGAAAGAGAAGCGTACTACAGTTAAAAAGCACTGTACTGACGAGTCCCCATAAGGGCGAATACGCTATATCTTTTTAAATAAATACAGCTCTTTTCCCCCATACATCTCATACATTACTATCTGTCTATAACCCTCTACATTCTCCCACAGCCAATCTCTAGCCTGATTGTAAGTATTTAGATTTATTGCGTAAAAAGGTGCTGTTTCTAAATCTTTCTCCCCTACCAACACATATTCATAATCTTTCATAAAACTAGATACCTCATCTAAACTTGAAAACCCACTTATTTCAGGTACGGCAAACGGGTAAAATTTATCACCCTTGGGAGTCTGGTCCTTATAAAACCTAATATTATTTGGATTTATTTCTTCCCTATTAATCAATACCAATAACCTTTGCTGCCTATCTATTTCTCCAATATCTCCAATCAAATCAGATACAATTTTTCCATTTGGGAAATCTTCCTGTTTATATTTTTTAACCGGATAATCGCCTGTAAAATTCAAAGCACAAAAATTTCCAAACAAAAAGGTATCCACCTGTCCACACATACCATTTTTAAGCGGAACCCCAAAAGAATTAATCAAAAAAGTAAATATCAAAAAAGCCAGTAAGGCAACGCCTATAAATACTCCTTTTTGCTTAAGAGAGGCCAAACTCTTTGCTAAAAACACTCCAAAAACAGGCACTAAAAATGGTGTTACAAACCTAAAATCCTTATTTTTTATTACTGTAAATACTACATAATTAACTCCCACAAAAAACAACAGCAATTTTTCTTCTTCAGATATTCTCTTTTTGGAAAAATACCAACCTATTACCCCCATTCCCACCAAAAAAGGCACAAAAAACACCTGGTTAGAAGCAAATAGCCTTATATAATGTATCCAAGTATCAAAATTAACTAAATTCATCGGATCAGTTAGAGGTTCTCCTTGACCAGCCAATCCTCCCAAATAAGCAAAAATATTTCTAAAATTGACTACCCACCACCAACCAACTGCCAACAAATACAAACAAAAATAAATAAATAAATCATCTACTAAAAACCATCTCTTCCTCTTTACCATATCCCCCACTAACCACACAAACAAAGGGAAATAGTAGATAAAGCCATTAAGTTTTATTAAAGA
>DBRI01000013.1:0-5181 GCA_002306295.1 Patescibacteria group bacterium UBA1372 | reverse complement strand
TTTATAAAAAACCACACCCCCCACACCACACTGCTAGCCAAAGGCAAATCTAAAAGCATTTCTCTTGACAGCTGATATGTTACTGGTAAAAAACCAGTCAACATACTTGCCCAAAAGGCTTTCTTTTTTGATTTATAAATTTCGTAAGTTAATTTATAAACACCCACCAAAAAACCAACCAAAAACAAACTGATTACAAAAGTTGCTTTATCTTCAGAAAAGCCAACCAACAAAGTAATTATTCCTACTACTATTTGCACCAAAGGTGGGTATCCGTATGCCTCCCTCAAAAGTTGTCCAAAAGGCGCTCTTGCTTGTCCAGAAAAATACTCATTTAATAAAAATCCCACTCTCAAATGTGCCGCCTGATCCCACCCAGGTGGTCTCTTATCCAACCCCAACCAAACCAGATTAGTAAAGACCAGAAATGTACAAACAATTACCAAGTAAACATCCCATTTATTAGCTTTTTTAAACATCTAAAACTAGTATAAAACACTCACCTCGATAAATCTCGGTCAGGTTTTGTTCCGATTAAAGGTTTAGATTTTTACAATCTTAGAATAAACTATATATAGTGAAGCTTATTAAATACATTAAAAAACATATTCTGCCTCTGTCTATCGTTCTTTTTAGCCTCTTTATTTGTACCCTAAACTATACTCCTGATACTTATTTAACCGGCTGGGACACTCTTCACCCCGAATTAAACTTCCCCCTCAATTTCAAAAGGCTAATCTTTGGCCTTTGGCGTAGCGAGCAAGGCCTTGGTGCAGTTGCCGGTCACTCTCACATGGCCGATCTCCCCCGAGTCCTAATTTTATGGCTTCTAAATATTTTTCTACCAACAAATTTTCTCCGTTATGCCTATATTTTTTTCTGTTTTATCTTAGGTCCTTTAGGTATTTTTTACCTTGTTAAGTTCATATTTAATAAAAACAAGCATTCCCAAACCATCGCCCTTCTCTCTTCTCTCTTTTATATTTTTAATCTTGCTACCATCCAGCACTTCACTGTTCCCTTTGAAATGTTTCCCACTCAATACGCTTTTCTACCTTGGATTATTCTTTTAGCTCTCTCTTCAATCCACCATCCTACTAAAAAAAATTTATTAGTTTTTAGCTTAATTACTTTTTTCTCCACTCCACAGTCTTATGCCGCCCACCTCTGGTATCCCTTCTTTCTAGCCCTATCGGTAAGTCTTCTTATTTATACCTATTTTTCTAAAACTAAACCAAAAATTGCCTTGACCCTAATTGGCTTAACCCTTGCTATAAACTCCTACTGGCTACTTCCCAATCTTTACTTTATAAAAACCAGTAGCCACATTCCCCAAAATTTCAAAGGCAACCAGCTTCACTCTCAAGAATTTTTACTCAGAAACCGCCAAACCGGTAATCTTTCAGACACTTCTATCAACAAAGGCTTCTATCTAAACTGGGAAATCTACGATTTTGCTCAAACACGTGCTACCAGCCTTATGCCAACATGGAACAGCCATCTTCAAAAACTTGATACCAAAATTATTGGCCTAACCCTTTTTACTGCTAGCCTCATTGGTCTTATTTATGGTCTTAAAAATAAACATCCATTTGCTTTCGCCACTCTACCCTTTTTTATCCCCTCATTTATACTTTTAGCCAACACCACCCCGCCATTTAATTTCCTTTTCAATCTTCTCCTAAAAATCTCCTTCCTAAAAGAAACCCTTAGATTTATTTACACTAAAGTTTCAATTATTTATCAGTACTCTCTAGTCATTTACTTTACCCTCTTCCTAAAACTTATTACTTCAAAATTAAAAAATCTCAAATTTGTCACTATTACCACAGTCTGTCTACTTCTCATTTACTCTTTTCCCATTCTTTCTCCACATCAGTTAATCTCTGACAAAATTAAAGTTAATATTCCTCAAAAATATTTTGACACTTGGACTTTTTTTAAAAATCAACGCCAAGGTACTATACTTACCCTACCCCTTCACAATCCCACTGGTTGGCAATACTACAACTGGGATTATCAAGGCTCAGGCTTTCTTTGGTTTAATTTAAATCAATCTTTATTAGATCGCGATTTTGATCGCTGGAGTCTCCAAAACGAACAAGCTTATTTCGAACTCTTCAATACTCTCTACGGCAAAAACCCTCAAAATTTTATAAAAACTATACAAAAGTACAACATTAAATATATTCTTTGGGACGAAAGTCTCATTTCCACTCAAGCCAAAAATATTTCCCAGATTATCTTTAAATACGAAATCAAACAAATTTTAGATACCCTAGTAAATGAAAATCTTATCCAAAGTCTTACTGCCTTTGATAATATTCATATCTATCAAATCAATCAAAACCAACCTCTAATCACTCTTGCCAATATCCAAAACGATATTGGACCCATTTATCAAAAATCCACCAAAGACATGGCTTATTTTCAAAATGGTACTTACCAAACATCTTCCAAACCCGATACTATCTATCCACTAAGAAACCTTCTTTTACAAAATGAAACCATCGACCCTCAAGTTTTAGATATTTCTTATCAAAACAACCTCTGGACAATAAATTTACCTCCTCAACCCAATTTATCAATCCAACCAAACCAAGATATTATTGCTGTCGATACCTATTTCAATTCTCAAGATCAAAGCATTACTTTAGCCCCTTACCTACCCAAATCTTATCAATCCGTTACCCTAAAACTACCCCCAAACCAAAACACATTATCTATAAACAACACCTCTTCTAATCTTTCTTCTGCCGACCAAGACGGCTTTATTGGTATTTCATTTATAAAAACTAATTCAGATAACTTCATAAATGACCAAGTCCAAAAAATAGTATTCCCTTTCCAAAACACTACCGACACTACAACCATCCAAAACAAGGGCGTCAATTTTTCAGCCCTTGATATCAAAAATACCAATCCAAGTAATCTCAATCTATCCTTAAGTTCAGATGGTAAATATATAAACTTCTCAAGTCTTAATAGTACTCAAGGTACAAGCCTTAAATTATCTAGTCTAAATCACCAATCCGCTTACATCATAGCCATTAAATCAAAATATATAAAAGGACTACCTCTTCGAATCTGTCTTAAAAACAACTACAGCTTTATCTGTAATATTGATAATCAACTCCACACCTCAAATCAATTTAAATGGCAATATTTCCTATCTCCACCTCTTGATACAGAAATTGGTTACGAACTCCACATAAATGCAATTTCTTATGCCAACTTCCCTTCATTAAGTCAAATCGAACAAATATCAATCATTCCCTTACCCATAAATCATTTATCTCAACCAAACATCAATCAAAATAACCTAATCCCTCAAACCCAATTTTATCTAGTAACAATAAACAAAAGCCTACCTCACTTTCATAAAGTTTCTATCAATCAGGCAAACCAAGCCAACACTCTAGTTTTTTATCAAGCCTACAATTCTGATTGGCTTGCCCTCTATTTTGATGGCCTAAAACCAGTATTCTTAAAAGACCATGTCTTAATCAACAACTGGGCCAACGGTTGGCAGTTTCCCGCAGAACTAAAGAACCAAAGTACTAACGAACTAAAGATCTATATTCTCTTCTGGCCCCAAATTCTAGAGTTTACTGGACTTGCATTAATTCCCTTAACTTTCTTCTGGTTTATCCGCCGAAGGCATCAAATATAATTAACCCCACTGACTCCTTATCTTTTCTTACCAAAGTCATCCTGAGCATAGCGAAGGACCTCCTCTGTTTAACCTCTGACTACTCATTACTCATTACTAGTTTCTACTTCCTATACACCTCATCATGGCTACCGATATCAACAAAATATGCCACATCATCACTTTTATAATAAAAAATCATCCTGATCTTTCTATTTACCGATACACTCCAAACATCTGTCATAGAACCAGATAATTTGTGTAACCTTAAAGACAAATGCTTTGGATTTTTTTCAAAAAAAGATAATTTCTCCCAAACTCTTTTTAGTAATTTTGGATCACTTCTTCTAATCTTTTTCAAATCATCAACAAAGTCTGAATCAAATTCCAGTTTCACAATTAAAGTTTAGCAAAAAAATCATCTATATTTTTCACTTCAACAAACTTTGATTTTCCACTCAAAGATCTTTCTATTCTCTTTTTAGTCCTATCAGACATTTCATAAGTAGGATATTTCCTTTCTCTGGCTTCTTCCATCACCAGATGTCTAATATATGCCGACACGGTATAACCAAAGGATTTGGCAATCTCCTCCACCTGCTCTTTTAAAGCCACCGGAATATTAAGTTTGATTTGGGTTGTATTAGTTGAAATCATAGTTAAATATACCCCAAAAGTAGTCCCTTTTCAAGTACCAAAATCTACACCACCACTCCATATTTTCTTATTTCACTCGCCAAACTGTCATACTTATCTTCCAAATCTTCTGGTCTCATAGTCACAGGTTCAATTAATTCATTTATATCAAGTGCCACCAACCGAAGTTTTTGGTTATCTTTAAAAGTGTTACCACTAAATTTTTTAGACACCACGCAGACATCTATATCACTATATTCCCCTTGCTTTCCTTTAGCCCAAGAGCCAAACAAAATATATTTTGCATCCACATACCCCATCTTTTTAATTTCTTTTTTAAATTTATCTAGTTGAGAAGTAATTTTAGCTATATTTCTTTTTCCAACCATAATTTGATCTCCTTAATAATATTTATATATTTTGTAGCATATTCTCTTGTCGCCACCTTTCTAAATGACTCTTTATAGTCATCATATCTGGCACTAATATTAAAACCACTTATCACCTCAAGCTCTTTAAGTCTTATCTGGCTTATTTCCAAGTCTATTTGCTTAATAATAAAAAACCAAGTCATGTACAAAAGGAGGTGACTTATCAGTTCTAGAGATAAACAAAGCTTTTATTGTTTTTTCTAAAACCAATTGACCATAAAACAAACTATCAGCATATTTTTTACCCCTAAATAACCACTCCATTACTTCCATAGCTTCGTCTGCACTTTTTAACCAAAACCTAACTCTATTCTGTTTCTCCATACCAAATTTTACCATAAATGTGAATTCTAAGTTGAATCCGAACACCTCTTAGTAAATTGATAACATTTTAACTCTTTGGTAAATGCTTCTAAAGGGGTTTGGTAGCTAAGACATTTTCTGGGCCTGTTGTTGATTTCT
>DBRI01000014.1 GCA_002306295.1 Patescibacteria group bacterium UBA1372 | reverse complement strand
GTCCTATAATATATATTTTATTTTCACAATCTATCCTATAGTTTTCACGAATGATATATATTGATATAGTCTGGCTTTGGTGATGCGGAATGATATAGTCTATGTGGAAAAGTAGGTAGAAGTAGTAAGAGAGAGGGATAGAACAGCAGTATTGTGCTATGAATTTATATTAGATTATCCTGCGATAAGAGGTAATTATACATAAATGAAGAATAGTATTACCCTATGAGTGAAAGACTGATATTTTATATGTCGCACAATGTATCTTTTGCGACTTACGTCAAATTGAAGGAGGTGGGGAAGGACCTTTTATCAATTTACAATTATCAATTTTCAATTATCAAACAAGTTATTTAATTTAATAAATAAATAATAAATACCTCTTTTTACTGGTTTCCCCAAAAATCCCTTTGGCTGTTTTTTTAGCTTTGTCGACCCCTATCAGACTTCCCCACTATCAAAATTTAAGAATATACTATAAATAAACCTAAAAATAGGGTAAAAATAATTCGACTTCACCAGAGCCTTTTTAAGGCGTTTATTTCTAATATAACGGTACTTATCTAGTTGAGTTACAATAGATAATGGATGGAAATGAAAACCTTGAGCTTTTAAAAAGGAAATTTTTAGAGCATTTGGAAATCGAGAAAAACTGCTCTAGTCTGACTATCAGAAACTATGATCACTACTTAAGTAGTTTAATAGAATTTTTAAAAAGTCATTTAAATAAAGATAGTTTGGATATCCAAGATATAAATGCAGATAGTGTCAGGGGTTTTAGATTATATCTTAATAGACAGACTTTTAAGATGGTGACTCAGGGGTATTACATAATATGCCTGAGATCGTTTTTGAAGTGGCTGATTAAAAATGATTATAAAAAGGTACTTCAGCCGGAAAAGCTGGATGTACCAAAATACAAATCCGGCTCACTAAAATTTTTGGACAGTGACCAAATGAAAAGACTACTTAACCAGCCAATATTGTCTACCAAAACGGGCTTGAGAGACAGGTGTATTTTGGAGCTGTTGTTTTCGACGGGTTTAAGAGTGTCGGAGTTGACCAAACTAAACAGGGATAAGATAAATTTAAAATCGAGAGAATTTGGAGTTATAGGAAAAGGAGGTACAGCCAGAGTGGTGTTTATATCGAAGGAGGCTTGCATATATCTTGACAGGTACTTGAGAACCAGGGTTGATAAGCACAAACCGTTGTTTATCAGATATTCAGGTAGGATGGATTTGACCACTGATGACGACAAGCTGAGATTGACGCCAAGATCAGTCCAGAGGATAGTTAAGAAATATGTTAAAAAGGCCAAATTGCCAATTGATGCTACCCCTCATACTTTGAGGCATTCTATGGCAACAGATCTACTAAGATCAGGAGCGGATCTGAGAAGTGTTCAAGAGATCTTGGGTCATAAAAACATATCTACTACGCAAATTTATACCCATGTAACAGATAAGAGATTGAAGGAAGTTCACGACAAATTTCATAGTGGTAATATTGAATAATTTGTCTGACTCCCCTACCCTGTCTTTAGCCCCTAAATAAAATATGTCTTATAATAATTTATTTGTATGGCTCATAATATTTAGCCCTATTTGGCTATATTTTAGTTTTATTGGAAAAACGGTTATATATTGAATAGGACTTTTTTACCGTTGTAAATATTGCCTAAATTTGCCCTTAAAACTAAATTTGACCCTTAGTTAGCAAATGATTTATAAGACTGCTAAAAGGTTAGATGAACCAGATTTGGTCTTATAGTTTTAAGTATTTTGCTTGTCCTGAGTCTGGCTTTCGTCTGCCAGCTTGTTTTTTTTGGTAATTGTTAAGGTAGATAGCTTATCAGAATTTGTCTTAAACCTCATTAAAATTACACCCTTGGTGTTGCGGTTTAGACGGGGAATATTTTTTAATGGCAATTTGATGGTTATACCTTTTTTGGAGACAAGAATAACAAAATGGTCGTCATGGGTGATGGTTTGAGCAACAGATATTTGGTCTGTTTTGGGGTTGATGTTGGCAACTTTAACACCAAAACCACCTCTTTTTTGGATTGGATACTGGAAGATATTGGTGCGTTTACCCAAGCCATTGTTAGTGGCAACTAAAAGGTCACAATAAGTTTTGTGATTGTGCTTAGATTCAATAATGTGAGAATCGATTATACTTAGACCAACTAGACTATCTTCCGGTTTAAGGTTGATACCCCTAACTCCTTTGGTGTTTCTGCCCATTGGTCTAATGTCGGATTCCTTGAAACGAATGCATTTACCATTTTGGGTAACCATAATGATTTCATCGGAGCCGCTGGTGTGTTTGGCCCAACAGAGATGATCTTGGGGATCGAGATTGATGGCAATTAAACCTGATTGGCGGATGTTGTTAAACTTATTAAGATTAGTCTTTTTAACGATGCCTTTGTTGGTGGCTAAAAGAATAAATTTGACATTGCTATCTTTGCCATTAATGGGTAAAACAGCTTGGACTTGTTCGTCTTGCTTAATATCGATAAGGTTGACGATAGCCTGCCCTTTAGATTGGCGGCTGCTTTCTTCCAGCTCGTAAACTTTACTTTTAAAGACTTTTCCCTTGTTGGTAAAGAAGAGAAGGTCGTCGTGGTTGTCTACGGACATAACACTTTCAATTTCATCCTCTTCTTTGGTGACCATACCGACTACTCCTTTACCGCCTCTTTTTTGAGAGCGGTAAGTTTCTTTGGGTACTTTTTTGATATAACCGGTTTTGGTAACGGTGATAATGACGGGAATGTTGGGGATGAGATCTTCTTCATTAAATTGTTCAAGCTCCCGACTATAGATTTTAGTCTGGCGACTATCCTGGTATGTGTCTTGAATATATTGGTTTTCCTGTTTTAAAATGGCAATCATTTTTTCAGGTTTGGTGATAACCGAGGTAAGGTCTTCTATGGTCAGTTTTAAGGCTTGATATTCGTCTTCGATTTTTTGAACCTCAAGAGCTGCCAGTCTTCTTAGCTGCATTTCTAAAATAGCGTCAGCTTGAAGATCGGTAAGATTGAATTTATTGATAAGATTAAGTCTAGCTTCCTCGACTGTGGGCGATTTTTTGATGGTGGCAATAACTTGGTCAAGATTGTCCAGGGCGATTTTTAAACCTTCTAAAATGTGGGATCTGATTTTGGCCCCTTTTAGTTCGAATATGGTTCTTTTTCTGACGATTTGTTCCCGGTGACGGAGAAAATATAGAAGTAGTTGACGAAGATTTAATGTTTGAGGACGGTTATCAACCAGGGCAATAATATTACTGCTATAAGAAGTCTGCAAAGGAGTAAATTTGTAGATTTTGTTAAGAGTTGACTTTGGTCGGCCGATTTTCTTGAGCTCAATAACAATTCTAATACCTTTCCTATCGGATTCATCTCTTAGATCTGATATGCCTTTGATTTTTTTATTTCTGACTAAATCGGCAATTTTTAAAACTAAATCGGCTTTGTTAACCTGGTATGGAATTTCGGTAATGATGATTTGTTGTCTGCCTTTTTTGGTTTCTTCAATTTTGGCTTTGCCTCTGATCATAAATTTACCACGACCAGTTTTGTACATTTCAACGATGCCAGTTTTACCATAAATTTCAGCACCAGTGGGAAAATCTGGGCCTTGGACAAATTGGATCAGCTCTTCAACTGGTAAACTGCTTTCCAAATCAAACTTTTGATTTTCAAGCTGATAAACTGGTTCGAGAACGATATCTCTGGTAGTCAGTTTTGGTTTTTTAAGATTTGGAATTTGATCATCTTCGGTCTGAATTTCCAGAGTACAGTGATCAAGTAAATGGTTGATAGCTAAACAAATCTCTTTTAAATTGTGGGGAGGAATTTTGGTAGCCATGCCGACAGCAATACCATCGGCTCCATTTAGTAGAAGATTGGGAATTTTACTAGGTAATACTGTTGGCTCTTGGATGGTGCCGTCAAAGTTGTCCATAGTACTGACAGTTTCTTTGTCAATATCGGCAATTAGTTCGGCGCTAATTTTGCTCATTTTGGCCTCGGTGTACCTCATGGCGGCTGGTGGATCGTTATCGATACTACCAAAATTACCTTGTCCTTGGATGAGGGGGTAGCGAAGGGAAAACTGCTGAGCCATTCTGACCATGGCCATATAGACGGAGGAATCACCATGGGGATGGTATTTGCCTAAAACCTCTCCGACAATTTTAGCTGATTTGCTATATTTGGCTTTGAAAGTTAACCCCATTTGATTGGTAGCAAAAAGAATTCTTCTTTGGACGGGTTTGAGACCATCTCTAACATCGGGTAGGGCACGGGAAACGATAACGGACATGGCATAGTCAAGATAAGATTTTTCCATCTCTGGAACTATATCTACATCAATGATTTTGCCTGCTTGCGAGACCCGATCGTGATAATCTTGTGGTGTTTTTTTCATATTTATATATCAAGCTGGGCCATGTGAGCTCTAGTTTGAATAAATTTACGTCTAGGTGGCACTTCTGAGCCCATAAGAATTCTAAAGGTGTCGTCGGCATTTTGGGCGTCGTGAATAGTAACCCGTTTTAATAATCTAGTTTTGGGGTCCATGGTAGTTTCCCAGAGCTGTTGAGGGTTCATTTCTCCAAGACCTTTGTATCTTTGAATATCTATTTTTTTAGTTTGATCTAATTGTCTAATATAATCTTCTTTTTCCTCTTCGGTGTAGACATATTTTTTAACTTTACCTTGATTTATTTTATATAAAGGGGGCATAGCAATGTATAGATGACCTTTTTCAATAGTTGAAGGCAGATGTCTATAAAGAAAAGTCATCAAAAGGGTGGAAATGTGAGCTCCGTCAACATCGGCATCGGACATTAAAATAATGCGATGGTATCTGAGCTTGTTTGGTTCGGCACTGTCGCCTATACCCATACCAAGAGCAATTATAAAATCTTTGAGTTTGCTACTGTTAACAATTTTATCCAGACTTAGATCCTCTGTGTTAATAGCTTTTCCCCAAAGAGGTAAAATAGCCTGGAATTTTCTATCGCGGCCTTGTTTGGCAGAACCACCGGCAGAATCTCCTTCAACTACAAAAAGCTCTGAATCTTCAGGTTTTTTTGATTGACAGTCAGCTAATTTTCCAGGTAATCCTAGAGAATCGAAAGCACCTTTGCGCATAATTGCGTCTTTGGCCGCTTTGGCCGCTTTTCTAATTTTTATGGCTAATAAAGTTTTGCCGATAATAATTTTGGCTACAGCTGGATTTTCTTCAAAATAGGTATCGAGCTCGTCTTTAACAATTTTTGATACTATTGAGTAAACTTCGCTATTGCCAAGTTTACTTTTGGTTTGACCTTCAAATTGAAGCTCCCGGCTGGGCATTTTTAGAGAAATGACAGCTGTTAAGCCTTGCCTGGTATCTTCTCCATCGATTTTGTCATCTTTAGCTTTAATTAATTCGTATTTGGTGGCGTAATCTTTTATGCTTCTGGTAAGAGCAGCTTTGAAACCTGATAAATGGGTACCACCTTCAGTGGTATTAATAATATTGACGTAAGAGGGTGTGTTTTCTTTGAAGGAGTCATTGTATTGAATAGCTATTTCAGCTTCAATACCGTCTTTTTCAGAATTACCCTTAAGATAAATTGGAGAGTGAAGCACTTTTTGTTTTTTATTTAGACTTTTGATAAGCGAAATAATGCCACCTTCAAAATAAAAGTGCCTTTGAGTACCATCTCTTTGGTCGTAAAAGTGGAAATAAATTTTTGAGGTTAAATAAGCCCTATCTTTTAGGGATTTTAAAATTATTTTTTTGTCAAAAATTATATGCTCTTTGAAAATTTCGGAATCTGGCTTGAAAGTAACTGTGGTACCATCGATGTGTTTGGGAACAATTTTTTCTAAGTCCCCTACTCTACTTTGATCGATAGTCTGGAGGCTTTCTAAGACATTACCTTGAGAAAATTCCATGTAATTAATTTTATTGTCTCTTCTGACTTCAATTTGAAAATTAGATGATAAGGCATTGACACAGGCTGCACCCACTCCGTGAAGACCACCCGAAACTTTGTAAGCTTGGCCTTCAAATTTACCTCCAGAGTGAAGGGTAGTTAAGATAACTTCAACGGCTGGTTTGTTGTATTTGGGCATAATATCGATAGGAAATCCCCTACCGTCGTCGGCGATTGTGGCAGAATTGTCTGGATGGATTAGAATCCAGATGTTTTTGGCAAAACCGGCTAAGGCTTCATCGATAGAATTATCAATTATTTCTGTCAGACAGTGATGTAGTCCCCTGGTGTCGGTGGAGCCTATATACATAGCTGGTCTTTTTCTGACAGGCTGAAGACCCTCAAGGACGATGATTTGGTCGCTAGTGTATTTGTTATCTTTGGACATTTATTAAAATAATTATAGGTTTTATATATAAAAAATAGTTGATATTAATCATTCTAGCAGTGTTTTTTTGAGTTTACAATAGGATGATTTAACCTATAAATAGGCATTATTTTATAAATAATTTATATATTATATATGGCCTAAAATACCGATTTATTTATGGTAGACAGAGCTTGATAGGCAATAATTGAGGTGGCAGTCAGAGTATTTAAAGATTTGTTAATACCATGCATTGGTATTTTTACAATAAGATCAGAAGATTTTAAAATTTCCGGACTTACTCCGGTTGATTCATTACCGGCAATCAAAGCTAAAGGAGCTGTATATTTAGCTTTATTATATAGGATACTGTCTTTAGCTAATTCACAGCTGACTATAGAGTAGTTTTGTTTTTTTAAATCGTTTATACAATCAATTGTATTTTGATAGTGTTGCCAATGGATCCATTTCCAAGTGCCGATTGACGACCGATGGATTTTTATGTTTGGTGGAGTAACAGTGGGACCACAGATATAAATAGATTGAGCGGCTATGGCATCGGCTAGTCTAAAAAAGCTACCAATGTTGTAGGTGTCTAAGACGTTATCTAAAACTAAGACAATCGGATTTCTATTGATAGAATTAATTTGTTTTTTAGCAGTGTTTGGATGGCTCTTTCTAATTTGATCAGCGTTAAGCTTGGTCATTTTAGCAACCACCAGCACTAGGGGCAGCGGTATCCTGGCTGGTCTCTAGAGTGGTTTTACAATCAGCTGGTTTTCTATTAAAGACTGAACAAACAGCCTGTTTTAAACCCTCCGGAGTACGGAAGTCGGCTTGTTTGATGACAGTATCGTTGACTTTGAGAGCGCCTGTGCCATCTTGGGTGTAAGCAGTTTGAGGTGGGAATTCAACCCCATTTAAGAGAAGCGTAGGAGAAGCAGAGATATTATTTTTAGTGGTTAGGGCAATTTCGGCTTCAATAATATCCTTGGCTTGATTGTTGAAACAATCAGTAATTTTGTCAGTGTCAAGGCCGGCTGTTTTGGCTTGCTCCTGCCAACAAGTGTCAGCGTCAGTGCTGGTACAATTGGTGTTGACATTACCTACAAAATCCCACCAAACTTTTTGGTTGTCAGCTAAATTCCAAGCACAGATTTCTCTGATTTGTTGGTTGGCTTCAATCCGACCATGGAGGGCGGTATAGTAATTGTTGTCGATCTTGATATATTGTTTTTCGTCTTTGCAATTGGCAACTTGTTCTTGGATAAGGGCACTACATTCGGCAACTGTTCCCTGGAATTGGCCATTGTCTATAAATTGTTGACACATGGAAGGATCGGGTGAACGGCCTTGGCAAAAAGTAGCTAAATCCCCTTCTACTTTATCAAAAATATATTGAGGTTTAAGATCAGCTTTGTCTCCAATCAGATCAAAAACCGGTCTGATAACGTTTTCAATTTGGTTTCCGTATGGACAGAAACTCATAACATAGAACTGAAGTTCGGGTTTAGAAGACTTTTGAATTTCAACTTCCGATGTGGCTTTGACGGCACTACCAGCAACTTTTCCACTACCCCCAGCTAGAAAATAGCCAGAAAGACCTGAAGTAGCTGTCAGGAGAGCTAAAAAGATTAAAGCGACGTGACTTTTTATTTTGATATATTTTTTTAATTTGCGCATGGGACTATTCTAATGTAATGGCGCCAACGGGGCAAGAAGCAATTGTATTTTGGATGTCATCGGTAATCTTTTCTGGCTGTTTTTTAACCTTGGCTTTGTAAGTATTTTGATCTAATTCGAAATGATTGGGATCTAGTAGTGGACAGGTATTGCAACCGATACATTTATCTTGATTGATAACTATTTTTTTGGTCATATTTTATTTTCCGGTTGAACGTTGAAGTTGTACAACTCCGGAAGCGAAAGATTGTCAAATATTTTTCTTTTTGTAAAAACCGCTTGTAAATACCAGCCGGCTAATTTGAGATAATTTGGGTCATTAACCAGAACAAGATGTTCTTTGTACAACAGATCATGAATGGATGTGTATTTTTGTTTAAAACCATCGACAGTTATTGATAATTTTGTCATTTGATTGATAATGTCTTCTTCTGTATTAATTGCCTGCCGTGCTTCGCCTAATTTGAAACAAAAATTGTAAAGAGAGAAAAGGTTTTGTAGTTCAACTTGACCGGGGATTTGGCCTGAAAGTAAAGTATTTATGGCTTTTTTAGATTGGGTGTGGGTATCGTCATTAATAACAATATCCTCGTATTCAAATAGGGGTTCGGATTTAATCCAATTTTTATAGTCTTCTAAGTTTTCAAATATTGGAGAATAAAATACATCAGTTGTCGAGGAACCCCGACAATAATAAGTTTTACCTTGATAATTTATTTTCCAATCTATTTGTGCCATGGGATATTATACATTAGTATTTATGGTTTTGATTGTCGTGAAGAAATTTACCGGCGGTGACGATGGCTTGTAGAAGACCATTTATCTTATCAACGGCTTCTTCTTTTTTAATATTTTCGGTTTCACCTGGAAAGTAGTGAAAAACTTTATTACGTCCATGTTTCCAGGCGGTCCAAAGAGTTTCGGCCAATTCTTCTCCTTGAGGACTAATATCAGCTAATTTTTGGAAAACAGAAAATCTTTTATATCTGAGACTGGGATTTAAAACTTTACCAACCCGAAAACGATCGCTTTGATATTGAGATTGATTGATTATATTAATTTTTAGAAAGAAATCTTTTAGAAAGCCCTCATAAGCCTTGGATAAGGGGGCGATTATAAAGGAATAGTCGTGGAAATTTGAACCGTTGATGATTTGAGAAAGACGACCTAAATCTTCTAATAACTCGACTTGGAGAGGGACCATATAATTTTGGGCTTCTTCTAAAAGAAAAGTGTTGATGTTCATAGACTAATCATTTTAGCAAGAAAGAAAAAGTTGAGGATGGCCAGAACCCCAAGATAATAGATTAAACTATTTGGTGATACTTGTTTGGGCATACGGGCAAACAGCCAAGATTGAAATTGAGATTTACCTTCGGTATAGCTAAAAACTTGCTTGATAAAAAGATTTAAGTTGGTGAAAAAAATTAAGGAGCGACTGGTGACAATGTTTGAAGAAGTCAGGACAAAAATGGAAATGATAATTAGGGCAACTTGAGTATAGAAATGGTGAAAAATAAGGGTTTTGTGAAAATCTTTGGTCTGAAGATAAAAGTTGTAAAGCTTTTTTAGATTAAATTCCTTAACTAATTTTTGAGCAATTTGGCTTTCCTGGCTTTTAGGGTTAATCACAAACCAGTAAACAAGATGATCTAGCTCTAAAATAATATTGCCAATGATAAAACCTAAAATTAACTCAATAAAAAAAACAAATGAATACTTTTGAAATAACCAAAATAAAAAAATCATTAAGAGAGCGGGAGTGGTGTATATGACAGCTTTTTTTGATTGAATCACTTTATTAATACTAGCATGATTATTCGTATTTGAGAGCTTGAATGGGATCAAGCTTGCTAGCTTTCCTGGCTGGAGCAACACCAAAAATAATGCCGACTATAAAGGAAACTCCAAAGGCTAATAAAATTGAATTAAGAGTGATTGTGGATGGAAAAAATTTGTTGATAAAAAAGCTGCCGGTAAATCCAATTAAAATTCCAATTAGGCCTCCAACTGAAGATAAAATGACGGCTTCAAAAAGAAATTGAAGTAAAATAGCCCGAGGATAAGCTCCGACAGCTTTTCTTAAACCAATTTCCCGAGTCCGCTCAGTAACAGTAACAAGCATAATATTCATGATACCGATACCGCCAACAACTAAAGATATGGCGGCAATACCACCAAGAGCAACAGTCAGGGTGTTTAGTATGGAATTAATACTACTTAAAAGCTGGGAACTATCAAAAACAGAAAAAGTGTCAGAGTCATATCTTTGAGATAAAGTATCTTGGGTAATTTTGATGGCCTGATCGATCTGGTCTTTGTCTTTGACTTTGATATTCATGGATTGAATAGAGGTATTTCCGGTGATACTTTGGAGAGTGTCAAGTGGTACAAAAGTGTAGCTATCAAAGTCCGGACCGCCAAAAGTATTACCCTGCTTTTCAGCAACCCCTACAACTTTGAAAGACGAACCATCAATAATTACTTTTTTGTTGACCGGATTAGTTTGGCCGAAAAGATTTTGGGCAATACCAAAACCTAGGACAATAACTTTATCTTTTTTGTCTTGTTCTAATTGGGTAAACCATCTGCCGGAATCTAAATTAGTGTTACCGACTTTGGGATAGTCAGCTGTGGTACCAAGCATAGTGGAATCTTCTTCTTGGCTCTGATATCTAATTTTTATGGGAGTTTGATTGCTGGGGACAATAGAAGAGATGTAGCCCCGAAGCTGTCTAGTAAGATTTCTGATATCCCTTTGGTCAAAAGTACGGCTGATAAGAGCCGATGCGCCTCCCCGGTTGAAACCTCCCTGACTATTGAAAATTTGTCCGGGGGAAACAAAAATAGTGGTGGCACCCAATTGGTCAAATTGATCTGAGACATAAGCTTTAAGGCCATTGCCAATAGAAGTGAGTAAAATGACTGAGCTAACGCCAATAATGATACCCAGAGAGGTTAGGATAGTTCTGGCTTTATTTTTTAGAATTGATCTAAAACTAGAATTAAATAGTTCACTTAAAGTTGGTTTTAACATTTTTGAGAGATAATTTTACCGTCTTTGAGGGTTATAATTTTTTTGGCGGCTACGGCAACTTTAGGATCATGAGTAACTAATACAATAGTTTTACCTTCCTGATGTAGTGTTTGAAAGAGAGACATAATAGCTTTACCCGATTTACTATCTAAGTTTCCGGTGGGTTCGTCGGCCAGGATAATTTTGGGATTGTTGATAAGAGCTCTGGCTATGGCAACCCGTTGCTGCTGACCACCAGATAATTGGCTGGGAAAATTTTTCATTTTATCTGCTAGACCGACTTTTTCAAGCATGACTTTACCAAGATTAGACCTGTCTTTTTGGGGAACATCTGAGTAAAGTAAGGGTAAAATGACGTTTTCCAAAGATGAGGTTTTGGCAAGAAGGTTGAATTGTTGGAAAACAAAACCTAAGGTCTTATTTCTTAGTTGAGCAAGCTTGGTTTGATTGAGAGTAGAAATATCATTGCCTTCCAGAATAACTTGGCCAGATGTAGGTCTATCAAGTAAGCCAATAATGTGCATAAGGGTGGATTTACCAGAACCAGATGCTCCGGTAATGGCCATAAAATCCCCTTGTTTTATTTCCAGACAAATATCTTTTATAGCATGAAAAGCAACGGTACTGGTGTTGTAGGTTTTAGTGACTTTTTCAAGTTTTAGAATGGTATTAGCCTTTGATGATGATTTGTTCATTTCCCTGTAAACCTTGTTTTATCTCAATATCGGTATCCGTTTCGATGCCGGTAGTTACCGGAATCAATTTAGTTGTTTTACTCTCCAGAACTAATAGATATGTTTGGAAATCTTTGTCAATTAAAGCCTCTATAGGGACAGTCAAAACATCAGTAGCCTGGTCTAAAACAATTTTAACGTCTCCGTTCATACCTAGGCGGTATTTTAAGTCACTGTTGTCAACATTGAGCTTGGATTTGAGCTGATAAACAGTTGAACTTTTTCCGGTAATAGGTAAAAAAGAGATGTAGTAAATTTCTGAATCTATGGGGTCGGTTGAAACTGAGTCGACGGTAACCAAACTTGGTTGGCCAATTTTGATTTGGTTGACATACTCTTCGTCAATTTCAGAACTAAAAAAGACAGTAGAGGGGTTAACAATGACAAAATCGCCGGTGCTGGGACTAATGTTGACACCAGGATTGGGAGTGTCAATTTTGGTAACAATACCGTCTATGGGAGAAGAAATGGTGGCATATTTAACAGCTAAATCGGCTAATTCATAATCCAGAACAGCATTATTAAGAGAATACTGTTGTCTATCTAAAATGCGCTGAATTTCGTCGGTAACTAAATGATTGTCTCGGGTGGATTGGTAAAGATCTTGAAGATCTTCAAAGGTAGAGCGGTTGGTCAGATAATCGTTAGCTTGTTTTTGAAATCTTTTGGTGAGGTCTTGCTTGTCAAGAGAGGCAATGGCTTGCCATTTTTTGACTCTATCCCCTACCTTGACACCGACCCAGGCCAGTTTGCCTGATGTCTGAAAACGGAGGGTGGCAAGATCTTGTGCATCGACAAAGCCAGCCAGAGTAATAACATCCTGAATATCTTTCTTAGTGGGAGTAATTAATTTGTCTGTTTTGGGATTGTATTTTTCGTCAGTGTTGGCTTGAAGAGCTTTGAGACCCTGAATAGATAGCAGGCCAAACAGGCATAGGAATAGTATAGTAAACTTTGTTTTGTTGTGAAACATTAGTCTTTGATTTTATCAGCTTTGGTGGTAGTTCGCAATTGCTTGAGCTTCCACATAAATAGTTTGTAGGGAGTTTTTATAGTACCGGGATTTTGGTCTTTAATAAACAACCTGGCTTTTTCTAAGATTTGTCTATCTTCGTTTTTAGCCAGGCGGATATAGAGTGAGCGGTTTTTCCAATCGTGGAGTTCTTCGGCTAGTTGAAGGCCGTAGGCCTGAAATTCCTTTTTAACGTATTTTTGGCGTTTGACAAGAGTCTTTTTAAAAACTTCAAGCTGGTCTGCGAGTTGTGTCGGTTTGGCTTTGCGGTTCATGAGTTGTATCTGGTGTAATTGCCCATTGTCTTGGGGGTCTGGGTCCTTGGCGGGGAATAATAATTTGTCCTGCCTGAAGAGCTCTTTGTACGCGAGCAACGTCGGATAAATCGTAGGGGTTAATATCTTCAGAGTATATTGTCATTAGATGAAGGTAAGAATGATGATGCTGGCGGCAACGACTACCATAGATAAAAGCTGAATCATAAAAGTTTCTTTTATTGAAAAGCTCTTCATGGAATAGTATAACGCGTTTGAAAACAATTTTCACTTTGCCCTAAAACAATTTGATGGGCTCTGACTTGAAAGTTTAGGTTACTTTGATCTAAATAATTTAAATAGGGCGATTTTTCGGGATCAGGTGGTCTTGAAAGGGGGCAATTAGAAGTATCTATATAAAGACAGTTTTGGCAAGTTTCCGTTAAGAAGGTGTGTATTTAAAATTATATAGTATTTGGGATAGAATGAGGAGGTCCTTCGCTACGCTTCCCGATGTTATTATCGGGACAGGCAGGATGACTTTGGTTTTACTGTGAAATTAGTCTTTACTGTGGTAGGTTTGTATATATCGATAGATATCAATATGGTCTTTAATTGTGGACTTGCCGGGAATTGGACCCGGAATATACCCATGCGAAGGGTATGTTATACCGTTTAACTACAAGCCCAGAGTGTATAAAATAGTATTTAGATGAAATATTATTTTGTCTATATTTTAACTAATAAGTCGAATAAAGTCTTGTATACAGGAGTAACAAATAATATCCAAAGGAGATACTGGGAACACAAAAATGGGTTACATGATGGTTTTACAAGGCAGTACAAAGTCAATAAGTTGGTATATATTGAGAAATATGAGGATGTCAGAGAGGCCATCAAAATGGAGAAGTATATAAAAGGCAAGACAAGAAAATTTAAGGTAGGTTTGATTGAGAAGACTAATCCGGATTGGGTTGATTTTGGCTGTAAATTAAAATAGTTGGCAGGATAAACAAAGGAGGTCCTTCGGCTCCGCCTCAGGATGACTTTGGTAGTGCAGTAACTAAGTTGGGACAACAATCCAAAGGAGGTCCTTCGCTACGCTCAGGATGACTTTAGCTTTACTGTGAAAATAGTATCTATTTTAACCAACATTTCGTTGATGACGTTGTTTAGTTGGAGTTGTTCGTCTTTGGTTGGAGGCATGAGGACGTAGTCTTCGGTTGGCATGTTGTCTTGAGGGTGACCAATACCAATGCGAAGGCGCCAAAAGGCTTGGGTACCTAGATGATCAATAATAGATTTAATGCCGTTGTGGCCGGCCGGGCCTCGGTCTATTTGGATTTTTGACTCCCCTACCCCTATATCCAGATCATCGTGGGCAATGTAGATATTTTCCGGGTCAATTTTGTAGAAATTGGCGATTTTGGCAACTGCTTGACCTGATAGATTCATAAAGGTTGTAGGTAGGGCTAAAATTAGACTCCAATCCCCTACCCTAGTTTGGCCGATGAGGGCGTTTAACTTGGGTTTTTTGAGCAGCTTGATACCATGTAACTTAGCGTATTTTTCTACTAAAACACGACCCAGATTGTGACGGGTGTTTTGATAAGCTTTGCCCGGATTTCCTAAACCGACTAAAAGTTTGTACATATGTATTGCCTATGTATAGGGTAAATCTAAATTAGGCTTTGTATTAGCACTCTCTTGGTGAGTCTGCTAACGGTTAAATTTATAATTTTATACATAAAGATATGGTTTAATATATAGATTTATTGATTGATAAGATTTAATAACTTTTGTTCTGAAATAATAGGGATACCAAGCTTGTTGGCAGTGATGAATTTAGATGAGTTTGAGGAAGTGTCATTGATAACCAGATAGCTAGTATTTGAAGATACATTTGAGCTTAGTTTACCACCATTATCGACGATGAGTTTTTCGATATCTTTTCTGGGCTGAGAAAGGGAGCCTGTAATGCAGATTGATAACCCCTTAAGCTTGGTAGAAGATGAGGTTTGCTTAACGGTTACCTGAGACAGGATGGATTCGATTGCTGGCCGACGTAGACTGATACCAGTGACAATTTTTTGAGCTAAGGTGACTTTGAAGCCGGGTAGATTTTCGAGGTCAGCTAGGGATAAGTTGAGTAATTTTTGAGGAGTATTGAAGCCAGCGTCAATAAGCTGTTTGATACGGGCCTTGCTAAAGTTGGGAATTGAGGCGGAGTGAAAAATTGAAAGTAAATCAAGGTGCCTTTTGGCCTGAATTTGGCTAATGATATTTTTGGCTGAAATGTCGCCAAGATTATCTAATTTTGATATATCGATGGCTGTCAATGTATAAAAATCACCCGGTTTGTTGACTAAGCCAGCCTGATGAAGCTTTTCTATGGTTTTGGAGGAGATACCTTTGATGTCTAAAACCTTACAAAAGAGGTTAAGCTGGCCAAGAGTTTGAGCCGGGCAAGATAAAGAGTTTGGACACTTTAAGAACTTGTTGTCAAAGACTAAGGGAGTGTGGCAGGCAAGACAGTTTTGGGGAGGGGTAGCTGAGCCTGAAGTCGTTTTGGAAATAACCTTTTCAATATGAGGGATGACATCGCCACGGCGAGAAACCTCAACTATATCGCCAACATTTAAATTGAGCTTTTGAATTTGATCAAGATTGGCAAGTGAGACAAAAGAGATAGTGGCACCAGAGACTAAAATTGGGTCAATTTGGGCCACTGGGGTAATAGTGCCAAGAGGACCGGTAGGCCAATCAATTGATAAGACTTGGGATTGAGTGGAGTCTGAGGGAAATTTATAGGCAACTTGGTGTTTGGGACGGTTGTTTTTGGATCCGAGCTGCTTTTGAAGAGCTATGTCATCAATTTTGATAACAAGGCCGTCTATGTCAAAGGGATAATTAACTCTTTTGGTTAAAAAGTCCTGGTAGATTTTTTCGATTTGGTCGAAGTTTTGACAGTAAAAAGTATCAACAACTTTAATACCTAGTTTTTTCAGATAATCGATTTGGTCAGTTTCTGTCTGAAAAGACTGGTGAGGTGAAAAAAGGTCGACAGCTAAAAGGGTACAAAATTGGCTGTATTGACTATCTAAGCGCTGGGAGATGCCGGAGGCAGCGTTGCGGGGGTTGGTATAGCCATCGGAAGAGATTTGGTTTAGTTTTTTAAAGTCAGTTTGAGTAACAACGATTTCGAAACGAATAGAACCGGTAAAAGACAGAGGTAAAGTATGTTTAAAATTTTGCATTTTGACTACGTTTTGGGTAATGACGTCCCCTATTAGACCGTCTCCTCTGGTAATGGCATCAACCATCCGACCGTCTTTGTATTCGATTTCCAGAGACAGACCATCACATTTAGGTTGAACTACAAACTTGGTGTTTTGAGGGATTTTTTTAAGCTGGAAATAATGAACTAAATCGTCAAAGGAGCTGACTTTGTTTTGAGAGCCTAAAACGAAACTGTGGTGTTTTTTGTCAAAACCAGTGTCAAAATTGGAATTGCCGACTTTGGTAAATAAACGGTGGTGGGGATTTTTCTGTTTTAAAACAGCTTCGAGGGTATCGTAGGTGTGGTCGTCCATAATAGGCTTATCGGAGGTGTAGTAGGCTTTTTTGGCCTCAATCAAAAGCTCGCCAAGCTTGGTAACAGACATGGATTTTAAATCTAGACTATCTAGAGTGATCATAAGGTATTATAACCAAAGAGAAGCTACAAAAAGGATTTAAGAAGTAAGATTTAAGATTTAGGAATAGCTACAAAAAATACTTGAAACAAATATAAATTCATTAAAACGAATTACGAACGGGATTGGTTTGTTTTTTTCTGGTTGAAAATAGAAAAATCATTTGTATAATAAAATTATAATGATAAAGGCTATTTTAGTAGAAGGGGGTCCGGGCGTTTCTCGAGAATATAAATTTTTTATGATGGAAAATTTAATACCTTCTTGTCAGGAAGGTAGAAGAAATTTATCTAAAGAGTTATTACCTTATGGGGTGGAGAGTATCGGATTGTGTATAAATAGAGACGGTCAAGTAGATGTTTTGGTAGAAAAAAGGGAAACGGAAAATGGTGGTTACAGGGTAAAAGTTTTTTCTTCTACAGGCACAGATACTATCATCAAAAGTAGTATTGGCTGTGGTTGGATGAAGACTACAAGAAGACTTGAAATAGGAAATGATTAAGTTTAATTTATTCGGTGAGACCGTAGTAGGCGCCTTTGGTAGAACCGTGCTTTTTGACAACACCATCTTCCATTAGTTTTTTGAGATCGCGCCAAATGGTATCGTCGCTAACCATGGGTAAAATTTCTTTGGCGTCGGGCATAGACAGACCACCAAAGCGTTGCATGAATTCAATCAGCTTAATTTGTCTGTCAGACAGGTGGATTTGTTTGCCACCTAATTTTTGTTTAAGCTTTAGATCCCGGCTTAGATTTTTAACTTTTTGCTTAACTCGGGATAATTCGATTGCCAGAGCTTGGGTGTAGTAATCTATCCAATCGGTTAGATCTCTTTTAAAAACTTGAGATGATTTTTCGTGAGTTTGTTGAATAAAATTATAGTAATCTTCGATATTTCTATCGAAATGCTCTTCTAGGGAAAATAATCTTTTAATGTCGTAGCCACTGACGTAGAGAGGAATCATAGAAAATGATCGACTGACTCGGCCATTGCCTTCAATAAAAGGGTGAATGGCTACTAAAATATAGTGAGTGATAGCTGCAGTGATAGCGGGGTGGATGTCTTGCTGGGTAATAGGATTGTTTAACCAACTGATAAAATCGGCGATAAGATAGGGAACCTCAATGGCGGGAGGCGGTCTGTGAGCAATTTCACCAGTTTTGGTGTTTTTGAGAACTACTTGCTGGTGACGATATTTGCCACAGTCGGCAGCGGCAATAATTTTGAAAGTGGTGAGTGAGTGAAGTTTTTTAACGATAGTCTCACTATAGTGAAATAGTTTTTTATTACCTATTTTGTCTTCAAATTTTTCTTCGGGAAGAGGCATATTGGCGTCATATAAAGACCAAAGCTCTTCTAGGTAATTAACTACATTTCTGTAGTTAATAACTTCCTGAATGTCTCGGTCTCCGGCGGTGATCTTGTCCCCTTCTACCAGTTTGGCAACTTCCTGATAGGTAAGATCATTGCCCTCTATACGGGTACCATAGTGAACAGTACGGATCATGGCGTCTTTTCTGAATTGGCGTTCGTAGGCAGGAATTAAGGGTGCATCTTCAATAACAGCTTTGGCTGCTTCAATCAAACTAATATTTTTTATAATACTGTTATTGATTGTAAATACTGGAGAAAACATACTTTGGGCAATTATAACACCTGGGGTGATTTTTGTTGAGGGGAAAAAGCGGAGATTGTATATAGTATAGAAGTAAGATTTATGATTTAAGATTTCATCAAAAACCCCTCCCCGTCCCTTTCCTTGATCCTCCTACGCTAAGCTTCGGAAGGACAAGCAGGTCGATAGTCAATTTCAATAAACCCCTCTTGTATTCTCCCCTTGACAGGGGAGAAAATAATGAATATGAAAAATAATATTGTTTTTGAGGCTAGGACAAGTAGAAATTTTTTAAAATATCGATCATCGTTGAGAGAAATTGCTAGAAAGAATCGTAGTTTTGAAACTGAAGCAGAAAAAGTTATGTGGGATGTTATCTTAAGAGATAAAAGAATGGGATATAAATTTACTAGGCAGAAACCAATAGGTAGATTTGTAGTAGATTTCTATTGTTCAAAGTTGTCTTTAGTTGTCGAAATTGATGGTAGCTCACACGATTCAAAGTTAGAAAGAGACAAATTAAGGGATAAATATTTAAAACAGTGTGGATTGACTACTATTAGATATATAAATAGTGATGTTTTAACAAAAACTTTATTTGTGGAAAGTAATTTAAGGAAGAAAATTGAACAATTGAGTTCCCATCCCTGTCAAGGGAGGGGTTAGGGGTGGGTTTCGATTCACAGAGATAGATAGAAGAAATCAAGAGCGGAGGTGGGGTTGACGTTACTATCAATCATATCAAGGCTTTTGTGAAGTAGTCTAATAGATTGGGCAGTTTGAGGATTGGGATTTTTAAGAAGTTGCTTTTGAAAAGTGAGAATCTGATTTTTAATAAGATTTATAAGGTTTTGTTTGTCTGTACTGATTTGACTGGAATAGGCTAAATTTTGGGATAGATTTGAAGTAATAATTAGACCAGTTGAAGCGGAATTGGTGGAGTATGGAGAGTTGATTATGGTGCAGCGTGATTTGATGGTATCCAGAAGTGAATTGAGGTTATCAGTAAAAAGGAGAAAAAAAGTATGAGAGGGTGGCTCTTCAAGAGTTTTTAAAAGACTATTTTGAGATTCAGTAGTTAAGTTTTGGGCGCTTTCAATAACAATGAGACGGTTTTGGGAAATAATGGGTGGAGTACTGACTAGTTTATTTATTGATCTGATTTGGTCAATACCCCAACCGGATTGATTGTTGATATTGATTATATCGGGATTTGATGGGCTGTTTTTTATTTCAAGGTCTGCTAAAAGAGAGGAGGTGTATTCGAGCTGAAAATTGGTATCGGTGCTAGCAACAATAGTTGATTGAAAGTAATCCATGTTTTTTTTATCAGTAGATTTGTTACTATTAATTATGACACAGGCTGCCCCAGGTAAAGCTACTAGTTTGGCTCAAGTATTAGTTGAGGAAGGGCTGTTGACTGAAGAACAGGCTAAAAAAGTAAATTTAAATAGACTAAAGACCGGTGAATCAGAAGAGTCAATAATACAGGCACTAAGGACGGTTGATGAAGTTGATTTTATTAAAGCCAAGGCAAAATTTTTAAAAGTACCTTTTGTGGATTTGGATACGACAGCATTTTCACCGGAAGCTTTATCTTTTGTACCCAGAAGTGTAGCTGAAAAATATAAACTAGTCCCCTTTTATTTTGATAAAAAAGAAAGTGAGTTGAGTGTGGCTATGGCCAATCCCCTGGATTTAGAGACAGTTGAATTTATTGAAAAAAAGAGCGGTCTTAAAGTAAAACCAGTGATGGGATTGGAAAAGCAGATTGATTTTTTTGTCAGAGAAAAATACGAAAGGGAGAAAGGAATTACTTCGGAAGTTTCTAAGGCACTGGACGAAAGGAAAAAGGAAGAGGAAGATATTGTAGCTGTTAAGAAAAAAGTATCAACAGAAGCACCGGTGGCCAAAATTGTGAATACTATTCTTGAGTTTGCGGTTAAATCTAGGTCATCGGATGTCCATATTGAACCTCAGGAAGAAAATATAAGAATTCGCTATAGAATTGACGGAATTTTGCAGGAGAAATATTTATTACCCAGAAATGTACATGAGGCGGTGGTGAGTAGAATTAAAATCTTGTCTAATTTGAAAATTGATGAAAAAAGAGTACCTCAAGACGGGAGATTTATGTTTATGAGTGACGAAAAAGAGGTGGATTTGCGGGTATCTACTATGCCAACAACTTATGGAGAAAAAGTGGTAATGAGACTGTTAAGAAAAGCCCAAAAAGTACCGACTTTGCCTGATTTAGGCTTGAGAGGCCGAGCTTTGAAGAATCTAAATGATGCTATCAAAAGGCCTCACGGAATTATTATAGTTTGTGGTCCAACAGGATCAGGTAAAACGACTACTTTATACTCGGCTTTGACGATTATTTCGACTCCTGGAGTAAATGTGTCGACAATTGAAGACCCAGTAGAGTATCAGATTGATGGCATAAACCAGGTCCAAGTTAACAGACAAGCCGGGTTAACTTTTCCAACTGCTTTAAGATCTTTTTTGAGACAAGACCCAGATATTATAATGGTAGGAGAAATCAGAGACACAGAAACGGCAGAACTAGCCATAAACGCGGCTTTAACGGGACACTTGGTATTCTCTACCCTACACACTAACGATGCTTCGGGAGCGCCACCACGACTTCTTGATATGGGAGTGGAGCCGTTTTTACTGGTGTCTTCCTTAAACTGTGTGGTAGCCCAAAGAGTTGTCAGAAGAGTCTGCCCTGATTGTGTTAAATATGTGCCGATCAGTAAAGAAATGGCGACAGAATTTAAACAAATTTTGGGACCTGTATATGGGGCAATAGAAGAAAAATGGAAAAAAGATGGCAAAGAGTTGACTGTACCTCAAATTGTGGGTTGTGACAAATGTGGCAATACTGGATATCTGGGAAGAATTGGAATATTTGAAGTTATGCCAATCTCGGAAAAAATGGGTAGGATGGTGGTAGAAAAAGCGCCAGCATCAAAACTGCAGGATTTAGCCATGGAAGAAGGAATGTTGACCATGAAACAAGATGGTTATGTAAAAGTATTGGAGGGGGTGACAACCCGAGAAGAGGTGGTAAGAGTTGCAGAGTATTAAAAAAACATTATTATTAATTTAGTATGGTTAATTTTTAATAAAAAAAATGGATGTTAGAGTAAAAAAAATAATGGAGTCGGCAGTAGCTAATAAAGCATCAGATATTCACATGTCTGTGGGAATGGCACCTAGAATTAGAGTAGACGGAGAATTACTTGAAGTGACCGGAATGGAAAAGATAACTGAAGCAGAAATGGAAGGGATGATTTTTTCTTTGATGAATGAGGAAAAGAAAAAACAATTGCTTAAAAAAAAGGAGCTTGATTTTTCGGTTCAGGTGGATGAGACCAGATTTAGGGTTAATGCCTATTTTAGACTGGGAAAATTGTCAGCTTCTCTGAGAATAATTCCAATAGTGGTGCCACCATTTAATAGCTTAAATATCCCTGATACTGTATTGAGTTTTACTCAAATGAAACANNACAGAAATTGCCAATACTAAAAGTGTCCATATAGTAACTATAGAAGACCCGGTAGAATATATTTTGGCCGGATCCAGAGCAATTATTTCTCAAAGGGAATTGGGTGATGATACTAACTCGTTTGCCGGAGCGCTACGGTCTTGTTTGAGACAGGATCCGGATGTGGCATTTGTGGGAGAGATGAGAGATTTGGAAACTATCCAGTCGGCTTTGACGGTAGCTGAAACTGGTCATTTGGTCTTCTCTACCCTACATACTAATTCGGCAGCTCAAAGCATTGATAGAATTATTGACGTTTTTCCCGAACACGAGAAAGCTCAAGTCCGACTTCAATTGGCTAGTGTGATTACGGCTATAGTGTCTCAAAGATTGGTGCCAGCCGTAGATGGAGGCAGATTGCCAGCAGTGGAAATATTGGTTGCCAATGGAGCTGTCAGAAATTCAATTAGAGAAGCCAAAACCCATATGATAGACAATATCATTCAAACCGGAGGAGATGTGGGAATGATGACNNTAAGGATGCAAGTTTAAAAACCCCTCTTTGATTCTCCCCTTGACAGGGGCGAAAGGGAAAAATAAATGAAAAAGTATTCATACAAAGTAAAAGATTGGAGTGGTAAAACTATTCGGGGTGTAGTGGAGGCAAACGATTTTGCCGGAGCAATTGAGTCAATCAGATCATCGGGTTTTGTACCATTAAGAGTTTGGGAATTTCAGAAAGGGGGTCTGTCGAGACTTAAAACTTTATCAAGTGGTGTATC
The DNA here is from genome assembly GCA_002306295.1 of Patescibacteria group bacterium UBA1372. GTDB lineage: Bacteria > Patescibacteriota > Microgenomatia > UBA12405 > UBA12405 > UBA1372. The sequence continues at coordinate 2,606 of DBRI01000014.1, read as the reverse complement.
AAAAAAACAGATAAGTAACTTTACCAGACAGCTGGCAACTATGTTGACAGCCGGATTGCCCCTAACAGATGGTTTATCTTTACTTAAAAACCAGGCAGAAGGACAGATGGGTTTTTCGGAAATGGTTGAAGATATGCTGTCTAAGGTTAGAGGCGGAAGCTCGTTGGCTGAGTCTTTGGCTAAATATGAAAGATATTTTGGTAATGCCTATATAGCTTCAATTGCGGCCGGAGAGGAGGGAGGGGTGTTGGAGAGCATTTTGGAGAAGATGGCCCACAATATGGAGGTAGAAAACGAATTTAAGGGTAAAGTGAAGGGAGCTATGATTTATCCAGTCATAGTGGTAGTAGGCATGATAATAGTCATGATTATTATGATGTTGTTTGTAATACCACAGCTGGCCAGTTTGTACGGAGATTTTGGAGCAGAGATGCCAGCGGTAACAAAAGCATTGATGGCGGTGTCTGACTTTTTTAGAATGTTTTGGTTTTTGTTTCCTTTGATACCAATCGGATTGATTACAGTATTTAGATTGGGAGCTAGTAGCGATGATTTTAAACTAAAAAAAGACAAATTGATTTTAAAGATTCCGATATTGGGAGAATTGGTTAAAAAGACAACTATAGCTAATAGCGGTAGAACTTTATCGATGCTACTAACTGCCGGAATATCACTAAATGAAGCCATGCAGATAGTGTCAGAGGTGGCCGGTAATGAAGTTTACAGGCAAGCTTATTTAAAGATTAAAGACAGAGTTGAAAAGGGATTTTCAATTTCTGAATCTTTTGGAGAACACGAAGAAATTTTTCCACCAATTGTTAATCAAATGGTGACAACAGGTGAGGAAACAGGAAAGTTGGATGAGGTGTTGATGAGGGTGGCTGATTATTTCACGGTAGAATCGGAGCAATCTGTAAAGGCTTTGACTTCGGCCATTGAGCCAATGATTATTATATTCTTGGGAATTGGAGTGGGATTTTTGGTTGTGGCCATACTTATGCCAATTTATAACTTGACTTCGCAATTTTAATAGCTAATAATGAAATTAGAGAGATTATTATTTTATAAAAAAATGAAAAGAAAAAATACAAAAGGTTTTACGCTAGTAGAACTATTGATAGTCATTGCCCTTATCGCTATCTTGTCTGTGGCAGTATTGGCAACAATTAACCCTATTGAACAGGCAAACAAAGCTAGAGATTCAAGTACGCAAAATGACGCCGCTGAGGTATTAAATGGATATGAGAGGTACTATGCTAATCAACAGTTTTATCCGTGGATGAGGTACGATAATGCTGGAACTGCCATGACAGTGGATGATGTAGGAGTGTTTAGGTCGGATATGGGAGGATTTGGTATTTGTTATGCAGATATTGCTGGTGGGCCGACTGATGATGGGGTTTGTAATACAACAGGTGATATGGGTCTTTTGATTGAGTCTGATGAACTGAAGCCTTCTTTTGCTAATAAGTCTGCTTTTTCTGAGGTTGATGCTTATCCTCAGAATGGTTTGTGGACCTTCAAGGAGGCTGGAAGCGGAGGGTCTATCTATGTATGTTATGTACCCAAGGCCAAGGTTAATAGACAGGTGACTGAAAAGTTATATTGTTTAGATAGTACAAATTTAGAGATAGGGAAAGTGGGAACAACGTTAACTGCTGGTCTTTGTGAAGCTTTGGACGTGACAGATGCAGGTTGGTCTACTCCAGCTTTAGATGGAGTAACTGGAATGTTTAGGTGTGTACCGGAATAACAGATAGTAAACAGTAACTAGTAACAAGTAACTAGAAAAACCCCTTGAGAAATCGAGGGGTTTTTGGTGAAAAAACCCTCCCCGACCCTCCCCTTGACAAGGGAGGGTGAAAAATAAAGAATTAGAAATGAAAAAAAATAAGGGTTTTACGTTGGTGGAACTACTTATAGTAATTGCTCTAATTGCGATTCTATCGGTGGCAGTATTGGCAACTATAAATCCAATTGAACAAGCTAATAAAGCATTGGACGCCAGTATACAAAATGATGCAGCTGAGGTATTAAATGCTTTGGAGAGATATTATGCTAATTCGTTTACATATCCATGGATGGTGTATTTAGATTCTGATGGTGGAGGACAGCTGACGGCGGATGATCCAATTTTTTTAGAATCAACCGATGGAGGGTTTGGAGTTTGTTATTTGCCGACAAGCGATGCTAATAATTCGGCTTTTGATACGGCTGATTGTGATACGACGACTAATTTTGGTATTTTAATTGAAACAGATGAGCTTAAATCTTCGTTTGCTAATAAAAGTCCTTTTCAGGAGGCGGACATTGTAACTAATAGACTATGGGTGATGAAAAATGCCGGATCAGATACATCAATTTATGTTTGTTTTGTACCTAAAGCAAATGCTAATAGAAACAATTTAGATAAAATGAGGTGTATAGATGATGGAAGTGCGGGTGTACGTGCTGGTGTGTACAGAGTTAATGATGGCCGGTGTACTTCAACAGTGACTGATTGGGATATTCCTGATTTTGGTGAAGAGGCTATGTTTATGTGTGTACCGGAGTAAGTAATTAGTAACTAGTAACTAGTAAAGAGTAACTAGTAATAAGGAAGAGAT
>DBRI01000004.1 GCA_002306295.1 Patescibacteria group bacterium UBA1372 | reverse complement strand
ATACAAAAAGATATTAGACAAATACGTAGTTAATCCATTGGTAAGTATGTAGTCATTTTTTTTGTATCCCCACTGCCATTTTGGTTTTTCACCCTTTTTATAGCTGATTACTAAGGCTGCTACACTCAATATTATCACCACAACCACAATTTATTATTCACAATTTAACTATACTCTGGCAAATAAACTCTTATTCAAACTCAATTGTTTTTCCCTCAAAATCAATTAATTTTTTAGCACATTTTCCCCAAAAACCCAATGCCACTGGTACTTTGCCGCTTCCTCTTGGTGCGTCAATTACATAAGTCGGACAGGCTATTCCTGATAATTCTGCCTTTAGTCTGGTAGCAATTTGTCTTTCTTTTTCAAAATCAACCAAAAAATGTTTGGCACCAGCTACCGGGTCACATCTATACAAATAATAAGGTCTGACTCCTATAAAAGTTAATTTTGTAAACAATTCTTCCAATATTTCAAATGAATCATTGATCCCTTTTAGAAAGACACTTTGAGATAGCATTATTGCCCCTGCTTGCCTTAGTTTTCTAATAACCTCTATAGTTTTTTTAGTCAATTCATCCGGATGTTCAAAATGTACCGACACATATACTGCCTGTTTTTTAATTTTAGCTATACTTTCATAAAATTTTTGGCTTATTTGGTCAGGGTTTGATACTGGTACTCGTGTGTGTATTCTGATAATTTTTATGCTCTTAATCTTTTTTAATTGATTTATAAAATATATTAATTCTTTTTCCTCGGCCAGTGGATCACCACCGGATACCACCACTTCAGAAATCTCACTCTTTGTTTCTAAAAATTTACAAATATCCTCCATTTGCTTTTTTGCTAGACAACTATTTTTTATTTCCTCCACCCTTCTTCTTCGAGTACAAAATCGGCAGTAAGATGCACACTTTTTAGTCATCAATATCAGTACTCTTTTTGGATATTTCCAAATTAACCCCGGTACTTTTTCGTACTCATCTTCTATTAAGGGATCTGTATAACCATCTTCTAAGTCCTCGTCCTCTGATTTAAAAAACTCTCTTTCAATCTCTTTTGATTTTTTAGCTAATTTTCGTAAATGACCGGATACTTTTACAGCCAAACCGGGAGGCTCACTCTCTTCTCTTTCAATTTTATCCTCAATTTCATTTTTCATTAGTAAAATTAATCATAGATCATTTCCTTCACTTTTCAATACTTTTTTAGATATATACTTCTTTATGATCAAACAATATTTAGTTACCCTAATTTCTTTTTTAGTTATTGATGGTATCTGGTTGACCGTAGTCGCTAAAAATTTTTACGCCAAACACCTAGGCTTTTTAATGTCTAAAAATCCAAATTTAGTCGCCGCCCTTATCTTTTATCTAATCTATATATTAGCCCTGGTTGTTTTAGTAATTTCTCCCTCGCTGCAAAAAAATTCACTTCAAACAGCTATTCTTTATGGAGCTCTTTTTGGACTTTGCTGTTACGCCACTTACGATTTAACCAATCTGGCCACCATTGCCAATTGGCCTTTAATTGTCACCATCGTCGACCTTATTTGGGGTACGGTTCTATCAGCCTCAGTCGCCGCCATCAGCTTTCTTGTTCTCCATAAATAATTTTAATTTTTATCCTGTTTGTGGCATATTTGCCAACACTCCCCCCGGCTCTTTAAGTCTAGCTATTGCTTTGTTAAACAAATCCATTGGATCGATATCAAATCTCTTTAATTCAACTCCTGCATTTCTAGCAATCTCTTCAATAAATTCTTTTCCCCGAGAGTTTTTATACTGTCCTAAATAGTTAATTCGCTGGATTCCTGCATTAATTAAAAGTTTTGTACATCTCATACATGGTGTTCCAATAATATAAGCATCCGCCCCTACAATATCAGCCCTGTCTGTGTTAATTATTGCGTTCTCCTCCCCATGAAGAGTTCTTTCACAATGTCCTTCCACTATCAAATGTCCTACATCATCACAATGTGGTTGACCGGATACGGATCCATTATAGCCAGCCCCCACAATTCTCTTATTTTTGACAATCACACATCCAGTTCTAAGTCTGTCACAAGTTCCTCTGGTTGAATAAATCATTGCTTGTAAAAACCAAAAACTATCCCAATCAAGTCTTTCAGTCATAAAGGCATTATATCAATTATTATTTCTCTATGAAGAATTTTTTAATAGTTTGACATGTAAATAATTTAGTTATATTATGAATATGTATTCATTTAATATAATCCAATATGAAAAATAAAAAAATTCTCGTTTTGCCTATATTGGCAATTTTGTCTATTTTAGGCCTATTTTTTTATTTAAAATATAAACCACCAAAAATTAACGGATTGATTCTTTTGTCAGAAAACACCGGCGATATTTCCGGATACTACAAATGGGAGAAAATACTGGATGAAAAAAATCTTAAAGCCATTATCAAGCCGGAGAGTTTTGTTTTGGAAAAATATCCTGACTATTTCAGACAGCTTGCAGACAAAGGCTATGAAATTGCCACCGGCTACGGTCAGGCTCCTTTTTGGGATATGCCTTATGACCAGCAATACCAAATAATGAAAGACTACAAACAATCTGCCCAAGAGATTATTGGTAAACCTATCAGAATTTTTAGTTCCAAATATTTTGCTTATGACGAAAACACTTTAAAAGCAGCCGATGCTCTGGGTATTCCTTATATACTAGCCAGAGGTCAAGGCATCAAGTCTGTCATTTATTCACCCCACGAATATAAAGCCAAATTGTTGTCTGTTTCAAATTTAGTTTTCCAGGATATGGGATCAGGCTCCCTTTGTGATGCTAGTTTATACCAAAGAGGATCAACTGCCGATGAATTTGTTCAAGTCCTCAATCAGACTTTTGATGAAAGTCCCAAAGATTTAATTTTAGTCTCCCATGTTTATATTGGTGGTACCAGAATAGGTTGGTGGGATGCCTATGAATCAGCTCTAAATTCATCCAAAGTTAATTGGCGGGATTTTGATACATGGTCTCAAAAAACAGAAAATCTAGCTATGCCTTACGCCCAGATTCCCTACAATACCGAAGTCAAATATATTGAACCAAAGCCGGCTGTCCCAGTTGAAGAAATTGAATTGATTCCCGAGCTAAAACCTCAAGCCCTGACTGTTTTCCACAATGGTCAAGGTCCAATGTGTTTAGAATTTTTAGAATTTATCAAAAAAATAGATTATCCTATTGAGCAATATCTCGATAGTCAATCAAACTTTTATCAAAGCTTAGAAAACTATAAAGCTAAGTTTAATAGGAGCCAGGGTCTGTCTACCGACTTTGCTTACTATCCAATTATTTTTATCAAAGACAAAGCCTTTAGTGGTTTCAATCAGGACATTAAACAAGCTATTCTAGACGAAATATCTGCAAATTAAACTATTTTTTTTGGAAAATAATATCGTAGGTGCCAGATTAAATGAATTAATCCAACTGTCGTCATTATTATACCCAGGCGGACATGTAAGTTAAGCATTTGTAAATATCCTCCAAAAACAATCTCTTCATCAAGCAAGACTGCCAATACTAGTCCAAACACCCCACTTACCAAAAAGCTGATAGCCAGTACCATATTCCAAAATTTTCTATGCTCTGCCTTGTTTATTTTTCCAATCTTTACCAGATATTCAGATATCAAATATCCGCCTATACACATCACCACAATTAAAAATGTATTATATTTCTCCATTTTTTATTCTAAACTTATCGCCCTATCTCTACAGGCGGATATGGCCATTGATAGGGCTTTACTATTCAAATTTTCCTGGCTAATTACTTCAGCCACATTTCCATTTAATCTAAAATGTTCTTGATCTAACATCACACACTTTCCACAACCTCTGCATCTATTTGGATCCACTACTAGGCTAACAACAGCTTTTTCCATAGTCACATTTTCCAATTCTTCGGTTGTATTTCTTTCTTCAGTCAGTTTGTCTGAATTAGTTTTTATTACCTTCTGTTGTGAAACAATCACTACTAAAATCACAAACAAAACGGGTGCCAATGTCATAATTATTTTTTTGTTCATATATTTAATACGATTTTTCTAATAAAAAAGTTTCAAACTTTACTTTCTTACAAACAGTATTACATTGGGCAATTCTCTTCCTGGTCCCACCTTATAGCCTCCGCTCCACAGTGCTGTTGACCCGCCGTTATCCAGATTAAGTGCATTCTCCATCCCCATAGCTTTCATCACTAAAGCCGATTCTGCCACTGTGGCATTATGTACCACCCCAATAAAAACTTTGTTACCAATATTAGCTACAAATGACCTGTTACCCTTACTGCCTTTTTTAGGGTCAGAGTCTCCTCCAAACGTCACTTGGGAGCCGCTTACAAGTAGGGGATAATTGGACAATACCCCATTAACAGATGTATCTCTGCCCCACTGCGATACGCTGCTTACAAATCTGATATAGTTATCGCCAAATATAACCGCCGGATTATTACTATAGACATTATTATCTGAGTTAAAGTATGTTTTATCTTTATTCATTACCAAAAGGTCAAATGAATTCTTTTTAGCCTGGCAGTCAGGGTATGTCGATGAACAAAAATATGTTCCGTTTACTCCCGCATATGCCCCATTTTCCGATACATAAGTTGACAAAGATTTTACCGGACAATTGTCTTTGCAATCACTAGTAGACGCTGTTGCCACTATCACTTTTGTTGAGCTTAAATCAGCCGAAATTATACTAACAATAAAACTGCCGGCGTCCGTTACCACCTTTTGTCTGCTATAACCGGATTCTGGTGGAGCACTTGATTCAGCCACATTAGCCATGCTTTTTGGTATTTCTACCGCCTTAGCTAATTCTGCTTCTGTCTTTTTAATTTCAATCTCTAGTTCTGCTAGACTTGCCGAAGTCGATGCTAAATTAAATTCAGAAATATAATACAGTACGTTGGCAAATTTTTCTTTTAAAACTTTTTGATTACTTAACTTTGGCTCCAGATCCAAAATATTTTCATAAGCATCGACTGTTTTGCCAAAAGTTGCCTTAATTTCTTCAACTTCTCCTGCCAACTCCTGATTAATTTTATATTGATCCTGGCTTTCTAAATCTACTAATGTCCTTTCCGTTTGAGTAAGCATTTCTTTAATTTTATTAGTATCTTCCACTTGGATTCTTATATTTTGTTTTTCCTTTGCTAATTCAATACCCAAATAAATCAATCCAAAAATCAATCCCAATCCTACCAGACCAACCCCAATCCTAACATAATTTTTTTTGACTAATTTCTTCACAATTATAAGTATAACCTGTCTCTATTTCTTTTTTTCAGTCTTTTTAGTTGCTTCCTTAGCTGGCTTCTTTTCAACTTTTTTCTCCACCGTTTTTTCAACCATTTTTGCCACCGGTCTCTGGCCTTCAAGTAATTCAATTATTCTGTCCAATTTCTTAGCCACCATCTCCATTTGTCCCTTATCTCCAGCGCCACCAATACTTCTATTAGCTTCAAAGCTTCTATTTCCACCAAAATCTCTGTTGCTGGAATATCTTCTGTTGCCATCATTCCTGCCACCAAAATTTGACCTTTGGGGTCTGTCATCTTTATAACTCCAGGAATTTGAGTTGTTACCCAATTTTTCATAGCAGTCCGAGCAATAGACTGGTTTCTCTCCTGTTGGTCTAAAAGGCACCTGGCAATCTTTGCCGCACTGACTGCAGACAGCAGAAAACATTTCTCGTCTACCTCTATTATCTCTTTGCCTATTTGATTGGAAATTATTCATCTGTCATTCTATCACACTTCTTTCTTTTAATTTACTCCACAAAAGTTAATGCATAACCCTTACTATCACCTCTGCCGGTTCTGCCGATCCTGTGAATATAATCTTGATAATTATTTGGTTCATCAAAATTTATTACGTGGGTAATATCGCTTATATCCAAACCTCTAGCCGCCACATCAGTTGCTACCAATATATTTATCTGGTTTTCTTTAAAGCTTTTGACAATTTTTTGTCTGACATTTTGTCTTTTTCCTCCGTGAAGTCCTTCAGCCCGAAAACCTGTTTGTATCAAAGTTGTGGCCAATCTCTCCACCGTAATTTGAGTTGATCCAAATATCAATACTTTTTTAAAATCAGCTTCACTTACCAATTCTTTTAATTTTTCCACTCTCATATTTCTGCCTACTCTGACAATATTTTGTTCTACGTGTGAAGATGGATTTGGGCTTTTTATAGAAATTTTGACCGGATTATTTAAAAATGTATCAATTAATCTCTCTACCTTACTATCCACTGTTGCCGAGAAAAACAATGTCTGTCTGCTTTTGGGTGTTTGGTCAACAATTGATTTGATATCTCCAATAAATCCCATATCAAGCATTCTGTCTACTTCGTCTAATACTAAAGTATCAATTTTAGAAAAATCTAGCACTCTTCTTTTACCCAGATCTTTTATTCTTCCCGGTGTTCCCACAATTACATGAGGTCCTCGTCTTATTTCCATTATTTGCTCCCGTAAATATGATCCACCAATCGCCAGTGTTATATAGACTTTAAGTCCCCAGGTAAAAGATCTGAATTCCTGCTTTATTTGCATAGCTAGTTCTCTGGTTGGTGCCATTATCAATATTCTTTCATTTGGATTTTTCAACACTTTTTCAATCAATGGTAGAGCAAAAGCCGCTGTCTTACCCGTACCTGTATCAGCAATTCCCAATATATCTCTGCCCTTTATTATCTGTGGAATCACTTGGTCTTGAATTTGAGTTGGTTTGACATATCCCTTTAGTTTTATATTCTTTGTTAGTTCCGCGTTCAGTCCAAAATCCGTGAATGAATTTTTAGTCTCAATATCCTCAATCTTGGTAAACTCATCAGCCCTTTTTATATAAAGCCTACTGTCTATTCTTTTTCTACCAAAGCTTCTGAATCTATTGGGGTTTCTGTTTTGTCGGTAACCACCCGAATGTCTGTTGTATTGCATATCTTTTTTTAATTGCTGGCTAATCCCAAAAAGGGGAATTAATGTGCCCAATTAAAATTAAAATATACAAGATATTTCCGGGCAAACTTACAATCGCCTAATTAAATCTGGTAAGTATACCACGCCTTTGTCTTTATATCTAAACATATTGTATATTTACTTATATGAGTTTAAAACTAATTCAAATGGCTCTAACCAGGGGATTACTGTCTGGTTATGGCGGTAAATCAGATTTTGCCAAAGTCAAAAGAGGCACATTTAACCTTAATTCTAGTCACTTTGAGGATAAACTTATTACCTATCACGACGAGTGGCTACCGGCCGACACCGGTGGCGGTCAGGAATTAGTTAAAGTTGGTTCAACCCAATATACCCGTTTATATGCCGGTGGTATCATTTCAAAATTAAAATTAAGCCGTTTAGGCATAACTGAAACAGATATCATAAATTTTCTTAAACAATCTATGTTAGATCAAAAGCACCGGACTCGGTTATTCAAATCCTGTCTTCCTAAGTCACATGGCGTTTGGCAATACTCTTATCAAATTTTAGAAAAAAGCCCATCTATTTCGGCAGTACTTGGCAAAGAAACTATCAAATTTAAGGCTAAAACTGTTTTTGTCCACTACTTTCTCCTCTGTCCAATTTTGGAATAAGCTAAACTTACTTATGGATGAATATATAAATTTAGTTAATTCAAAAGGTTTACGGATTGGTTCCGTTGAAAAGCTTCAGGCCCATGTTACCGGTAACCTCCACGAAGCTTTTTCAATTTTTGTTTTCAATCAACAGGGTAAGCTGCTTCTTCAAAAGCGGGCTTTGCACAAATATCATTCAGCCGGATTGTGGACTAATACCTGTTGTAGTCACGCTTCAGTTGGTGAATCTTTAAATGAGGCTGTCCATCGACGGCTCAAGCAAGAAATGGGTTTCGATTGCCCCCTAAAAGAAGTAGCTACTTTTTCCTACAAAACCACCAACTTAGCTAGTAACTTAATCGAAAACGAATATGATCATATTTTTGTCGGTACTGTTGACCATATCGAAGTTGTCCCCAATCCGGATGAGGTTTGTCAATATAAATGGATAGATTTAGATTCACTAAGAAATGACATCAAAAAAAATCCTGCCGATTATACTTCTTGGTTCAAAATAATTCTTTCTAAAAACCTTATTAAATAAACCATGTCATTAGATATTTTAAATATAATTAATTTCCTACAAGGTTTTTGGGTCTTTGTTAAATCAGATTTTTGGACAATTGTTTTATTTATTTTTGGTCCTATTTCAGTTCTCTTGCTTTCTATTTGTCTAAAAATACGCCGTTTTCGCCTCGTTTCCTTTTTTCTCTTTTTATTTTGGTTACTATCCACCTCAATTCTTTTTTCTGCCTTTCTTTCAGTTCCCAGCTATAAGTTGGACACTCAACAACTAGAAATAGTGGAGCTTACTCCAACTCCGCCAGATCAAATCGACGAAAATCAACTCTTTGATTATTTAAACCAAATCAGAGCTGATCTCAATATCAATCCATTGACCAAATCAGATCAATTATGTCTTTTTGCCCAAACCAGACTCGATCAAATACTTGCTAATAACGGCAATTTAGATCAAGTTCAAAAGCCTGTTTATCCTCAAAATCTTATAGCCGAATATATTCTTACCAATCTAGCCAATTTAGACACTGCCAAAAGTAAACTTCTCCTTCTTGAGGAAAAACACAATCAATCTACCGACATTGCCTGTCTCAAAGTCGGCCAAAGCCAAGACGGTTATATTATCACCCTTGTTCTTGGCTCCAGCCTAACCCATTCCCCAATTACTATTACCACCAATCCAATTCCTCGGCCAACTGACGATTCCACCCCCTGGGGCAAAGCTGTTCAGATCGACGAACACACCTGGACTATGAAAGTTCAAAATGACGACCGTATGTCCACTGTCGAAGAACTTTTTACTGCTCTAAACGATTATCGCCGTAGTAAAGGTGTTTCTGTTCTCACCTGGGATCAAAAATTAGCCGATTATGCCGACTCCAGAGCCAAATATTTTACTAGTATTAAAACCACCGATGGTCACGCTGGTTTCAATGATTTTCTCACCAACCAGGACGGCTTCAATATACTCGGTTTTAACCAGCTGGGAGAAAACACCAGCTATGGATACCGTATGCTTGGAGTTCACCTAATTGAATGGATCTATGCCGGTGACGAACCCCATGACAAAAACCAACGAAACAGTATCTGGTCCCATGTTGGTATCGGTATCGATGGTGTTTCCACCTGTCTCATCTTTGCCACCGGCAAATTTTAATTAACTAAATTTTGCCTAAAAAACTCAATTGTTCTATCCATCGCTAGACTAAAAGCCGGAGCCGATAAATTATGGTCAGCCCCTTCATACTCATACAGTTCAATATCTCCACCAACTTTGACCATCTCGTCTCTTAAAAGTCTAGATAATTCCATCGGCACACTTACATCTCTCGTTCCGTGGTGTAGTTGTATAGCTCCCTTTATGTCAACCAAATATGCATAGGGATCAATTTTTTGCCAAAATTCAGGGTTTTCTGAGGGCTTTCCATTGATTTTAACAATTTCAGGTATATTTCTTTCCAAATTTAAAAATGGAATCTTACTATTATAAGTTTCCAGCATTCCCTCAAAACTACCCACCACCCCTGCCCAAAACACCCCGGCGTCAACATCATTAGTCACTGTCATTGTTCTTAAACCTATTTCTCCACCATTTGAATGTCCCCAAATTCCCACCCTATCCGCATTTGCTTTCTCCAACATTTTCAATGAATTTATTGCATTGATCGTGTCCACCACATATTTATCAGAAAAATGACTATTTACGGCCTCACCTTCAGACTTGCCATGGCCTCTTAAATCAATTTTAAAAGTTATAAATCCGTTTCTGGCCAATCCGTCTTGATAGGCCACATATCTTTCAGTTGTCTTGTATTCAGAGGGTGCTATATAACCATGTATAAAAGCAATAATCGGAAATTTTTGTCCCCTTTCTCCCTCGGGAATCGTCAACAATCCATATATCTTATTTCCCTCTGAAATATATGAGGCAATATATCTTTCGTAATTTACACCAGAGCCCAAAGTTTCCTCAATTATAATTTTACTTCCGGGGTAGTCTCTTTGCCTCATCACTTCTATTGCCATCTCAGGCAAATCTTCTCCCAAAGTCTCAGTTACCTGGTTATTTTTTGGTGTGCTAATTTCGTCTGTTAACTTATTTGTTCTATTAGTCATTAAATAAGCTCCCAAAATCACAATCACCAGCACCACTATAATTTTTTTGACCATACCCAATTATATTTGTTAATCTCTTTTCTGACCAATTCCCAAACCTAGAAAAATTTGCTTGAAAGAAAATCAGACCCTTAGCAGTACTAATTATAGTTACAAGTTAATAATATTAGGGGGTGAATACAAATGAATAAGAAATCAATTTTAGTCAGAGCTTCAGCTCTACTTTTAACAGGTTTAGTCTTGACACCAAGTATGGTTCAAGCCTATAGGGGAGATCCATCAGTTCAGGGTCCAAATTACTCAGAGGAAAGGCATACACAAATGACTGCCGCTTTTGAAGAAAAAGACTACAACGCTTGGAAAAACCTTATGCAAGGACGTGGCCGAGTTACTCAAGTCGTCAATGCCAATAACTTTGACAAATTCGTTCAAGCTCATCAGTACGCCTTAGAAGGTAATCTTGAAGAAGCCAATAAAATCCGAGCCGAATTAGGCTTAGGTTTAAGAAATGGTTCAGGTCAAGGACAAGGACAAGGTTACGGTAAAAACAGACAGTAAATTATTTTCTAAAGACACCCCACACCACTGGGGTGTCTTTTAGGATATACTATTAATAACAAATTATGACCGATTTTGCCAAATTATCAGATCAAGATATAGTCAAACTGGTCACGACTAAAGATAAACAGCTTTATAGTCACATTATCTCTCGCTATCAGGATAAGCTTTTAAGATATGTTAATTACCTAACTGGCCATGATTTTAGTACTCAAGACATTGTCCAGGAAACTTTTATTAAAGCTTACGTCAATCTAAATGGCTTTAATCTCAAAAAAAAGTTTAGTAGTTGGATATATAGAATCGCTCACAATCTGACTATGGATAGTTATAAAAAATACAAAAAAGAAATGCCACTTCTAGAGGATTTGGAAATTGATAGTGGTCAGGATTTAGAAGACGATGCCATCAAGCTCGAACTCAAAAAGCATACTCACCATTGTCTTTCACTTATACCCATCATGTACCGGGAACCTCTGTCTCTTTATTTTTTAGAGGAGAAATCTTATCAGGAAATTAGTGATATCTTAAGACTTCCTATTGGTACTATCGGTACCCGTATCAATCGGGCTAAAATTTTAATGAAACAAATATGCCAAAAAATAAAAAAATAGACTTAAACAAAATTGTTATGTCTCAAATCACATCTGGCAAAATTCGCCCACTACCTAGGTGGTATTTTGTTTTGGGTTCTATACTGTCAATATTTGGTTTGGTTGGTCTGACTATTTTTGCCATTTTTGTTACCAATCTTCTCTTTTTCATTAGCCGTGCTCACGGACCTATGTTTTCCCTCCGTCTCTCCCAAATTGTTTCTTCTTTTCCTTGGTGGCTTGTACTTCTAGCCCCTGTATCTATTTTTGCTGGTATTTTTCTTCTCAAAAAATATGATTTTTCCTATCAAAAAAATTTCCGTCTGATAGTTTTTCTTTTTATTCTGTCTGTTATTCTGTCAGCTTGGCTTATGGATTATTTCGGCCTCAACGAAACCCTCTTAAGACAAAACAAAATGAGGAAGTTTTATCAGTATCTCAATACCAGCCAAACTTATCCTGGTAGACTATACAAAAACAGGCCTTAGTTTTGATAAAATTCTTTTACAAACACCACTATTAAATCACAAAAGATTTCAATTCAAATGAAAACAAAAAGAAATAGATTTCATTGACATTGAAAACTAAATTTGATACTATTATTCATGGTTAAGTATCAATCTGTCAAGCTTTCAACTGAAATATTAGAATTGGTTTTAGACGAACAATATAAAGCTTTCCTCAAAAAAGATCTAGGTGTCACTAGGCAAATTTTAGCTAAACTTAAGCCTGCCATAAAATCTTCCCAAATTATTATCATTACTGGTTTAAGAAGAGTAGGCAAATCAACTTTGTTAGCTCAAATAGCCAAAAAATACTTTTCAGATAAATTCTATTTTGTAAATTTTGAAGATGAAAGGCTTTTAAATTTTCGTTCTCAAGATTTTGATACTCTTTATCAGACACTAATAAGTTTATATGGCTCTAAAAAAGTCTTCCTTTTTGATGAGATTCAAAATGTTCCACAGTGGGAAAGATTTGTTAGAAGACTTCATGATCAAGGTTTCAAGTTCATCATCACTGGATCCAACGCTTCACTTCTTTCCAAAGAATTGGGTACTCGACTAACGGGTAGATCTATCCGAATTGATCTATACCCTTTTTCTTTTATTGAATATCTCGACTACAAAAATATACCTATGCCTACCTCAAAGATTTTATCCACTAAAAAATCTGGGCAATTATTAAAACAAATTAGAGATTATTTAAATCAAGGAGGTATTCCAGATTTTTTAAAATATCCAAAACTACCTATTCATAAGGCTCTTTATGATGATGTTTTATATCGAGATATTGCCACTCGTTACAAATTAGACAATACCTCAAATATAAAAGAGTTATCTCTTTTTTTATTAAGCAATATTTCTTCTTTGATTTCTTTTAACAAATTAAAAGATTTATTAAAGCTAGGTAGTGTCAATACAGTCAAGAGCTATATTGATTTTCTAGAAAATAGTTGGTTGTTTTTTACTGTCAAAAAATATGCTTATTCTGTCAAAGAACAGCAAATCGCTCCCAAAAAAATATATTCAATCGATACCGGTTTATCAAAATCAATTGGTTTTTCCTTTTCCAGTAATACTGGTCGTTTTATGGAAAATTTGGTTTACCTTTATTTACGCCAAAATAATTTAACTCCTTTTTACTACAAAACCCAAACAGGTTTTGAAGTTGACTTTTTTATTCCTCACAAGCGCCTACTTATTCAAGTCTGTCAAAACCTTGATGATCAAACTAAAGATAGGGAAGTAAGAGCTTTAGTAGATGCCTCAAAAGAGCAACCTCAATCAAAGTTATTAATTATTTCTGAAAATATTATTGATACTATAATAGTTGATGACCAAGCAATAAAGGTTATTCCGCTTTTCAAGTGGCTTTTAACCGATCCCATTTTATAAACATTTTTGCTACACTTTTTTATGAATGAAACTGTTCTGACTGTTGTCTTTGTTTTAGCAGTTACTGCCATATTTTCTTATTTTTCTTATCGTCAAAAAAAATCCAGTTGGACAGGTGAGTTGGTTGACAAAAAATATATAGAAGCTGACACAGACGACGACAGTTCTACTCCCGAAAAACATATTTTGGTTTTTAAGACTGATTCCGGCAAAAAAGTAAAAGTTACAGTTAGTAAAGACACTTACAATGCATATTCTTTAGGGGATAAAGCTTCCAAAAAATCTGGTGACTATTACCCGGTTAAAATTTAAATAAAAATATGGCCAAACTGACAAATCAAAAATGGTTCCGACTAACCATCATCGTCGTTCTCATCCTTTTAGTCGCTTATATGTTTTATAGTTTAACTTAGACCCTATGGCTCTACCAAAATTCAAACCACTAGCCCAAAGTTCTGAAAAGACAAAAAATATTCTCAAACCCATTTTGGGTGTCGTTTTCGTTATTTTAGCTGCCGCTTTTGGCCTCGAGGCTACTGAAAACGATTGGGATATTGGCAAACTCTTACAGGGTGAATCTTTAGAACAAGCCCGAGTAATGAGAGACAAGTCCGGTAATGTTGTTGAATCTGGTGGTAAATACACCGATGAATACAATTGTGATGATTTTTCTACTCAAGCAGAAGCCCAAGCTTTTTTTGACAAAGCCGGTGGCGTTAGTCAAGATACCAACCGTCTTGATGGAGACAAAGACGGTGTTGCTTGTGAAAGCCTACCAGTAGGCCAATAAAATCACTCTTGCCTTAGTCTAGTTTCTAGCCTATAGTTATTTTAACTTGCTTGAAATTGATAAACCTTTTACCATTAATCCTTCTACTGTTATTAATCTAGTTATTTCTCAAACTCACCAATTTTCAGAAGCCGATCGCCAAATGGCCGTTGAAGCGTCCAAACGGGGACGAGCTATCCACAAACAAATTGAATACAACCTTACCCATCATCATGACAATCCCGATTATTTAACCAGATTTGTCTGGGATAATTATCCTCCGCCTATTGCCACTGAAAAGACTTATTCAGTTAACCTTGGTTCTAATGTCACATTATTTGCCAAACCAGATATTGTTTCAGGTAATCCAGGCCAAAATTGTCTTTGTTTAGAAATAAAACCAGGTAAAAAGGGTAAGCCGGTTGGAGGTCTTCAGGGTAGATATGTTTTTCAAGCAATATCAAATAGTATATCCTTATCCGAACACAAACCTGCCGACGTAGCCATTCACCTATATGAAAGTGGCAGGCTTGTAATATTATCGCCCGATATTCAAACACGATTGGTTTCTTTAGTTAGACAAATTGCTGTTTCAGCCTCAAGAATTATATATTTTGAAGGTTATCGACATAAACTCAAAGATGCAGGTACTATTCGTCGAAAAAAACCTGATGGTCAACTATATTTGTTTCAACCCGATCAATTATCTCCTGAATACCTTGAAGCTCGCTTTGATCTACACGGACTAGGAGCAGAGATTTTTGAAGAATATAGGTCAATTTTTAATCCCGCTTTAGCTGAATTTAAAGATATTTGCCGAAGAATATCCTAGTAGTAAGTTCTAAAACGAATCCG
>DBRI01000001.1:5135-7774 GCA_002306295.1 Patescibacteria group bacterium UBA1372 | reverse complement strand
CTCGACAAACTTTATCGCTTAGTTAGATGGCACATGTTTACAGCTGACGACAAACAAACAGACAAATCCGTTAGAAGATTAATCAGACACGTTACTCCGGAGTATTTGGATGATCTTATTAGTATTAGAAGAGGGGATAGGCTTGGAAGTGGCGCTAAAGAAACTTCCTGGCGCTGGGAACTGCTCAAAAAAAGATTTATCGAAGTCCAAAAACAGCCGTTTTCTGTCAAAGATCTAAAAGTAACCGGTAATGATGTTATGAAAATTTTGAAAATAAGACCAGGTCCAAAAGTAGGCCAGATTCTTAATTTTTTGTTTGAAAAAGTCGAACAAGACCCGTCTTTAAATAAAAAAGAAATCCTCACCAAAATGATCAAGGATTTTAATTAGGTTTCTTACCACCAATTAGTGATAGTTGCCTGGGATGTCCGCTAAATAAACATGTCATAACCCCTTTACTTCTGTTGATCTTTATTTGGGCAATATCTCCTTCTTTTATATCAAGCTCAAAAGCCGCTTTCGCCGGAATAGTAATTGCCAAACTATTTCCTGTCTTTATTACCTTTCTATTTTTGCTAGACATAATTACCCATAATCGTAATTGGGGCTTTTAAAAAGAAATCAACCATAAAAGGTTCTCTGCCTGAAATTCTTAAATTAAATTCTTTCTTTGTCATCACCATATAATTAATTTCTTTGCCAATTTTCTTCTCCTCTTCCGCAATAATTTTGGAAACCTTATCCAACCTAATTTTTCCAATGATAACCATATCAACATCATCAGCGCTTTTTTCCTCCTCCTCGCTACTGGAAAAAACAAAAGATTTTGAACAAATTACCTTATGCACACCACCCTCTTTATTATTATATTTAGAAATTTCAGTCCAAAACTTTTTACTTTTAAAACCAATCAATGCCAACTCATTATAAAAAATAAACTTTGAATTTGCCCAATAAAAAAGTTTATTAGATCTGTTTTGACTCAAAACCGCTCCAATCTGCTTTAAATTAGTCAGCTCTCGTCTGACTGAATTAATCTCTTCTCCTGTTATTCTGACCAGTTGCCTAACAAAAAAACTATCATTAGGTTTTGAAAAGAAGATCTTAATCAATTTGGCTCGGGTTCGAGAGCCCACTATTTGTTTCAGTTTTATCTCCAATCTCATAGTTTATTTTACTATTTATGGACAAAATTTCTACCCATATTTTTCCAGGTACAAAATTTATCTCTTTTCCTTTACTGTCTTTAAATACAGTTCTGCTCTGTCTTTTAGCCTTAGCCCAGGTAATATCAATCCTTTTTCCATTTTGTATTAAAACTCCTTTTCCACTACCTGTCATCGTATAGACATTATGCTTGTGTATATCCACATCACTTTCTTCCTTGACTAGTTGGACAATTATATTTTTAGCCCTAATGTCCTGATTATCATTGAAATCAATCTGTTTTTCGCCTCCGTTGTATCTGACATATTCCTGTTTATCAGAATCATATTGCCAAGACACAGTATAAGCATCATAATTCCAAAAAGGTAAATTAACAGCCTCAGTTACCTCTCCATTGCCAGTACTACCCTCAGCATCAAATTTCCAGGCTGTAAAAGCACTATCCCATGATTTTCCGCTTACTTCTGTAGTATCAGTTAGACCCCGTTCACTAGCTACATTCCAGAGTTCTTCTGTAGAACAGTACATAGTGTGCTCTGTAGCTCTGTCTTGACCTGTTCTATCAGGTTCCCTTCTACATACCTTATAAGCTAAAGAAAACTGGCTTAAATCGCTCCAGGTGCCTTTGTTATTCCATCCATATTGAGATATTTGTTCAATTGCTTGAGTTCTTCTATCACTAGTGCACCCACCCACAACATTTCCATTTTCGTCTTTAGGAGCACTACAATTAGCTCCACCGACGTGGGTATAAAGTGGATAATCTCCATATTCTGAAGCCATATCCAAAAAGTAAGTTCTGGCCGATCTGACTGGTCCCACATCGTATCTAATATCTCCAACTCTAGATACATCACAGTAATAGACTCCCATAAAACGGGTTATTCCGCCTTCTGCAATTGCTTCATAGACTACATCAGCTGTATTTAAACCAGACTGAGGTCTGGCATCACTATGATTTTCTATCATTACCATTAAAGGTCTTCTCTCCTCCCAAAACTGCCTCTGTTCTTTGGTATACATGGCTCCATTTATTGGACAGACTTCAGTTTTTGGTCCTTCAAATACCAAAAAACCAGTTTGAGCTTCTTCTTTGGTTTGTACCTCAGTTATTACTTCCTCTTTTTTATTTTCAGCTGTTGCTGGAATAACCCTATCGAATATCAAATAAAACACACCCGTAAAAAGAAAAAATACACCTACATATTTTGCAATTTCTTTTTTATTTTTCATCATTTTTCAGAAACTTTTAAAGCTTTTTCTATGGCTTCTTTTTCCTCTTCCGACAACTTTTCCTTTTTATTTTGTTCTAAATCAATTTGTCTGGCATAAACACGGGTTCCATTCCTGCCATGAAGCGATGTTAATATAATACCCAATTTGTTATCCATAAGTAAAGCCATACAAAAACTTTGATTACTGCCAACATTACCAAACGGATTAAATTTGGCCAAACCAATCTTAATTTCTCC
>DBRI01000001.1:2053-5064 GCA_002306295.1 Patescibacteria group bacterium UBA1372 | reverse complement strand
TAGGTAAAAGGATCAACCCCTATACGCTGTTAAGGCGGGGGGGGAGGAAAGTCCGGCCCACAAAAAGCAAAGAACCTCAATAAGTAAGGGTCTCCCGAAAGGCGGACGGCTCTGCTACAGTGACGAATAACCCTGCTTCGGCAGGGCGAAGTGAAACGAGCACCCTTCTTGTGGAAATCTCAAGACGAAGTAGATTAGCTTTTATCAGCTTCAGGTAGAGAGAGTAGATTAATGATCCATAAACAAAAGCCGGCTTATTTACCTTTCCCTTTTTTCGTCTATTATCACTTTAATAGCGGTTTCAATCGCTAAATAACTTGGAATAGCCAAAAGTGTACCCATAACACCACCCATTTTAGCTCCCACTGCCAAAGCAAATATTGTTATTATGGGGCTCATTCCAACTTGTTTTTTCATAATTTTGGGTACTATCAAATTATTTTCCAGCTGTTGGACTAATATTCCCCAGATTACAGTCAATATTACGGTTGGTATAGATTTATTCAAAGCCACCAAAGCCGCCAATATCGTTGTTACCGTTGGACCAATATTTGGAATAATCTCCAAAACTGCCGCCATAATACCCAAAGCCAAGGCAAAATCCAACCCCAATATCATATAACCAATATAAGACATCAATCCCACCACTATCATCAAAAACAATTCAGCTTTTGTCCATCCTACCAGTCTGTCTTCAATTTTATCAACCATCCTTATTAATACTCCGGCCTTTTGTGACCCCAGTAGTTTTTCTGCACTATTATTCATGTCTTTTCTTTCAAGTAGCATATAGAAGGTAATCATCAAAATTACTATTCCACCAAATATATTGCTAAAAATCGAAATGGTGGTTTTAGCAATTCCTGCTGGTAACCCTTCCAAAAGTCTTAATTGAGATGATATGTCAGTCGTACTAATTCCCCACAAATCGAGTCTTTCAATGGCTCTGGGTAAAAAATTGACTAAACCATTTATTTGAAAAACCAACGAAGGTACAATGCTTGCTACAGCCACAGATAAAAATATCAAAATCGCTATATAAATTATTATTATTGCCAAAGTTCTGGAAACTTTTTTTGCCTCCAATTTTTTAACTATCGGATTCAATGCTTCTGTCAAAATCAAACAAACAAAAAATAAAGCCAACAGACTTCTAAGATGCCAAAGTACAAATAATCCAATCAAAAATAAAAAAGAAAAAACAATTGTTTTGTAAGAAATTTCAACTCTAATATTATTTTTGTTCATTCCAAATTGTACCATTTAATTGCCTTTTCAATAACCTTTTTTAAATTATCATTTTCAATATCCAATTCTGTATAACCTTTATTTTTAAACCAGGTTTTTTGTCTTTTGGCGTACCTTATTTCATCACCAATCCATTTTTCAACACAATCATTAACACTTTCACCCCTTTCAAAATAAGGTTTAAATTCTTTATACGCCAAACAATTCAATCCAGGACTATTCCAACCATATTTATTTTTTAAATTTTTAACTTCCTTTAGTAACCCATCTTCAAGTCTCTTTTCAACTCTGCTTTTTATATTTTGTCCAATTTTCTGCTTACTTGCTGTAAGATAAATCACTTTACTATCAAAGTTTGTTCTCTTATTACTCCCCACTTTCTTTTTAGATAGTTTTATTTCAATTTTCCTAATCAACCTATGTCTATTACTTTGTTCCGATTTGTTTAGCTTTTGGTAACCCCGGCTATCTATTAGTTTAAAAATTTTTATAATATATTTTGTCCCCAATTTATTCAATATTTTTCTTAGCCACAAATTTGGTCTAACCGACAGGCTATCCGGTGGGTTTAATAAACTGGTTATATAATATCCGGTTCCGCCTACTATTACTGCTTTTTTGCCCCTGGATTCAATATCGCCAATGATTTCTGTTGCTAATTTTACAAATTCAGCCGTACTAAATTGGTAATCAGGCTCGACCACATCCGTAAGCCAAACTGGTACTCCATCAATTTTGTAATAACCCACACTCAAATTATCAATTTTTTTAACTAGCCTAAATTTGGCTTTTCCTATATCTTTTCCCGTTCCTATATCCATATATTTATAGACTTGTCTTGAATCAGCATTGATTATCTCTCCGTTAATTTTTTTGCAGATTTCAATCCCCATGCTGGTTTTACCAGTTGCAGTCAATCCGGTTATTATTAAAATTTTTTTAGACATTAAATCTAAATTCAACTACATCATCAGGGCGCATCAAGTAATCTCTACCCTCGTGTCTAATTTTACCCATTTCCTTGGCTTTTTTCCAATCTTTCAAGACTATCAGCTCATCAAAACTGATTACTTCAGCCATTATAAAACCTCTTTCAAAATCAGTGTGTATCACTCCGGCCGCCTCAGGTGCTTTGGCACCAACCCGGATAGTCCAAGCNNTTTCTAAACCTGCCTCTTCAATTCCAAGTTCATTCAAAAACTCTATTTTTTCTTCATTGCTGAATTCTGCCAATTCCTCTTCAATCTTGGCACATATCGGCACCACCTCCATATCATTTGAAGATTGAAGATTGAAGTTTGAAGTTTTCTTGTAAGTCTCTTCATCCAGGTTTACTACTATAAAATAAGGCTTAGCTGTCAGCAAAAAAAACTGTTTACTAATTTTCTCTTCTTCACTGCCCAGTTTGATATTTATCGCTAAGTTTCCTTTGTCCAGTTCAGTCTTTAATTTTAAAGCCACTTCATATTCTTTTTTAGAGTCAATATTCTTTTTATTGTTATCTATAAATTTATCTATTGTCTCTAAATCTTTAAGTATAAGTTCAGTACAGACCACTTCAAAATCAGACATCGGATCACTGCCTGTTTTAATTACATTAGTATCACTAAAACCTCTGACCACATGACAAATTGCATCACATTTTCTGATATTGTCCAAAAATTTATTTCCCAAACCTTCTCCCTTTGAAGCTCCTTTAATCAGTCCGGCAATATCTACAAATTCAACAATAGGATTAATTTTTTTAATTGATTCAGACATTT
>DBRI01000001.1:680-1915 GCA_002306295.1 Patescibacteria group bacterium UBA1372 | reverse complement strand
ATGGAGAGGGGATTGGAGTACAAAAAATTTATTTACCTAACCATTTTCTTGACTTTAGTTCCTGGTACATATCTTGGCATTCTTCGAGCCGAAATTTTCTTAGGTTGTTTATTTCCAATCGCTTTTATGGTTTTCTGCTTAAACATTTTGGTTTTAAAAGTTCCAAAACCAGACAATTTAACAATCTTACCATTGGCTAAAGCTTTCATTACTTCATTTAAGAAGGTTTCAACAGCCATTTTGGCATCTTTTTTGCTGAGTTTTACTTTTTCAGCTACGATTTCTATCAAATCTTTTTTAGTCATTTGACTTATTCCTTTTAATTTTTAATTCATCTACATTCTAACGGATACGATTTCAATTTCAAGTATTAATTGACGTATTTAACCGCAAAATTATTTAATTTAGTAAAACGACAATCTATTTTAGTTACAGTTTTACACATACAAAATACATACTCAGAAAATATGTTTATTCACAAAGACAGTCCTTTTTTAATCTTGCTGATCGGGTCTGTTTGACTTCTGTTTGGTAAAACTACTTCTGGTTTCTCTGACTGTTGTTACTCTTATTCTTCCGGCCCATTTTGCCTCCTCTTCCAAGCTTTCGGCTATATCCTGAGCTAATATTATGGCTTCTTCATCAGACACTTGTTCGGGGTCAACTATCACCATCACTTCTCTACCTGCCTGATATGCAGCCACATCCTTAACTCCTCTTTTATCTCTGGCTACTTCTTCAATCGTTTTCATTCTTTTCAAATACTCCTCATGACCTTCGTATCTGGAGCCGGGGCGCGATCCAGATATTGCATCAGCCAAATAGCTTATGGCAGAAATTACTGAAGAAAAGGGGCTATCTGCATGGCTTTCCTCAACCGATTTAACTATTATTTCAGGTAATCTATATTTCTTTAGCATTTCCACACCCAAGTCAACATGATTACCCTCATCTTCATCAGAGACTTTACCAATATCGTGACACAATGCAGCTAATTTTGCCATGTTAACATTCAGTCCCAACTGTTTAGCTAATGCTCCGGCTAACTTTGCCACTTCTATGCTGTGTTTAGCTAAGTTTTGTCCATAAGAAAATCTATATTTATATTTACCAATATCAGCTATCAAACCCGCTGGTAAGTTGTACAACCCCACTTCTCTACAAATATTCTGACCTTCATTAAGTAAGATTCTCTCCATACTTTGTCTGGTAGCTTCAACCACCTGTTCAATTCT
>DBRI01000001.1:0-515 GCA_002306295.1 Patescibacteria group bacterium UBA1372 | reverse complement strand
CAAAACCATATTTTGAATTATTTCATCTTCTTTCTTTTTGATTTCTTCTTTGGCCTCAACAATTTTTTTGGCCACCCAATCGGCCATTCTCTTTTCAGTGTTTTTAAGGATTATATTTTTAGCTTCAGCCACTGATAGCGTTGATATCTGTTCTAATTTATCGAGTTGTTTTTTGTATAGTTCATCTACCGACTCCCTCTTTTTATTTATTTGTTCAGACGTACTATCCAGACTTCTTTCTTTTTCTAGTAAATATTTCTCTTTATCGTTTAAGGATTTTAATCTATTAAATATTTCTCTTTCTTTTTCTTCAAACTCTTTTTTGACAATTTCATCTACTCTTTTGTTAATATCCACCTTAACTTTCTTAGTCTGTTTTAGACTAACTCTGTTTTTCTCCTGGTCACTTACTTTAGCTTCTATCTGGATAACAGGCTTTTCTTGTCTAGTTTTTATTTGGCTTTGTTGTGTATTAATTTGACCATTGTCACCCCAAATATTCTTAACCTTATTAA
>DBRI01000024.1 GCA_002306295.1 Patescibacteria group bacterium UBA1372 | reverse complement strand
AAGCACAACTAGATCCGAGTGCCGGAAATTCATATCAGAATACCGAGTGTACTTGGGATGAAGTTTTTGTAGCTGAAAGCATAGTTCCGACAGACTAAAAAGTTGTCTTACAAGTTGCATAAGAAAACTTGTGCAACTTAATAAGTCAATTTAAAAAATATGAAAAAGATAATAAAACTAATATATTGGTTGGTGTTAACAATAGTAGTAGTCGTTGCTGGTCTTTCAGCTATGTCTGTTTTAGGAATTCCTCAAGGTCTTCGTACTTTTGTAGTCCAATCCGGTTCTATGGAGCCAGCTATCAAAACTGGTAGTCTTGTTTTTGTCAAACCCCAATCAGATTATCAGGTCAGTGATATTATCACTGCCAAATTAGATACTAATTCAGATATTAAAAATCCAGCTACTACCGTCACTCATAGAATTACTGACATCAATACCGATGATGGCAATATTTCATATGTTACCAAAGGCGACGCCAACCAGTCGCCTGATATGGACCCAAGACCAAAAGATATGGTTATTGGCAAAGTCATCTTGACACTCCCGTATTTAGGTTTTCCTGTCGGTTTTGCCAAAACTCAAACCGGTTTTATTATCATGATCGTCATTCCGGCCACTATCATTATTTACGGTGAGCTTTTAAAAATTAAAGGAGAAATAGTTGCCATTATTAAAAATAAAAAAAATTCCAAACTCAAGTCAAAAGATAAACTCAAAACCTTACTATTAATTTTGTCTTTATTATTTTTATCTCACAAAAGTATGTTCACCAATGCTTATTTTTCGTCTCAGGCCACTATTTCCGGTAATACTTTTTCCGCTGGGATTTGGGCAGATGATTTAATTGTAGATCCTGCTTTTTCCCCAACCGGTTTCAACCTTGATTCTTTAATACCAAGTGACAGTTTATTTACTAATCAATTTTCAATTGAAGAACCCACAGCCAATCCAATTACTATTGACACTTCTTTTAAAAGATCTAGTAATGAGCTATCTATAAATTTTAATAACATACCTGTTAATTTTGGTAATCACTATTTGGACTATTTAGAGTACGAAATTACCTACTATTCAGCCAAAATTCAAAAAGGCATTGCTGGTAAAATCCTACCAGATAAAGTTTTGACACCTTCATATCAATACCAAGCAACCCACTTTTTAGGCACTTGCACCAGTTTTGGTGAGGTTTGTTTACCTGACATTATTGACAATAACGCTATTACAATTTATCTGACAGGACTAGTAAATAATCGACCAGTAAGTATAATGAAAGTAGAAAACCTATGATTTTTTTTCTACTTTCATTCTGGTTTCTCTTCACTAGACCTGCTTTTGCTACCGACATCACTGTCACCTGTCCCAACGACGCTTCTTCTACTCCCATCAATTTGACTTGTACTAAGTCGGCAGACTTACCCTTATTTAGTTATCAAAATATTTTACCTGGTTTCTTAACCAACCCTCCACATTTAATAACAGTTGAAAATCAAGATACTGACAATCCCTGTTTTTTAAAGGCCGAAACTATCAAAAACTCTGGCGATAGTTTACTTCTGGAGGGTACAGACAGGTTAAATTTATCAATTGTAAGTAATTCTTCCCTTTTATATTCCGGCCCTCTTATTTTTACCAATCTAGACCTTGGCCAAGTAGACATAGGTTCTACTAAAAACTTTTTCTGGACTATCTCTTTTCCCGTCTCTGCCGGAAACGATTACCAAAATTTATCGGCCAATTTTGATATTAATTTAAATTTTATTTGCGCCGATAATCCTACTTGGCAGCCTTCTGTTACCAATCCAACTTCAGGTGTTTATTTATCAGAATTTATGCCTCAGACCCCAGAAGGGGATGAATGGGTGGAAATATATAACAACAACTCATTTCCAGTTAATCTAACTAAGTGGAGAATCAAAGATGATCCAACCAATAAAAATCCACCAAAAGTTTTTGATGCCTCAATTCCAGCTAAATCATTCTTTGTTATAAATTTTGCCAAAGGTTATCTAAATGATAACGGCACTGATTACGTAGTTTTAATAAGTGATATTGGTACAACCATTGAATCTGTCAGCTATTCGGGCAGTTCTACTACTAAATCTTGGTCCAAACAGACCGATGGTCTTTGGTGTCAAACTTCAATTACTAAAGGTTGTGCCAACGATCCATGTCCCGGTGTTGCCGCTGTTTCATCTTCAATTTCAGTTTCTGCTCCATCTTCTTCACCCCCCACGGCATGTACCGACCCCAAACCCGCCACCCCTACAGGCTTATCTATAACTTCAGACATCAACACCGCCACTCTCTCTTGGGATCCAGTCTCACCTCCCCTTACTTCATATCTAATTGCTTACGGTCCTTCGGCCGACAATATCCTCTACGGTAATCCCAATATTGGCCTATCAACTAGCTATACAGTTGGTGGCCTGACTCCGGGAGCTCAATATTGTTTTTATGTCAGAGCTCAAAATGGCTGTATGCCTGGGGACGCTTCACAAACTGTTTGTATCAATACTGGCTCAAATATCCCCATAGTTGAAACCGAGCCACCCTCGGGTTTTCAACCAGAAGTCCTAGGAGAAACCACCGATAATTCTCAAATTAATCAAACTACACTTGAAGAAGATCTTCATCTTTCTGATATCCTTGGAGATACAGACACAACTTGCCAAACTCTCTATATCCCCATTCTTTTTATATTAGCTTTTATTCTAAATAGTCTCATCTTTCTTAAAAATCCTCACACCAATTTATTTTTACCTTTTTTGTTATCTCTGACTGCTTTTATAATTGATTATTTTTTGCTTCAAAAATTTTGCTGCCGCATTTCCTTTCTCTGCCACTTCTACTTTATAGGCAATATTATTTCATTTATACTACCCAAATTAATTTTTAATTTTAAAAACAATGTCATGTAGGGTATATGGTTCAGAAATATTAAAACCTGAAAGTAGAACAGATCAATTTTTTGTCCCCAGTCTAGATTCAAATCCTAATAATTCATCATATGTTTTTGTTTGCCTAGATAACGGTACGATTAGAGCCAGAGATTTATATTCTATAATTTTTGATATTTGCAAAAACTGTCCAGCCAATCCTTATATAGACGGACGAGAATTCGGTTATTATCCTAATCCAACAGATATAAATCACAGTATACTTTTTCTTCGTTGTCAGCCACTTGAAAGACGAGTCAGAAAATGTACCAACGTCTGTCAAATTATGCACGGTTAAGTAATTCTTGATAATTCCAGAAAATTACTTTAACATACCCGTATGTCGAGGCAAAAAGAATCTGATATCTTAGGAAGAATAATAATACTTCCAGTCACAGAAACTTCACGGAATTCAGATGAACTTCTTGTAACTGGTGACATAGAAGGAATCAAAAGATTTCTCTGTCCAGTATGTATTTTGCAATCTGTTGTCAATGAAACTTGTGATGGGCCTCATAGATGTTATTTAGGCGGAATAGCATCAGAAGTTTTGGTCTGTGATGTACCCGAAGATTTAAGTTTTTGCTTTAGAGTTGCAGTAGATCAGTCAATAAATGAAATATTTAAAGATGATTTTCTTAACGAACATTATAATTCATAATTGTCTTGAATTTTCGGTCAATTTATATTAATATATCCCCATGCCAAAAAAGAATATTGAAGTTCATGCAATAGATCCATCATATAATGGAAACGTTTTCAAATTTGATAAAAGCGCAGATCTCAGAACAGCTAGACTGATCGTTGTCACGGGTGAGGATCCATCTATTATTATGAGTAAACTATGCCAAGTTTGCCAGGCCAGAGTTAACTGTTATCCAATGGAAGTACCTATCAATACGGGTAGTTTAACAATTGATGGTTTACTGTGTAAGCCAAGAAGTACTGTTCCTAGACTTTGTGTTGTAAAAAGTAGTCTCTAATTTTTTCACCCTCTTCTCAATTTCTCTTTTTTTATCTATACTGAATTTGTGTCAAGGTTTCTGTCCAACCTATTTATACCTCAGTCAAAAAACAACTATAAAGCTTATTTAGCTCAACCAGGTTTCTTGGCTATCCTTCTGTCTTTTTATATCCTAAACCAATCATTTATAAGGTCATTTGCCCTAATCAAGCCCGGAGTTTTGGGCTATTCATCTGAAATAAGTACTCAAAAAGTCCTAAACCAAACCAACGAACAGAGACTTAAAAATGGATTACCTGAGCTAAAATTAAACCCATCTCTATCTCAATCCGCTACCGCCAAAGCCGAACATATGTTTGCCAACAATTATTGGGCTCACAATGCTCCTGACGGTACCAATCCCTGGTATTTTTTCAAGCTGGTTGGCTATGAATATCAAGTCGCCGGTGAAAACCTAGCCAAAGATTTCTATGACACCGAAACTATGATATCTGCCTGGATGAATTCTCCCACCCATAGGGACAATATTTTAAATTCAAAATATAAAGAAATTGGTATTGGTGTAGTTAATGGTACTTTGTCTGGGATTAAAACTACTTTAGTTGTCCAGCATTTTGGCAATCCTGTTGTTGCTTCAGCCCCTGCCAAACAAGATATCGCTTCAAGATACCAGCCTATCGAGGTTGAACTACCAGATGCCTCTGCCCAAATGGTTTGGGGTGCTGATACTATCGATCAAACCAAGCCTCTCATAAGCCCCCTTGCTTTAAGTAAAATCATTGGTGGTGCCATTTTCTCTCTGATGGTAGTAGTCATGTTTATAGATGGTCTGGTTACTATTAAAAATAAAAATTACCGGCTATCCGGTTCGGCCACCGGTCAGGTTGGTTTTTTACTAGTCATTTTAGGTTTATTATTTTTTACCAAACAGGGGGCAATTTTCTAAATGTTTCCGGACGAAATCAAGAAAAAACCATTCGAATATTTACTTTTATTTTTTATTCTATTTTTAGGTGCTTTTGCCTTTGTATTTTTATCTTATACCCCTCACGCCCAAAGACGGGTAATTTATTTAACCGGTGCTTCTTATCTTTTTTGGAGCCTACTACATCACTACAGAAGAGGGGATTTGTCCCTATCTATTATGCTTGAGTATTTACTAATCGCCCTGTTTGCTGCAGTCCTCATCACCACTACTTTAATTTAAGTTTTTATCTTGCCATTCTTTAATTTTTTTTGGGTCGCCGGATAGCAATACTTCTGGTACTTTCCAGCCATTATATTCTCTAGGTCTAGTAAATCTAGCATACTGTATTTTTCTATCAATGCTCTGGGAAAAACTATCATTTTGGCTCGATTCATCCTTTCCCAACACTCCCGATATAAGTCTGGTAACCGAATCAATTACTACCATAGCTGGAATTTCTCCTCCGGTTAATATATAGTCACCAATCGATATTACCTTATCTACCAAATTATCTAATATCCTTTGGTCAAAACCTTCATAATGTCCACACAAAATTATTATGTTTTTTACTTTACCCAAATCTTCAGCCATACTTTGTTTATAAGTTTCACCCTTGGCAGACATGGCTATCACAAGCCCTTTTTCGCCTTTCCAATATTTTTTCTTGATATCTTTTATAGCACTATCTATTGGTTCAATCATTAGCACCATACCTTCCCCGCCTCCGAAAGGTTTATCGTCGACTGTTCCATAAGAGTCCAATGCCCAATCCCTAAGATTATGAAATTTTAAAATAACTTTTTTATTTTTCACCGCCCGCCCCACTATGCTCTCGGCAAAAGGGGATTCAAACATAGCTGGAAACAAAGTTACTACATCAAGTCGCATAGCATATTATTACATATCGTTAAAACTAAGATTAACTTAACAATTACCGAAAGTTCTATATCTAATACAAAACAGAGTCTATAAAATTTATTTATATTCCCATAATATAAATTATGGAAAAAGATAGAGGTTTGTTATTTGCTGTTTATGGACCAAATAATCTAGGAAAGACCACATTAGTAAGAGGAATAAAAACATATTTTGATCTTTTTTGTCCTCAGATAAGCTGCACAACACTAAAATATCCTCGTTACGACACGCCCACAGGAGCAAGAATAAATGACTATTTAAGACACGGAAACCCTGAAAACCTAACATACTTACAAGCACAGACTTTATTCGCTCAAGATCGACGATCCAATCAGCCACATCTTGAAGAATTAATTCGTAGATACCATTTAGTCGGACTAGAGGATTATTCTGGTACTGGAATTAGCTGGGGAGTATATTTTGGAATAAATAGAGCTGTTTTAGAAGAACTAAATGGTGATCTCTTAAAACCAGATCTATCTTTACTTGTCGATGGACAAAGATTTTATCAAGGTATAGAACCTGGTCATCTTCACGAGAACCAAGGCGATGACGGGTGGGTTAGAAATAGATCAGTGCATCTTGAATCAGGACAGCTATATCATTGGAGTATAGTTAGTGCAAATCAATCTAAACAAGAAGTTTTAAGAAGTGCTCTGGATATTATTTTACCGGTCATTAATTCAGGCCAATTACCATCTCCTAGACCGGTATTTTAATAACACTCTTTTTTTTAACCAAGCTTTATGGCAAACTAACCTATGTCCAAAACAAACACCCAAACTGCTGTGGTCGTTATTCCTACATACAATGAAGCAGACAATATAGGCCGTATGATTGAACATTTATCTACTGTCACATTTCCCGATATCAAGGCCAAAAAAGGCGAATTAACCTACGACTGGAACATGCATATTTTGGTTGTTGATGGTAATTCTCCTGACGGTACCAGTCAGGTAGTTGAAAAATATAGCCATAAATTTAACAATGTTCATTTGTTAACCGAAACCAGTAAAGATGGTATAGGGGCAGCCTACCTCAAAGGCTTCAAATACGCCAAAGATAAACTTAAGGCTGATTTTGTTTTTGAATTTGATGGTGATTTTCAGCACCCACCTGAATCAATTCCTTTGATGCTTGCCAAAATGGAACAGGGCTACGATTATGTCATCGGTAGTCGAAAAATTGCTGGCGGCAGTAACCCCAAAGGTTGGGGATTTAAAAGAGTCTTCTTTTCCGAAGTCGGTGGTTTTACTGCCCGCTTCATCATGTTTTTCCCCTTTAAAAACTTTTTCAAAGTCACCGATCCTACTACCGGCCTAAAAGTCACCAGAGTCAAAGGTTTTATAGACAAAATGGATCTAGATGATTTTGGCCATCTTTATAGCCGTAGCTTTGGATATAAATTACAGCTATTGTTTGAAACTCTAAAAATGGGTGCCAAATACACCGAAATTCCACTTCAATTTAAAGTTAGAAACGCTGGTGAATCAAAATTCGATTCAAAAACCGCTAAAGATATCTTTAGCGTGGTATTTCTGCTCCGTTGGCACGATGAATTTACTCAAAAATTTCTCAAGTTCGGTATTGTTGGTGGTTTTGGCTTTGTAGTCAATATTGTTGGTGCCATTATCTTTAAAAATTTATTAAAAAATACAATTGTAAACATTAGCCTTTTAAATAGTTTTAGTAATGCTTTGGCTGCCGAATTAGCTATTATTAGTAATTTTATTTGGAATAATCTTTGGACCTTTGCTAAGGAAAAAATTACCGATACCAAAACTCTGATTACAAAATTTATCACCTTCAATTTTTCATCCCTGATTACCGGCATAGTCATTCCTTCTACTGTTATAGGTATATTAACTTCAATATTTGGCGATTATTTATTTATCTACCAAGTTATCGCCATTTTTGGCTTAACCATTCCTCTAAACTGGATTGTTTACAATAAAATTATTTGGAAAAAATAACTTTTCCCTCCCCACTCCTTGTCAAGGGAGGGGGATAGGGGGTTTTACTTCTCGTCATTGCGAGCATAAGCGAAGCAATCTCAATCCATCGGGATCGCCACAGTCGTTTCACTCCTTCGCGATGACGTTAATTCTTGAAGCCCAGAAACGAAGAATTAAACAAGGTTTAAAAGGTTTTTAGTAGAGACGTAGCATGCTACGTCTCTACATATTTTTCGAATAATCAAGAATTAAGAAGCTATTTCGATGTTACAATTACTCATGGAAACAAGCTTACATACATTAATCAAGTCTTGGTTTGGTAAACATAAAAATAAAGTAGAGCTTAGCACTCCACCGGATCTTAAATTTGGCCACTTATCTACCAATATAGCCATGATTTTAGCTAAAGATC
Source organism: Patescibacteria group bacterium UBA1372 (assembly GCA_002306295.1). Taxonomy (GTDB): domain Bacteria; phylum Patescibacteriota; class Microgenomatia; order UBA12405; family UBA12405; genus UBA1372. The sequence continues at coordinate 4,848 of DBRI01000024.1, read as the reverse complement.
TGAAGATTAATCCTTTTCAATTAGCTTTAGAAATTGTTGAAGAGCTTGAGACTGCTGTTGATCAAAACATAGTTGAAAAAATCGAAGTCATTAAGCCCGGTTTTATAAACTTTTATTTTACAACCCAATTTTTAATTAGCCAATCTGAAAAAATCAATTATCAGCTGGAGTTTAAAAATCATCTAAAAACCTATGGTCAAGACAAAACCATGGTTATAGATTATTCAGCTCCAAATATTGCCAAACCTTTTGGTATCGGCCACCTTCGCTCCACTAATATTGGTCAGGCAATTTATAATCTATATCAAATCTTGGGTTGGAATTGTATTGGGGACAATCACCTAGGCGACTGGGGTACTCAATTTGGTAAATTAATCGTGGCTATCGATAAATGGGCCAGTAAATCCATTGAATCTCTATCTATAGATGATCTGGAAAAGCTTTATGTAAAATTTCATAACCAATCAGAAACTGATCCGTCTTTAATTGATTTAGCCCGTCAGACTTTCAAAAAATTGGAAGACAATGACCCTGAAGTCAAAAAGCTTTGGCAAGCTTGTGTCGATATTTCCCTTAAAGAATTTAATCAGGTTTATGAACTGTTAAATGTAAAAATTGACTATACCCACGGCGAATCTTTTTACCAACCTCACTTAAAAAAAGTTATCGATATTTTTAAAACCAAGAAATTAGCTAAAGTTAGCAGGGGAGCTCTTATCGTCAAGGTTGATCCACTTCCTCCTGCTATGTTGGTCAAATCAAATGGCACTACCACCTACTTTACTAGAGATTTAGCCACCGTTAAGTATCGCCTAGATACCTGGAAGCCCGATTTTATTATCTATGAAGTCGGCTCCGATCAAACTCTCCATTTTCAACAAGTTTTTGCCGCCTGTAAAAAAATTGGTTGGCTTCCAAAAGATGGTTTTGCTCATGTTGGTCATGGATTAATCCGATGGCCTCAAGGTAAATTTTCAACTCGAAAGGGCGATACTATTCACTTAAAAGATGTCATAAGGGAGGCTACCAACAAAGCTACCAAAATTGTTGAGTCCAGCCAGGTCAGCAAATCTCTTACCTCAAAAGAACAAAAAGACATGATTAGGGATGTTGCTATTGGTGCCATTAAATTTGCCGATCTTTTCCAACATCCCCAAAAAGACATTATCTTTGATTGGGACAAAATTATGGGTTTGGGTGGGGATTCTGGTCCTTATCTTCAATACACTTATGCCCGCTGTTTAAGTGTACTAGCTAAATCAAATATTAAAGAATCTAAAAACATTTCTCTTAGCTCAATTACTGATCCCATCGACCAGAAGGAGTATATTTTATTAAATTTATTTATCCAATTTGAGTCTAAAATTCTTGAATCAGCCTCAACCATTAATCCTTCCCTTCTTGCTCAATATTTACTCAAAGTGGCCAAAGAATACAATCAATTTTATGCCAATTTAAAAATAATTGGCCAAAGTCAACAAACTTTCAGACTCTTTTTAACTCAAACCACTGCCTCGATTCTTGAAATCGGACTTAAACTTCTTAGTATCAAACCCGTAAAAAAAATGTAGCTATTGTCAACTTTTTTACTTTACGAACTTTATACTTTAAAAACTGCATCGTATACCTGATCATAGTGGGATACAGGTATAAAGGCTACATCCTTTTTAACTTCTTTTGGTATTTCTACTAAATCTTTTTTGTTTTCAGCTGGAATTAAGATCTTTTTCAATCCAGCCCTATGCCCGGCAATTGCTTTTTCTTTAAGTCCACCAATTTCCAGTACATCTCCTCTAATAGTAATTTCACCGGTCATTCCCAATTCCCTGGACACCTTTCTTTCTGTTAGTGCTGATACCAAAGCAGTTGTAATAGCGCTACCTGCCGATGGTCCGTCTTTTGGAGTGGCACCTTCGGGTACGTGAATATGAATATCAATTTTGTAAAAATCTTTTGTAATTCCAAATTCTTTACTTCTACTTCTGACATAAGACAAAGCCGCTTGACAAGATTCCTGCATCACTTTTCCCAATTTTCCAGTTAATATCAACTTTCCCTTTCCTGGCATTATATTGACCTCTATAAATAAAATTGATCCGCCTACTGACGACCAAGCCAGACCGGTTGATGCTCCAATTGTATCCATTTTACCCTTAAGTTGGCTTGAAAATTTCTCTGGTCCCAAATAAGATCTAATTTTTGCTTTGTTACTAATTTTAACTAACTTTTTCTTTTTAGTTACAATTTCTCTGGCTATTTTTCTCATTATTTGAGATATTACCCTTTCCAAATTTCTGACTCCTGCCTCTCTGGTATATTTTTCAGTCACATACTTAAGCATTTCCTTGTCCAAACCAACGATTTCAGATTCTCTTAATCCGTTTATTTTCATCTGTTTATCCACTAAGTATTTTTGACCGATATTAATTTTTTCATTTAGTGTGTATCCGGAAAATTGAATTATCTCGACTCTATCCCGCAATGGAATTGGAATACCTGACAAATCGTTGGCCGTCAATACAAAGAAAACATTAGATAAATCCAGTGGAAAATCCAAATAATGATCTTCAAATTCTCTGTTTTGTTCCGGATCTAATACTTCAAGTAAAGCAGCTGTAGGGTCTCCTCTGTAGTCAGCACCAATCTTATCAACCTCATCCAGCATAAAGACAGGATTCATTGAGCCGGCGTTCTTCAGACTCTTTACAATTCTACCCGGCATAGCTCCCACATAAGTTCGTCTATGGCCTCTTATTTCCGATTCATCTCTAATTCCACCCAAAGACGCTCTGACAAACTTTCTCCCCAGTGCGTCAGCAATAGATTTTCCTATCGACGTTTTACCAACTCCGGGTGGTCCTACAAAACATAATATATTTACTCCTTTATCCTGTTGTCTTTTTTTATCTTTCTTAAGTTTAATTACTGACAAATGTTCCAATATTCTATCTTTGACATCTTTTAATCCATAATGATCTTTTTCAAGTATCTTTTCTGCTTTTTTTATATCAACATTATCTCCGTTTATCTTACCCCAGGGTAGTTCGAGCACGGTTTGCAGATATGTCCGTACATAGCTTGCCTCCGGTGCCATTGTTCCCATATCCCTTAGTCTTTCCAACTCTCTTTCCAATTTCTTCTTTATATCAGCAGGGCAAGCACATTTCTTGATCTCTTTACCTAGCTCATCCATTTCGCTCTTTTCACCTTTATCAATTTTGCTTAACTCTTCTTCAATTTGTTTTTTTCTTTCTTTAAGAATACTTCTTTTCATGCCGGCATTAAATTTATCTTGAGTTTTCTTTTCAATTTCTTTTTCCAGTTCAGATACTTTCATTTCTTTAATCAATAGTTCGGTGGCCTGGGATATTCTTTTAGTTACATTCAGTTCTTCAAGAACTGCTTGTTTGTCTTTAGTGTCAGCTTGAATTGAAAAAGTAACTTGATCAGCTAAATCTGACGAAGAAATACCGGTCGATAGTCTCATCATGGCCGGAAGATCAAACTGTCTACCCATAGCAAAAGCTTTTTTAAGCTGAGATAAAAGAATTTCAGCACTTTTTTGAATCTCTCCCGTGTTTTGTTTTTCATTTTCTACTAACACAAACTCTACCCACATAAAACCATCTTTTTCTTCAATTTGTCTGACAATTCCTCTGTATAAACCTTTGATTACGGCATGTACATGCCCATCACTTTGCAAAATATGTTCAATTTTTGACACCACTCCCATTTGATACAAATCTGATGGAGTTGGTTTTTCAGTTTTTGCTTTCTTTTGACTAACTACGAATACCAATCTTTCTGGTTGATCAAAACAATAAACCAAAGCTTTTTTTGAAATAGGTCTGCCTACAAATAAGGTTGTCTCAACTGACGGAAACATAACTACATTTCTGACAGCTATTAGGGGTAATTTTTGGGTTTTTTCAACTGGTTTATTTATTTTTTCCATATTATTAGCAGTCTAGCATCATATTTGCTAAGTGTCAATTTAGATATTAATCTACACTCACGATATAATACATAAATAATGAAAAAAAACAATCAAAACAAATTACCCCTAGTTGTGCTTTTAGGTAGACCAAATTCAGGTAAGTCAACTCTAATCAATTCACTTCTAAACCAGAAGGTAACAATCACTTCACCCAAACCACAGACGACCAGGAAAAATTCTGTTTTTACTTTTAATTCACCTCAAGGTTCTTTTAATATTGTCGACACTCCGGGTATCCTTGATAAAGTCGTCGATACTTTGGGTAGATCTGTCAACAAACAAGCTCCAACCGCCATAAACAATGCTTCTTTAATTTTGTATTTAGTTGATATCAGCCGTTCCTGGGGTGAAGAGGAACAAAAATCATTGGCTCTAGTCAGACTTGCTAATGCCAAAAAAGTTTTAGTCTACAATAAAATAGATCAAGCCATTGGCACTAAAAATTTTCTGGCTCAGTATAATTTTATGGAACAAGAGTTTGATGCCACCATTTCCATATCAGCTCTAAAATCAACTCATCTTAAAAGTTTAGTCAATTTAATTTTTTCACTATTACCTCCTCAAGACCCAAAAACATTTTTGCAAGTTAGCTCACCTTTACTTGAGACCAATTCGCTTGAATTTATTAGCGAATTGATCAGAGAGAAAACTTTATTAACCCTTAGAAAAGAAGTTCCCTATACAGTTAATGTGGTCGTCAATTCAGTTGAGCATGACCCCGATAAAAATATCATTAATATTTATGCTGACATTGAAACTACGGACCCCCGCTATAAAAAAATGATTATAGGTAGGGGAGGATATATGATTAAAAAAATTGGTATTATGGCCAGAAAGGAGTTAGAATTGAT
>DBRI01000026.1 GCA_002306295.1 Patescibacteria group bacterium UBA1372 | reverse complement strand
TTTTACACCTCCTCGATTTTTAAATAAGTTTTTTTAAATTTATACTCAGCCTTTCCCAGTCTCCCTTTTCTGTTTTTTAAAACTGCAATTACGATCCTTTCCTCATCATTTTCTTGGAATTCTGGCTTATTCATATCTGGTCTCCACATACCAATAATAAAATCAGCGGCTTCCTCAACTACTCCGCTATCTCTTGCCATGTCTAAGCTAATTTCTTCTGCTCCTGTTTTCCCCATTCTTGACGTTTGATGAAGATAAAGAATGGCTATGTCCAATTCTTTGGCAAGTTTTTTTAGCAACCTGGCTAATTCAGAGGTAACCTCATAAGCCGTTCCTCTCCCCCCTCTCATTCTTCCAAGATAATCAATACATACCAATGGAGGTATTTGGTTTATCTTATCTCTTGCGGCAACTTGGATATATTCTTTTAATTCCTCATAGGTGAGCATATCTTCATCTACAACATATAAACTTTTATAGAAATTAGAAACTAAAGAATGGAGGGTATTGGCGGCTTTTTCTAAATAAAACCCCTCTTCAACTCTTCTCCCTGGTTCTTCAGCTGATATTTGAACCGCCCTCTCGTAAATCTGAGCCAATGGTTGTTCAAGGGAGAAAAACAACACTGGTATTCCTTGACCTGATATAACATTACGGATCACGTTAAGCAGAAAAGCAGTTTTCCCGACACCAGTTCTGGCCATGACTTCACATACTTCACCCGGAGCAATGCCTCTTAAATGCCAATCGAGACTTTTAAAACCTAATACTATTTTTCTTTCTTTCAACCTGGCAATATATTCCTCATATTTAATTCTGGCCTCATCAATGGTGTATATTTTATCTGCTGTTATTTTTTCATCTTCTTTCCCTTTTAATTTACATTTTGGATCACAATATTCAGAAAGGATGGAATCCCTGCAACCAAAATCATAGTTACCGCCTAAAGCTGATTTAAATACCTTTTCAACCTGGTTTATATCCATTGGTGGGTTATTCCTGGTATTCCAAGCGTGTAACATACTTTGAACCATATCAGATGGAAATTCCTTCAGCCAATGAACCCCTAGCCGTAAACAAGCATTATCCCTGTTCCCCTGTTCTACTCCATTCATAAGGTTGTAATAGCAAAGTTTAGCCCCTCTCGGCGGTACAATCTTATCGATAGTTTCTTCATTGTTTTTTACTGGTTTATTGGCTTTTTTTTGACATGATCGATATAGCTCCCTTAATATTTCGCTGTCATTTTTTATCTTATTTGTTTGTAATTTTCTTGGTTCCTTGGCCAATTCTTTTATTTCATCAATCGAACAATTTAATATTTCACTCGGCAAAAGTTGAATTTTATAGAGGCCCGTTTTGGAATTGATAGTATTATTTAAGCGAAACAACCGCACATAATCATATATTGAGGTATCAATTTTAACGTCTTCGGTTAATTCTTTGGCTATTTCTCGGAATACCATCGGCATATCATCAGAAGGTTGATAATCAAACAACCCAGCCGGAATTAAAACATGAAACCCCTTGGCACCAGAAAAAAACAACCACAAGCCATCAAGATCTAATTCATAATGTTTCAACAATTTTTCTAATAAATTTTTAGTGTTTTCATGCGCTTCTTGCAAGTTGTTCGAATCAATATCAACTGGAAAAAAATCGGCATAAACCAACCCCTTATATCCCTTCACAGTTTGGTTTTGGTCAAAATACTCCTTAAACTGTTTTGGGTAACGGAATAGCGTTCGATAACAATCAACGCCATTATCCGGAATTTTTAGTTCACTGGCCATTAAAATATTTCCACGATTTTGTGCCCCATTAAAAGCTACTTCGATCCATTTAAATTCTGGGTATCTCATTAAAATTCTCCCGGCGGCAAAGTAAGATCACCAAGAGTAGGGTGGCTCTGGGGCGGAAATTTATCGATGTATTCTTCAAAGGGGGTAGTGTGTCCAAAGAAGGTTTTGGCTAATTTTATATATCTTTCTTCGGTATTTTTATTTTTACATTCAAGAGCATAGTTTTTTGTTGCTTTCAACAATTGATCATGAGTAAACCCTTCTTTTATTCTAATTTGGTATTGGTTATAAGCTCCGTTTTTTTCAACTTTGCGAGGATAATTTTTCCAAAGCTCATCAAATTCACACATATGTGTTTTATTATTATTATTCTTTTTATTTTTCTTTTTCTTTTTATTTTTCCCCCCACTCTCTACCCACTCTATAGACACCCTGTTAACACCGTGTATACACTGTGTACCCACTGTGTTTATACTGTAGTCAGATATATATTCAAATGCCTTACACAGAGCTAAATATTTTTCAATGAAATCTTTGTTTTGAACCTGGTTCAATTCTCGCTCAATACAAGCATGAACCGATGGGCTTTTGGTGCAATTATATTTGAACCAATTTTGAACCATTAGCTCATTTGTCTCTGGTGAATATAAAATTTTTTCATATTCAATAAATTTTTTTATGAGCTTTTCAACCGTTTCTTGGTTATATCCTGTTTGAACTTCCATGATCTTTTTTGGTATTTCATATAT
>DBRI01000008.1:1238-4049 GCA_002306295.1 Patescibacteria group bacterium UBA1372 | reverse complement strand
CTAAAGAAATGGGTACTTGACAATATCAATAAACAAAAAATCTACCCATTACAGGCTATTTTACCGAAAAATGTCGCTTTTGGATAATATATGCCAATAGGTTGGGACAATACTTGACTAGCACTGGGGTCGCATAGAACTTTGACCCTTTGGCGGAAGGAGAGGGAGTCGAACCCTCATGTCCCTTTTACGGAACGCAGGTTTAGCAAACCTGTGCCTTACCATTCGGCGCACCCTTCCAAGTTGGCTTTAGTATAGCAAATATAGCCGGACTGGACTATTACTTTAAAACTATTTAGAATAGAGTAGATGGCAAAAGAAAAAACTGCAAAATCCAGTGAGTTTTCAAACACAAACGAAGAAAGGGACATCTTTTCTTGGCAAGCGCCTGAGCGGAGTCTAAGGAAAAGGGATAAAGATTTTTGGATAACAGTTTTATCAACTTATTTCCTGACTTCAATTATATTAATTTTTGCCAAAGAAACATTTTTAGTTTTTGCTATAGGAGCAGCCATATTCTTATATTATGCTCTAACCACAGTTGAACCCCAAATAATTATCAACAAGATTACCAATAGGGGTATATACTTTGGATCTATATTTTACGACTGGAGAGATCTGGCTAATTTTTGGTTTGGCAAATCCGGGGAAAGAGAAGCTTTGTTTTTTGAAACATATTTAAGATTTCCCAGACAAGTATCCCTAATAATAGAAGCTAAGGATAAAGATAAATTAAAAGATCTAGTAGTAAAAAAATTACCATTAGTCAAACAGGAACCTACTTTTATCGATAAGGCCAGCAAGTGGTTGATGGAAAAATTGCCCTTGGAAGACAAGAAAAATTAGTTTTGAACAAGTTTGATTAATTCCTGTTTATCATCATTATCATCAGCCCAGACTCTAAATTTATGGTTGCACTTGAGACAGTTATAATAAATTCGATATTTTCCTTTTTCAAAAATGACTCTAGTGGGTTTTAAAAGACCACCACAATCTGATAATCTATCTCCTGGAATTTCCAAATCTACGTGTTTCCCCCACAAGCAAACCGGACAATGGTCGGTGTATCCATTACCAACAACTTTTTGACCACAGTTTTGACAAGTAAAATTTTCTTTGACCCTAATAAAATTTTTCATACAAATTGGTATAATTGTACCATTGCGCCCATAGTTCAATGGATAGAATGGGAGCCTGCGAAGCTTCTGATGAAGGTTCGATTCCTTCTGGGCGCACCTGGTATCATATTTTGTGGACAATGAATTTAGACCAAACGAGGCTGATTTGTTTAGTCAATATTATAATGATTTGAATAATCTAGGAAGAAGACATGTAAATATGGTACTAGATTCTTTAAGAATGAGTTATAGAGTTGCTCTTGAACACAATAATCAAATAGTAGCTGATGAAGTATATATCAGGATTAGGGTAATAAATGATGTATTTTCTTGGGTAGATAGTACAATATAGATATTGGAGGGTTGGCCGAGTGGTTTATGGCGCTGGTTTCGAAAATCAGTGTTCGCAAGAACTCACAGGTTCAAATCCTGTACCCTCCGCNNCCGCTCTTACAGTTCGTACCAATAACGTAAGCCTGCTGTACTCGAACTCGCATTACGTTTTTTTTAAAAAACAACATATTTCTTTTGCTATAATCACCCATGATAAAGAAAAACATTTTTACGGTTGTATTAATTATTTTAGTTGTTCTGATAGGGGTTTTTTACTTTAAAAACAGGCAAAAAAGCCAGCCGGAAAGCGCACAGGAAAAAATTTTACAACAGACGCTGGTTGTTTCTAAGCAATATACAATACTAAGATACCAAACCGAAAATGTTTTAGAAAAGGCTAAAGAATACGGAGATTATGATAAATGGAATACACAAATGACTGCCGTTATTGATGGCTGGAAAGCACTGGAAGGCAAGGTAACAGAACTTGAAAAAGAAGCTGACAAAATGGCCAGTGAAAAAACATCATTTAATTTTGTAAAAGATGTTTCCGCCTATACTACTGTTGAAATTCAAAAGATAATTGAGACCGCTCCGGCAGGTAAAACTGTAAGAACCCTAGCTAAACACCTTGGAGTTGATGTCAAAATGGCTCATTTGATTTTGAATCAAACTCAAGATCAAATTACTCGACAGGCTTATGGAGAGGAAGGAGATGTCTTTGAAACCTGTGAACAAAATTCAATGAGAATTAAAAACGGAGCCAAGGTCACAGTCTTTGTTGGAGGGGTAGTCCTGACAGGAGGTGCTTCCGGAGTTTTGGCAACCACAGCCACAGTGGTGGGTGGAGCAGATTTGGTTTTGGAGGTAGCGGATGACGAAGCCAGAATAGCTCTGGGAGATAAAAATAAAGTCTCAGAAATGGTCAATAAAGCCAGAACAGTCACTGAACCGGCGGCCAGTATTTTGACTATTGCCAATATGCCTGGAAATGTCTCAAAAGCTATGGAAAAAGTCAGTGCCGTCTATTTTACTGCTGATCAAGTCAGATCAGCCATTCAAGATGAAAAAATCTTAGGAATTAGTATTAAAACTGATGAAAAAGGTGAAGTTAAAGCCTCAGTTAGTGGTCTAACAGAAACTGAACTGGATCAGTGGAAGAAAGAAAATAATATAACTTCAATTCAACCAATTGAAGAAGTCATAAAGCAAATTGAAGAAGAAATCAAAGAAGAAGAAAAGCCAACAGAAACTCCAAAACAAGAAAATAAAGAAGAAACTCCAAAAACTAACCCTGACAATAATTCTGTTCAGATTTATAAAATAGTTAATGTTAGCAATGAATCTTATATGATGGATG
>DBRI01000008.1:0-1103 GCA_002306295.1 Patescibacteria group bacterium UBA1372 | reverse complement strand
TGGCAAAACCATTCAGTAGAAATAAATGCCAATTATGGCGATGAACCAGTCATTGAGTGGGATGGTAGCAGTCTAAAGCAAGTCCAATAATCAATGCTACACTAATCTATGTCCACCATTTTTCTTTTCCGCCACGGCCAAACCACTTACAATCGCGATAAAATTTTTACCGGCTGGTCCGATCCACCTCTTACTGATCTGGGTGTAGAGCAAGCCGAATTTTTAGCCCAATCTCTTAAAGACATCAAAATTGATATTGCCTATCAGTCAAGATTAGTTAGGTCAAGGCATACTTTGGAAATTGTTTTAAAATCACACTCAGAAAAACCTCAAATTATCACCGACGACCGTATTATTGAAAGAAACTATGGCGATTTAAACGATCATCCTCATCAAGAAATTATTAATAAATACGGTCAAGAACAGTTTGACATATGGCATAGAAGTTTTACTACTCCTCCGCCAAACGGCGAATCTTTTGCTGATGTTGAAGTTAGAGTAGGGGAGTTTATTGCCGACCTCAAAGAATTATATTCAGACAAATCTCTCAACATCGCCATCTCTGCCCATGGAAATTCCATTAGACTTTTTAGAAAAATTATGGAAAATTCGACAGAAGAAGAAACCTCTTCCTGGACTATTCCCTACGACCAAATCTTCAAGTACAAAATTTAATTATCAGCCTTCAATCTTCAGTTTCTATTTAGCTTCTTTTTCATTGTTGATAATGTTTTCCCAATTATTTTCATTAATTCTTCGCAATCAAATAACAATGATTCTGCTTCCTTTATAGTAATTATTTCACTATCTCTTAGTATTCTTATCCAATAATTAGATTCCCTAGCTTCTTTGTATGCTATTGATAATTTGGTGAAAAAATCTTTTTCCGATTGTCCTCCAATCGATTCCTCAATATTCGCTCCGATTGATGTTCCGCTTCTTAATAATTGTTTTGATAGTACAAATTCTTTTTTAGATATTAATAAATACCTATATAACTTAACAATCCTTAGGGCAAAACGATAGCTTTTATCTTTAAGCAAATTACTAGTCATTTTTTATTTGAAGATTGAAAACTGAAGACTGAAGATTGTTATATCTCC
>DBRI01000027.1:1979-6858 GCA_002306295.1 Patescibacteria group bacterium UBA1372 | reverse complement strand
ACCTGATTGGTTTGACTGTCTCTGGCTGGCCAATAATCACCTTTAGTGAGAAGAGAATAAGCTTGTTCAGCTGAAATGATGGGATAACGGGAAAAAGATTCATTGTCAACGGGTGCATATTTATAGTTGACCTCAATAATTCTTTTGGTTTCGACAGTTGAAGCGCTTATCAAAACAGAAATTGGCGGAGCATCTGGATTACTAGAGACAATGGGATAGTTGTCATCAATTTTTTGTCTGGCGAAATCGACTTTAATAGCATTAGCTTCAGAAAATGAATTTACTTTTTTTATACCTTGGGAACTGATTGACCAATAGGAAACGATTTGATTACCAGAATCTAAATCCGGATGAATTTTATCAGCTGAGTCTAAAAATGATTTGGCAATTGAAATAGCTTGATTTTTCTCGGGTAAATTTTTTGATGTAATTAGCAACTGATCATCTTTATATGGATACGATAAATTAAAACTGCCATCCATAACATTCATAGTCAGAATTTGATCAGAGTTTGGTTTGGAGAATTGATATACAGCTGTACGGATTTCGACTGGTTTTCCTGTGAAACCCATTTTTTTAGCAGTTTGGGCATCTTGCTCAAGAGCTAAAAGAGTTGAAACTGGTCTAAAGACAACAAATACTTTAGAAACAGCTGGAGTTTTAGGAAAAGTCTCTTTGGGTAATTCTAAAGAGAAAGTTTTGGTTTGGAAGTCTTTTTGGGGGAAAACAATAGCCGGTAATTTGCCATAACGAACATCAGGTGTGTTTTCAAGTTTGTTCTTCTGATAATTTTTGATGGCTGTGGTGATAGATGACCAGAGGATGACAAAAATAATTAAACCAATTGAGCCATATTTGATTGAAATTCTTCCAATATGAGCAGTTTGTGTCAGGCTAGACATAAGATTATTTTAACTTTTAAGTGATAAAATAGCCATATGAACACAAGAGTAAGAACAAGAATTGCTCCCAGTCCAACAGGTGCATATCATATTGGTCATATGAGAACATGTCTTTACAATTATGCTTTGGCAAGAAAAAATGGAGGTGATTTTATTGTAAGAATTGAAGATACTGATCAAAAAAGATATGTTAGTGGAGCCATAGAAGGAATTTTGGCAGACATTAGAGATTATGGCCTAGATTGGGATGAGGGGATAGATGTGGGTGGTGATTTTGGACCATATAAACAAACAGAAAGGCTTGAAATATATAAAAAGTATATCGGTGAACTTCTTGATAAAGGCTACGCCTATTATTGTTTTTGTAGTCAAGAAAGACTTGATAAGATACGAGAAATACAAAAGAAAAATAAACAAATACCGAAATACGACAGACACTGCTTAAACTTAACGAAGGAGGAAATTGAAACAAAAATTAAAGCCGGACAGCCTTATGTAATTAGAATGAAAATGCCGGAAAATGAAATAGTAGAGTTTAATGACTTAGTCAGAGGTACTATAAAGATAAATACTAATGACCTAGATGATCAAGTTTTAATAAAATCAGATGGTATACCGACTTACCATTTTGCTGTGGTGGTGGATGATCATTTGATGAAAATTAGCCATGTTTTACGGGGCGAAGAATGGATAAGTTCTACACCTAAACAAATTTTACTGTATAAATTTTTTGGTTGGAATGTACCGGTATTTTGCCATCTAACTGTCTTTTTAGATCCGGATGGAAGAGGAAAGATGAGTAAAAGAAAAGGTTCGGTATCGGCCAGAAGTTTTTTAGATGAAGGTTATTTATCAGAAGCATTACTTAATTTCCTGATGCTGTTGGGTTGGAATCCGGGGACAGATAAGGAAATTTTTTCTTTAGAGGAGTTTGTAAAGGAATTTAGTTTAGAAAGACTTCACAAAAAATCACCTATATTTGACAGAAAAAAATTAGATTACTTTAATAGTTATTATATTAGGCTAAAAACCGATAATCAGTTTTTTGACTTAGTTAAACCATTTTTTAAGAAAGAACTGGCAGAAGTTGATGTCAAAAAATTGAAAGTATTAGCTCCCCTACTTAGAGACAGAACTGTTACTTTAAAGCAAGCGGTCGAATTGGGAAGATTCGTTTTTGAAGAGATTGAATATGATTTGGATGCCATAGAAACAAAAATTAAAGACAAGAATTTGGCTAGACAGATTCTGTCGGACATAATCGTGGTTCTTAAAAAAAATGATTTTGAAAGTCAGACTATGATTCAAGATGTATTAATAAAGTTGGCTGAGGCTAAAAATTATAATAAAGGCGATTTTTTTATGGCTCTGCGAATTGGCTTAAGTGGTAATTCAGTTACTCCGCCAATAGTGGAATGTATGCCGCTAATTGGAAAAGAAACTTGCATAGACAGACTAAAAAGACTAATTAAAGAACTAAAAGAGTGAAAATTGAGACAGCCAGAGTATAGATAGAGAATTTCCAAAAATTTTTGTTTTTAATAGAAAGATTGACAATCTTAAGTGAAAATATACCGATAGCTAGACAGATAACAAACGAGATGAAGTGAGATAGATTTAATGGGTAAGGCGAGGCAAAATCGGTTAAAGATAGGACTAGAGCTCCCAAAGATACTGGTATATAAAGATAGAATGAATATATAAATGCGTTTTGAGCGGATAATCCCAATAAAAGGGCAGTTGTGATAGTCATAGCAGACCTGGAGACACCAGGTAGAATTGCAATAGCCTGAACAAGGCCAATTGTCAGAGCTTTAGAAAAAGTAATGTGATTGTTTTTTGGAGCTGAAAATTTGGTGGCAAAGAGAAAAATGGAAGTAATTAAAAAAGACAATGACAGTAAAGAAGTGTGAGAAAAGATTGATTTTATAGATGAAGGGAAAAGAAGGGTTAGGACTACTAAGGGTAATGTTGAAATAAGCAAAAAGGGTAATTTATTTAAAAAATCTTTTAAGTGACTGCGAAAGAAAAAAAGAACTGAAACAAGAGTGGCAGTATTATAGAAAACGTCAATAAAAAAGCCGTCTTTAAAGGAAACAAAATGTTGAAATATGGTTAAGTGCCCGGAAGAAGAGATAGGTAAAAATTCCGTAATTGCCTGAATAATACCTACAGCAATAATTTTGCAAAAATCCATAGCAATAGTTTACCTCTTTGGTGATTGTTTTTGTCGTCTGGATTTGCCGCCGGTACCAATCATTCTTCTTTGTCTGACTCTGGAATCAACTGTCAGGAGTTTTTCTTTTTTGAGAAGAGAGTGAAAGTTTTGGCTGTCTTTTTTATCTAAAGCACGGCTGATGGCTAGTTGAAGAGCCTGTGATTGACCGGTTTTGCCGCCACCAACAATTTTGGCTTCAAAATAGAATTTACCAACAGTATCAGTGATAACAAAAGGCTTTAGAACTGATTGAATATGTCTACCGGTGGGGAAATATTTTTCAAAAACTTTGGTATTGACAAGTGATTCATCTTTGCCATTAAAAAGCTTGACAGTGGCGACGGATGATTTCCTTCTACCGAGAGCGTATATATATTTTTTGGTGCTAGTTTTTGGCATTTTTTAGTTGGGCGGAAAAATTGTGTTTTTCGTCTTTAAAAATTTTTAATCTTGATAATCTAGATCGCCTTAATTTATTTTTGGGTAACATATTTTTAACGGCAAGCTCTAAAACTTTGGTTGAATCCTTTTCCAATAAAGATTTCAAACTAAGCTCTTTAAGATTGCCAGGATAACCACTGTGGTGATAATAAATCTTTTGTTTTAACTTGTTGCCGGTAACTTTTATTTTATCTGAATTGATAGCAACTACATAGTCACCCCAATCATGATTTAAATTTTGATTAACTTTTAGCTTACCCATAAGAAGAACTGCAATTTTGGTGGCAACCCGACCTAGGGTCTGACCTTCCAAATCGATTAGGTGCCAAGCTCTGTCAATTTTAAGAATAGGCATAATAGTGGTTGTATTTTTGGGTTTAGTCATTTTTCTTTTTTAAAGTTTTTTTAGTCTTGATTTCTTGAAAAGTAATAGGTCTAACAAATGAAACTTTGGCGATTTGAGCATCATCTCCCTGTCTATTACCAATAATGACAATTCTTAAAAAATTTAAATTGTAATTGGGAAAAGCCTGAAGTAGTCCAGATTCTACTCTTTTTACCCAATGTCTATCTTGGAGTAAGTCATACAGTGCTCTTCGACTGGTAAGATTGGCCTTGACGGCAGTGTGGCAATATTTTTCTGCTAATGAGCTTAGAGCAACAGCCTTGGCATGGGTAGTTTTAATTGATCCGTGGGTAAATAAAGCCCTGATTTGATTTTTGATCAAAGAAGCTCTTTGTAAAGTATTTCGTCCTAGTTTTTTACCTGACATTCGATGTTTCATATTTATTTCCAGGTGTAACCGTTGTCTTTAAGCCATTTTTCAATGGTTTTTATGGATTTTTCACCAACGTTTTTGGCTTTTCTAACTTCGAGACGACCTGCTTTGATCATATCATCAATGGTGGCAAAACCAGCTTTTTTAAGAGCGTTGGTGACACGCAGAGGCAGTTCTATTTCTTCAATTGATATATCGGCGGCTTTGTTGATAGGACCGGTCTCAACGGTAACAATTTCCTCTTCATATTCTTTGGGATCAGCCACTTGTGATAATGAAGTAATTAAATCAGCGGTAGCTTTTTTAACTGCATCAAGAGGAGCAATAGATCCATCAGTCCAGACTTCCAAAGTAAGAGCGTCAAAATCAGTTCTTTTACCAAGACGGAATGGTTCGACTGTGTAATTTACTTTGATAACGGGAGTGAAGGTGGCATCTAAAATTATTTGACCAACAATATCGGTTTTTTGGTCTTTGGCTAAAGTATAACCATATCCCCTTTCGACTGTTAATTCGATATTTAGATTTGATTTTGGACC
>DBRI01000027.1:1804-1932 GCA_002306295.1 Patescibacteria group bacterium UBA1372 | reverse complement strand
GTAATAGGTTCGTCTTTGTTGTAGATAAACTTAACTTGTTTTAGATTAAGTGAAATCTCGACCAAATCTTCTTTAACACCCTCAAGAGTAGTAAATAAGTGGGTAGCTCCATCGACTCTGATATTGGT
>DBRI01000027.1:655-1789 GCA_002306295.1 Patescibacteria group bacterium UBA1372 | reverse complement strand
ATATTTGCCATAACTTTTGTCTTGTTTGATAGTTTTTAAACTAAACTTGTTTACTTGCATATTGCTCCTTTTTTTATCTTGAATAATATTCAATAATTAAATTTTCGTCAAAGTCTTTTTCAATTTCATCTCTTTGAGGAAGTCTGATAACTTTGACGCTATATTTGGTTCTATTTAGATCGAGCCAGCTGGGGCTTTTAAAATCTTTGTCGTTGGCTTTTATATCTAAATCTTTGAGGTGTTTACCGGGCTTAAGACTGACTACATCGGCTAGACTTAATTGGTAAGAATTGATGTTATTGGTGGAACCGTTAACTAAAACTTTTTTATGGCTAATCAGTTGTTTAGCATGAGTTCTGGATAGAGATAAGCCTGAAGTATAGAGGACGTTGTCCAATCTAGTTTCAAGTAAAGATAAAAGATTGTTTCCGACTAAGCCTGGCATATTTTTTGCCNNTGCATTTGTTTTTCTAAAACTCCATAGAATCTTTTGACTTTTTGCTTAGCTCTAAGCTGAATACCATAAGCTGATAAACGAGAGGTCCTTTTTAAGCCATGCATACCTGGAATAACAGCACCTTTCTTTTCTAATGGACATTTTGACGAAAAACAGCGACTACCCTTGAGAAAAAGCTTGACACCTTCTCTTCGACATAGACGGCATTTTGTATGTAATGTATCTCTGGCCATATTTTTTTATACTCTCCTTTGTTTGGGTGGTCTGGGACCATTGTGAGGAATAGGAGTAATATCTGAAATCTGTTCGATTTCATAGTCTTTTGATCCCCTTAAAAACCTCAAAACAGCATCACGACCAACACCTGGTCCGTTTATAAAGACTGATAATTTTTTAATACCAAATTTTTTGCTATCGTCTAAAACTTTACTAATAGCGTTGGTGGCAGCAAAAGGAGTCGATTTTTTACTACCTTTGAATCCAACTTTTCCTGATGTAGCCCAAGCTAAAACGTTACCTTTAGGATCGGTAACAGTAACTA
Organism: Patescibacteria group bacterium UBA1372; assembly: GCA_002306295.1. GTDB lineage: Bacteria > Patescibacteriota > Microgenomatia > UBA12405 > UBA12405 > UBA1372. The sequence continues at coordinate 791 of DBRI01000027.1, read as the reverse complement.
GAGTGTTGTTGAATGTGGCTTTGACATAAAGCCTACCTGAAGCAAAGTTTTTAGTAATATTTTTTTTAACTTTGTTTTTTTTAGCTTTATCAGGTTTAGTTGATTTTGGTTTGTTTGTCATATTTTATTCAGTTTT
>DBRI01000027.1:0-590 GCA_002306295.1 Patescibacteria group bacterium UBA1372 | reverse complement strand
TTTTGACCACGAACGGGTAAGCTTAGAATGTGTCTTAAACCCCGATAACTTCTAATAGATTTTAATCTATTGATATTTTCTCTAATTTCTTTCCTTAAATCTCCTTCTACTTTAAATTTCTCTAAAGTTTTGATAATAATACCTGTTTCTTCTTTGGTGAGATCTTTGATTCTTTTTTCAGGATCAACTTTAGCCTGTTTTAAAAGATCCAAAGCCAGTTTGGGGCCGATACCATACAGTCTAGTTAAAGATATTTTGGTTTTTTCATGATCTGGAATATTTACACCTATTATTCTCATAATTTTATCCTTGTCTTTGAGTGTGTCTTTTGGTAGAGCAAATAACCCGGATAACACCCCGGCGTTTAACTATCTTACATTTTGGACATCGGCGTTTAACGCTTGCTTTTACCTTCATAGACTTGAATATTGTACCTTAAAAGGTTTTTAATATCAAAGGTTAAGTGATATTTAATTTCTATATATAATACGGCCTTTAAGGCCATCTGGACTTAAAACCAAAGAAACCTGATCTCCGGTAATAATCCTAATTCGATTTAGGCGTAATTTACCACCTAAATATGCAATTAT
>DBRI01000020.1 GCA_002306295.1 Patescibacteria group bacterium UBA1372 | reverse complement strand
GTTATTTCCGAAGATACTGGTTCTAAGTTTGAAAATATTGATCCCGACCAATTTTGCGGTCGGGCTGATTCAGTTGTTGCCAACAAAGACACCTGCCGAATTTTAGGCGGTGGCGGTAGTCCTGCCGAAGTCTCCGCCAGAGTTAAGCAATTAAAAACTCAAATTGACTTGTCTGATTCAGACTACGACAAAGAAAAATTACAGGAAAGAGTCGCCAAACTAGTTGGTGGTGCCATTGTTCTACAAGTCGGTGGAGCTTCAGAAATGGAAATGAAAGAAAAGCTTGAAAGAGTCAAAGACGCTATTGGTGCCACCAAAGCCGCCGTTGATGAAGGTATTCTCCCAGGTGGTGGTATCGCCCTTCTCAGAGCCTCTTTTGCTCTCGATAAAATTAAAGCTGATACTGACGAAGAGCAGGTTGGCATTAACATTTTGAAATACGCTCTTGAGCAACCTATTAGAAAATTGGCTGCTAACTGTGGTCAAGATCCGGGCTATATCTTCAATAAAATTAAAGAAAAGCTTGAAAAAGAGCCTAAATCTGATTACGGCTACAATGCCGCTACCGACCAAATGGGTTCAATGATTAAATTCGGAGTCCTCGATCCTGTTAAAGTTACCAAATCTGGCCTAATCAACGCCGTTTCAGTTGGTACCATGATTCTGACTACCAATGTTTTAATCACAGATATCCCTGAAAAGAAAGAAGAACACAATCACAATCCCGGCATGGGCGGTATGGACGGTATGATGTAAAACAAAATTATTCAGTCAACAAAAACCCTCGATTTATTCGAGGGTTTTTTCTATTCTAATTGCCTTTCCTTCAATTATTGCTCTGGCTATTTTTTTATAAGCTCTGTCAATTATCCTTCCAAAAGTCGGTTGAGATATCTCCATTTTTTTGGCGGCATCTATTTGCTCCAACCCATCTACGTCATGAAGTTTTAAAGCTTCAAGTTCATCTCTTTCTAAAACTACTTCATCTAGTTCAGACAAAGGAATTCCCCGAGGTTTATAATAATAAACACTCGGAGAAAACCTTAATCTTCTTATTTTTCTTGGCCTAGTCATATATTATTTTTTAAGCATTTCTACCTAATCCACGTCCACGTCCCCTAGCTCCTCTTCCCAAACCCTTTCTCAAAGGCCTGTTATCGGTGTTTTTGGTAGTGCCTTGGCAATTACCTAGACCTCTACCTGTTTTTGGTCCTTCTCCTCTTGGACCTGTTTTATCAAAATTTGGCATTTTGCCTCCTTATTCAATTTATAATATGAATATATATTCATTATATCAGCCATAAATATCTTGTCAAGTGTTAATTCATTTTTAATAAACCCAGCTTCTCTTATTTCCGTTAGGTAAGTTTCTCCAGTCAATTTCTAGTTGTTCAATATATTCATAAGCGGATTCAGTTACCAATTCTCGTCTTTCAGGCAAGTCTTTTCTTGTTAAATCTCTCACAGTACTTGATCTTGTACGGGAAATCGATCCATCAATTGGGTTTATAACCATCAACCCTTTTACATTTTTAGCCAATTCTGCCATATTTATATTGCCGGTTAGTAAATAGTTAGCTTTACTTACCTTTAGCATTTTTATCAACCATTCCCCGATATTTCCCTCTGGTACGTCAACTAATCTCACCTGACAATCATTCCTTAGTTGTAAATCTCTAAGAGATCGGTTAATAATCTCTTCAACTTCCTCTCCAAAAAATGGATTATTAAAAGTTCTAGTTCTGTTATTTACAGCTCCTACTACTACCGGTATGTTTCCATATTTTTGCCAAAAGTAATAGATTATTGCCGCATGACCATTATGAAAAGGTTGAAACCTGCCCGGATATATTGCCACATTTCTTTCCATAAGGCCTTAGTATATCAAAATATTACTATTTACCTCCTGCTGTTTCTTGTTCCTGATAAAATACAGTTGGATCTTGTATTCCTCTTCTGATTACGTCTCCACCAGTATTAACTGATCCACAATTCGGACAAACATCCCTGGGTGGAAATATAAATTCATTACAGTCAGTACAACGCTCTCCAACCATTCTATACATTTGAGCTCGTAACCTCCAAGCTTCTACAGTACTACTCATATTCTTTCCTTAAAATCCTTAAAATGGTTTTTGGAAACTACTTGATAAATCCAATAAAGTATATAAGAAAATACAGCCATTTGTACAAAAAAAGTTAATCCAAACACCGGTCCTACTGATATCAAAAATCTCCTATACCACCACCAATCAGTTACAACTCTAGCCATTCCATAAATTAAAATAGGGGATACAAATATCAATCCAAGTAGCATTGCCTGAGACTTATCCTTTTTTGCCTTAATCCTTCTTACTGTTAAAAACGGTTCTTGGATTAGTAAATACAAATTACATACAGTCGTCCACATCTGTCTTACTAATAGTAAAAAACTTATTTTTAAAATATTAATTATTTTTTTCTTCATACTTTTGCCTAAATTTAAGTTTGGCTCTAGCCAACTTTCCCTCAACTGCCTTATAGCTTTTAGATAATTTTTTGGCAATTTCGGTGTTTCTTAGGCCGTCTACATACTTAAGTCGTAAAATTTTAGAATATCCCTCGGAAAGTTCATCCAATACTTCTTTAATTTCTCTTTTTAATTCGTTTTTTAGACTTTCTCCTTCAGGTCCTATTGATTTATCTGCAATATCTTCAAGGCTAGGAATCGCCGAAAATAAAACTGTTTTTATTTTTTTCTTTCTATAAAAATCAATTATCTTATGTTTGGCAATTCCCATTATCCAGTTTTTTTGGCTAGCTTTACCTTCATAATAGGGCAAACTATTCCAGGCACTTAGAAGTATTGTGTTGGTCAATTCTTCGGCTGTATCCCCATCATCAATCTTTCTTTTCACAAAACCATTTATCAATCTAAAATATTTTTTATAAAACTCGTCCATGTGGACATAATTTACCACAATCTTTATACTTAATTTATGGCCCTCTCTACTTCTGACTTAAAAAAACTGTCTTGGCAGCTTAGGGCCGATCTCCTGGATATGGTCTATCAAAATGACGGTCATTTAGGTGGTCCTCTGTCTAGTCTTGACATACTAAATACTATCTATTTTTCCGATATTTTTAAATTTTCTAAAAAATCACCCAAACCAACTGATGACAATTTCATTTTGTCTGCCGGCCATCTGGCTACCGCCCTCTATGTAGTCTTGGCCCACAAGCTTTATTTTGATAAAAAAAAGTTAGCCACTTTTTCTCACTTTAAATCAATTTTAGAAGGTCATGTTTCCACTACAGTTCCAGGAGTATCCTATAGTAGTGGTTCTCTTGGTCAAGGTTTATCCTTTGCCGCTGGTCTGGCTTTAGGCAATCTTTTGGATAAAAAAAACAAATTTACTCTTTGCCTAACCAGTGATGGAGAGCACCAGGAAGGTCAAACTTGGGAAGCAGCCATGTTTGCCAGTAAATACAAACTAAAAAACCTAATTAATATTGTTGATCACAACAAATACCAAATTGACGGCAGTCTAGAGGATATTATGCCTCTAGATGATTTAGCCCAAAAATACATCAGTTTTGGTTGGACTGTTAAAGAGGTCGACGGTCACGATTACAAAAAATTATTAAAAATTTTTCAAATATCTAAACTTTCCAATTATCCCACCTGTATCATTGCTCATACCACATTTGCCAAAGGTGTTTCTTTTGCCCACTTTGATTACAAATATCACGACCTCAAAAATCTTGACCCAACTCTTTATCAATTAGCCAAAAATGAAATCAGTAAACACCTCAATTAGACAATCGTTTGGAGCAACACTATTTAAGCTAGCCAAAACTAATAAAAATATTTATGTAGTCGACGCCGATCTCAAATCATCTTTATATCTATCCGAATTCGCTAAAGTTTTCCCCAAAAGATTCATTGAAGTCGGTGTTGCTGAAAACAATGCCGCGTCAGTCGCTGCCGGTCTTGCCAAAACCGGTAAAACCGTTTTTCTTACCTCTTTTTCTTGTTTCTCTCCGGCCATCAATTGGGCAGTTATCAGGCAATCTATTTGTTACAACAACTCCAATGTCAAAATTATTGGCTCTCACTCTGGTCTGATGTCTGGCTCTCTTGGTGCCACCCACCAAATGTTGGAGGATATTGCCTTGATGCAAGTTCTACCCAATATGGAAGTTTTTTCCCCTGCTGATGCTATTGAAACCGCCAAAATTGTTTCTGCTGTCAGTCGGTCCCCAAAGCCATCCTATATTAGGTTAGTTAGACCAGACACCCCTGCCTTTTTCCCTCCCAAACTAAGTTTTACCATTGGCAAATCCCAAATTTTAACCAAAGGTAATATTACTCTCCTTTTTCACGGCCCCATCGGTCACCTGGCTTTCAATCTATCCAATACCAAAGAAAACTCACTAGAAATTATCAATTGTTCATCTATTAAACCCCTCGATAGTAAAACTATCTTAAAAAGCATCAAAAAAACAGGCAAGCTTATTGTTTTAGAAGATCATCAAAAAATTGGCGGGCTGGGTCAAGCTGTTTCTTCTCTTCTTTTAGAAAATAAATTAGCTCCCAGATTTATTCACCTGGCTGTTGATAATCAGTTTGGAAGGTCTAGCAAAGACTACTCTAAACTTTACGACCATTATGGTATTGGCATAAAAGCCCTAAAGTTAGCCGTTAAAAAATTAAATTGAAAATTAAAAAATCTTCCAAGTTTGACGTCATTAGTATTGGTTCTGCCACTGTCGACATTTTTGTCAAATCAGATGCTATCTCGGTTGAAAAAAATTTACCTTACGACCTTATTTATCTTCCCAAGTCCTCTAAAAACGAGATCAAACAGTCTCTTATTCAATCAGGTGGGGGAGCCACCAATTCCTCTGTCTCTTTTTCTAGGCTTGGACTAAAAGCTGCCTGTTGTGCTCTCTTTGGCGTGGACGAATTAGCAGCTTTCATAATTAGAGATCTAAAAACTGACAAAGTCTCCAATAAATTTTTAGTCCAGCCTCAAAATGAAAAAACAGATTTTAGCGTCATTTTAGTCACCGGCGATGGTAGTCGCACTATTTTGACTCAGAGAGGTCCAACCAGATTAGAAAAACACAACATCACCTGGTCAAAACTTAACTCTGGTTGGTTTTATATTTCCTCTCTTGAAGGTAATCTAAACTTACTCGAGACTCTAATTGGCTATGCTTCTGAAAACAACATCAAAATTGCCCTAAATCCAGGCAATAGAGAATTAAACCAACCAGGTTTAAAAAGCCTTTTACCATACGTTGATTTCCTTCTATTAAATCGTCAGGAAGCTTCAATTCTTACCGGTCTGTCACCTGATCATCCTGATTTTTTCAACCAATTAAAATTAGTCAAAAGTCATATTGTCGCCATTACCAATGGTCACCAGGGCGCCCATGTCTTTAGTCAAAATCAGTCATATTATTCACCAATTATCAATACTGTTCCTGTAGACGAAACTGGCGCCGGTGATGCTTTTGGTTCGACCTTTGTCTCTGGATTAATTAAACAAAAAAATCTTAACACTTGTTTAGATATGGCTATCAAAAACTCTGCTTCAGTCGTTTCTCATTTGGGTGCCAAAACCGGTCTTATTACCAACTCAAAATTAATTAGGTAAAACTATTCTCCTTGTAAACTCCATCATTTTATTATATGGATCGTCTGGTATTTTTATATAGTCACCTTTTCTATATACAATCAAGCAACCATCATCATAACAACAAAATCCATAATAAATACGAAACCATCTTTCTCCAGTTTGATTATTATTACACCAATCAAGTTTAATGGCTCCGTCTCTTTCCATTTCCCAAAATTATACTCTATCTTGAGTATAATACCTGATAAACTAGTCTATGGTTAAAACCAAAGACGAAATTAACGCCCAAAAAGGCAAGTCTGCTCAGCTATCTCTTGAAGAAACTACTAAAGATAAACAAAAAACCAATCCCAAAATTGTTTATTACAGTCTTTTTATCATTCTTTGCCTCAGTTCTTTATTCTGGCTCATTTCTGAATTTAAAAATGGATTTTCAGATAAAAAAATTAATCTAAATTTACCTCAGATTAAGTTTCCCCAAATCAGTTCAAATTCTCTAAATCTGGACAAACTTATTTCAAAATCAATTGATCTTGACAACGGTTTCTGGTCTTTCTATGTCAACACTTCCAATTTCGATTATCAAAAAAATACCGATCAGTTTAACATTCCTTTATCTGTTTTAAAAAACAACATTTCAAATTTACCCGAGTCTACTAGTAATTATTTCTCTCAAAATCTTCCTCAAGCTCTAAATATCAAAGAAAATCTGACTCAGGAAAACGATCTTTTTCTTCTAGAGCTGCTAATTGAGTTACCGTCAAATAAACAAATTTTTATTTTTGTTAAAAATGTTCAAGCCTCAGATTTAACCCTTGCCAAAACTCAGCTTCAAAAATTTATTCCCGATCTTTACTGGCAATTAATTAGTCTCGACTAGTTCATTCCTGGGGCTTGGTGTCAACCAAAAACAATCTGTTGATAATTCCTGGCCGGAAATCAAATACTCTTCTTTTCCGCATACATTTACTTTTTGAATTCCACTAGGCACATCCCAAGTTTCATTTTCCCTACCTTCCAAGACAGCAGACATAATTTTATGCCATATTGGTGTTGCTCCCGAAATACCAGAGGCTACCCAACTCATCGGACTATTATCATTATTTCCCACCCAGCTAGCCACCAAATAACTCGGTGTCCAGCCTATACACCAGTTATCTCTCAGATTATTAGTTGTACCGGTTTTAACGGCTACTTTTTTGCCTGAAATATTCAGTAGAGAGCCTGGTGAAAACACTAGTCTTCTGGCTACATCATCAGACAACGTTTCATTAATCAAAAAGGCCACTTCACTAGGTATTACTGTTTCCCTTTTATCTTCTTTTACATAAACTGTTTCTCCCATATAATCAGTTATTTCCAAGACTGGATTAATCTCGGCTCTTTCCCCCAAATTAGCAAAAGTAGTATATGCCGAAGCCAATTCAATCATTTTTACTTCACCAGCTCCCAGCGCCAAAGACAATCCAAATCTATTTTTATCCTCCCAAGTTGTAATACCCATCTTTTGACCCAGCTCTATCATATTAGCAACTCCGCTTTCATCCAAAATTTTTACCGACGGAATATTTAAAGATGAGGCCAAAGCCTGCTTAATAGTTACCTTACCAGCGAATTTACCATTATAATTTTTTGGAATATAGTCTTTTTGACCGGCAATTTTATAAACCACTGGGCTGTCTTCCACCATAGACAACAAGGTCTTGCCTCTAATTAGTGCCAGACTATAATTAACCGGTTTTATAGCTGATCCTGGTTGTCTTGGCGATAGTGTTACATTAAATTTTCCATCTATATCAGTCGCCCAATAATTCTTTGATCCCACCATTGCCAACACCTCTCCTGTTTTAGGATTAATTACCACTGCCGCTCCGTTACTTATCAGTAAATTTCCTAATTTGTTAACTTCCTCTTCAACTATTCTAGTAGATTCATCCTGTATATTTTCATCAATTGTTGTTTTTATCGTCAAACCTCTTTTTTCAATTTCCCTGTATCCTAGCTGGTTTTCCACAAAGTCTCTTACATAAAATACAAAATGAGGATATTTTATTGTTGTTTGATTTTCAATTAATTTTATAGGCTTACTTAATATTTTTTGTCCTGTTTCCTCGTTAATAAATCCGGCTTTTATCATTTCTATTAACACCTGTTTTTGCCTTAGCCTGGCTTTATCAAAATCTTCATATGGTGAATATGAGCTTGGTGCTGCCGGTAATCCTGCTAAAAATGTCGCTTCAGCGCTTGTTATTTCCCATATGTTTTTTCCAAAATATTTCAAACTTGCTTCTCCCACTCCGTAAGCTTCCCCTCCATAAGACACCTGATTAAAGTATTTCTCTAATATTTGATTTTTTTCTAATTTCCACTCTACCAGTACCGACAAAATTACTTCTTTTACTTTTCTTTTCCATGTTTTTTCATTATTTAAAAAAACATTTTTAACCAATTGTTGGGTTATTGTTGATCCGCCTCTCAGTTCTCCTTTATTTCTTATATTGTAGTCAATTGATCTCAATATCCCTCTGACTGAAAAACCACTATGGGTATAAAATTCTTTGTCCTCAATTGCGATTGTTGCCCATATTAAAAGTTGAGGAATTTTATGAAGTGGTATCCAGCTTCTGTTTTCGTCTTTATAAAATTTATATAAAAGTTTTCCCTCTCTGTCCATTATCTTAGAGGACATAGGTGGTAATGTTTCTATTTGTTCAATAGATGGTAATGTTGTCACTATCTCTGTGTAAAATGATTTTGCTCCCCAACCTAGCCCAATTGCCAATCCTAAAAATATTATTAACCAAATTTCTTTAAAAAATAGGCTAATTATTTTATACGCACTTGTCGCTAATAATCTTATTATTATATAGGCAGGTTTTCCAATATAAACAAATACATTTCTGCTAGCTACCATCTATCTGATTTTTTTAACTTTAAGTTTACCATCTTCCGTCAATTCTGGTTGGCAATCTAGGCACACCAAAGCCCCTACCACATCTTCAACTACACTCTGGGCTCTCCACTCTGCATTTGGACTTTCACTGTCTACCAAAAATCCACCATCTCTATCCACTAACACGTTTCTGGCTAAAGATCTTCTTTCTCTTGGTACATATTTTTCATTAAAATACTCATATCTAACCGCACATCCCTCTTCGGGAGGTAACATTCCTGTTAAATTACAGACGTTTATTCCAACTATTCCTTCGGGTTGAGTTAATTTTTTAACCGGCACCTCTTCTAGTAATTTAGTCATTACCAAGTTCCATATTGGTGCCGCACCCGTAATACCGGATACTACCCCTTTCATTTTTGTATTATTGTTATTACCCACCCAAACTGATACTACATAGTCGGGTGTAAAACCTATTGTCCAGTTATCTCTTAAGTCGTTAGTTGTTCCTGTTTTTACAGCCACCTCCGGATGTCCTTTTATATTCAGTAAAGATCCTCTGCCAAACACCATCGATCTGGCTCCGTCATCAGATAAAACCGAATGTATCATAAAAGCTGTTTCTCTGGATATTGCTCTTTCTCCCGGGATCCATTCATACTTATAAAGTTCTTGATTATTTTTCCCCTCCACTTTCAATATATAATTCAAATCTTGTCTTACACCTTGGTTTGCAAACACTCCAAAGGCGGTATTCATATCAACCATTTTTATTTCACCTCCCCCTAAAGACAGAGATAAACCATAATTGTCAGCATCAACATAACTACTTATTCCCATTGCCGAGGCCGTTGCCACCATCGCCTCAACTCCGGTTACTTTTAAGGCCTTTACAGCCGGTATGTTTAATGAGTTTCCCAAAGCATTTCTCATCGATTGTACTCCAAAATAACTATATCCATAATTAGTTGGACAATAATCTTTTTGATTTGGTACCGAAAAACAAGTAGCTCTATCGTCAAAGACTGACGCTAAAGTTATCGTTCCCAGTTCCAATCCTGTTGCATATGCAATTGGTTTAATTGATGATCCTGGCTGGCGCAGTGCAGTTGCTACATTGTATTTTCCATCGATATCTTCTGCCCAATAATTTTTTGAGCCAACCATAGCCAACACTTGACCAGTTTTAGCTTCTGTTATCAATACCGCTCCATTTGTCACATTATATTTCTCAATTTTTTCCATTTCCGACATTACAGTTTCTTCGGCAAAACTCTGTAAATTCAAATCTAAGCTTGTTGTTACCCTTAAGCCACCTTCCAGTACAGTTTGTAGTCCGTACATTTCCACCAATTTTTCCCTAACTTCAAATACAAAATGAGGCGCCTTTATTTCACTTCTTTCGACAAAATATTTTAATTCTTCTTCTTCGGCTTTTTCTCTTTCTTCCTTGCTTATCATCCCCAGTTCTTCCATTCTAGCCAAAACCATTTTTTGTCTCTGTTTAGCCCCGTCAGGGTTAGTAAAAGGGGAGTATTTTGACGGTGAACCCGGCAGTCCTGCGATTAGTGCCGCCTCGGCTAAACTCAAATCAGATACATCTTTATTAAAAATTCCCGATGCCGCCGCTTTTACTCCCCACATTGTTCCTCCATAAGGTGTTTGGTTAAAATACATTTCCAATATCTGATCTTTGCTATACATTATTTCCACAGCAACCGTCAAAATCGCTTCTTTAATTTTTCTCTTTATAGTTCTTTCTGGCGATAATAATGCATTTTTAACTAACTGTTGAGTTAATGTCGATCCACCCTGAAGTCTTTGTTTAAACACTGTTCTATAAAATCCTCTTAATAATCCCTTAATATCAAATCCAAAATGCTTATAAAAATTTGCATCTTCTATAGCTAGTGTTGCCTTTTTTAGATTGTCTGAAACTTGATCTATTCCCACAAATACCCTGTTTTTATCTGCATAAAATTTATATAGAAGCCTTCCGTTTCTATCAAATACCTGACTGGCTTCTGAAAAATTATTCTTATTAGATAGTTTATTAGGGTTAGGTATGTCCCTAAACACAACTCCCAATATTCCCAGTATTATTATTACCAGACCTACAATTTTTATTATTTTTAGTTTCTTATATTTATTCTTACTTGTTTTTCTCTTTTTTTTATTTTTTTTAGTCATCTACTTCTTAAATATTTGATAGCTTCTGATTTAATTGACCATATTTGTCTATTTCCCCAGTCAATTCTCCAACCGATCTAAATAATTGTTCATAAAAAAACTTTGCTCCTTCCACTTTATGTCTAATTTTTGAAGCTTCAATCACATTATCCATTTCGGTTGTAGTTTCCACTGCCTTTTCTAAGAAGTTTACCGCCATTTCTCCAAATTCATACAAATCTTCATTTTTAAAATTTCCACTTTGGCTCATTACTAGCATTTCAGCTATTTTTTTGTCAGCCAAAAGCATGTACAGATTAGCTCTTTCTCGCTTATCACCTCTGCTGGATATGTTGATCCAAACATTATCTCTCCATTTTTTCACTTCATACAAAAATCCTCCCGATACCTTGCTTATTTGAGGTAGATTATATTTAATTATTTCTCTTCCACCCGTCACACTGTTCTCTATTTCAAACTCAACTGGATTAATTCTAAATCTATCCATATTTATGTCTTTGTTTAAGGTAGCCCACGAAGCCTGTGCCAAAGACACTCCCAAAATTACCAATCCAAATACAATTATTACCAAAGTCAGATGCCAGCTAATTTTAATTTGGCTATATTTAAAAGACATTATTATATTCTATCAAACCGTATCCTTCCACGAGGGTGAAAATAAGCTTTGTCTTCAGCTACTATCTCACCTGTAATCTTGTTTTTCATATATATAAATTGCAATCGATATAAAAATTTATTCAACCAGCTCAGTAAATTATTCTTCCTCCCTTTTTTACCCGTCAATCCATCTTCAATATTCAGTTTGATATACTTTTCAATCCATTTATTAGCTGCCAAAAATTTATTATAAAAATTTTTTCTTAAAAAAATCGGTTTCATCCATAAAATTTCTAAAGCCGTTAACATTCCCCGTCTACTCTTTTCAATTTCCATACTCTTTTCTTCCAACCACAAATTAAAGCAAAGACCATTCTTTTTGTTTCTAAAAAAACTTCTGACTTTAAAGCCAAAAAATTTCAATTCAACTAGCACTATTAATCTACACAACCACAGTCTATTGTCCTGACAAATTACTACAAAATCTATATCATCATCTCTTTTTGGCCACTCCGTTGCCACCGACCCGGTTATTCCTATCATCACTATCCATGGAATAGCCCTAATTTTTTCTACCACCCGTCTAGCAATTTTCATTTTTTGTCTATAATACTTTTTATTTCTATCATCCCCAAACATTTCAATTTCTTTTTTAATTATTTTATTCCTGTATTTATTACTATTTTTTAAATAAGGTTCTACTCTGACTGTCCAAAAATTAATTGCTTTTCTTTTCTGTTTCACACTCTAAGTTTAACAGTATTTTTTGATATAATTATAAAGTTTATGAATAAAAATTCCGCTACCTACCGTCTTTGGGAAATTCTACCTGGTGCCTTTGCCTGGACTACCATCACTTTTCCTATTTGGGGTTCTTTTATTGTCCCCAAACTTGTTGCCTACTTTGTTATAGGTTTTTTAATTTACTGGATTTATCAATCCTATAAATCAGCTATTTTTGCCACTATTGGTTATTTTAAAATTAAAAAACAAAAAACTTTTAATTGGCAAGAAAAATATCAGCAAGATAAGAAAAAAGATTGGTTAGATTTTAATCAGATTCACCACGCTATTTTTATTTCTTCCTACAAAGAACCTGTTGAAGTTATTGATATGGCTGTCTCTTCCTTAGCTGCTCAAATCAATATCAATCTCAAAAACATTCATGTTGTTATTGGCCAAGAGGAAAGAGCAGGGCAGGAAAACAATCAAAACACTATCAAATATTTCCAAAACAAATACAAAAATGTTTTTGGTCATCTCTATTTTCCCGTTCACCCTAAAGATATTCCTGGAGAAATTGCTGGTAAGCACACCAATGAAGCCTGGGCAGCCAAAAATTTTAAAAAAGAATTTATAGACAATGGATCTCTATCTCTAAAGCTTACTACTCTAACCAGTTGCGATGTTGATACCATTTTTAACCCCAACTATTTTTCAGCTCTTTCCTACCATTTTTCCTACCAACCAAATCGATATCAAAGTTTTTGGCAATCTCCAATTTTTTGGCATCACAATATCGATAGAGTACCAGCTCCTATAAAAATTATTGGTACTCTAGGCAATGTCATTCATATTGCTAATATCCAAGAACCTGATGGTTTGTTTTTCAATTATTCCTGTTATTCATCTTCTTTCGTTCTTATTAACCAAACTGGATACTGGGATCCAGATTTTATTCCAGAAGATTGGCATATATTTCTACAATCCTTTTTTGCCACCAAGGGTCATGTCACTATCACCCCCATTTTTTTACCCACAGTTGTTGATGCTCCCGAAGGTAAAAATTATTTTGACGCTATCAAAAACAGATATCAGCAATGTCTTCGTCATGCCTGGGGAGCCACTGATATTGCCTATGCTATCGAACAATCACGTATTCATACTGACATTCCTCTAATAACTAGACTCCTAAGAATTTTCAAGCTTGTTGAAACCCACTTTATCTGGTCCAGCAATTGGTTCATTTTAACTTTGGGTACCAGTTTGCCAGTTCTGCTAAATCCTCGCTTCTTTCAAACTTCAATTGGCTATAATCTGCCTCGTATCAGTAATGTTATTTTAAGTCTCTGTCTAATTCCTTTATTTGTCCTCATAGTTTTAGATTGGAAATTAAGGCCAGATTCTAAAAACAAAAACTTTTTTGACTTTCTTAAAAATCTAATCTATTGGCCTTTGATGCCTGTTGCTACTTTAGTTTTATCTGTCCTCCCTGGGCTTCATTCCCATACGCGCCTTATGCTTGGTAAAAGAATAGAGTACAAAACCACTATCAAAAAAGGTAAACTAACTTAATAAGTTATGAATAAAAGATTGGTTAGTCTCAAACCGTGGCTTTTCTTTATTATCTATTTCCTGTTTTTACGTCTGCCCTCTTTATTTGAGCCCTATTGGTACGGAGACGAAGCTATTTATCTTGTTTTAGGCCAGGCCATCAGAAAAGGTATTACCTTATACTCCCAAATTCACGACAACAAACCACCATCCCTTTACTATCTTGCCGCTCTTTCTCAAACCGTTTTTGGATTTAGACTTCTTCTTTTATTGTGGATGATTCCCACTAACTATTTTTTTTACAAACTATCCCGTAAGTTTTTCAATTCCTTTTTTTCCAAACTAAGTCTTTTTATTTTTATTACTCTTACTTCTATTCCTCTAATTGAAGGTAATATCGCCAATGCCGAAATTTTTATGCTTTTACCAACCATTTTAGCTTTTTTACTTTTCAATCCCTCCAATCTAAATTCTTTGACTGCTTCAGCCCTTTTTTTAGGCGTTGCCTTTACTTTCAAAATGCCAGCTCTCCTAGATTTTGCCGCACTTAGCTTCTTTTTCCTACTAACTTCTTCAAAAAAGTTTTTGCCATTTTTATCAAAAGCTTTTATTTTTGTCTTTAGCTTTATCTCACCCTTTCTAATCTATGCCATTTTTTACTGGTCAAAAAACGCTTTACCCGAGTTTTTAAATTCCTCCCTTCTTCAAAACTTTCCTTATCTTTCTTCTTGGCAAACAGGTGGTCATTCATCATCACCCCTTCAGGGAGGCTTACTTTATCGGGGTATTGTCTTAGTTGTTTTTTGGTTCTATAGCTTAATTCTGTTTTATCGAAAAAAAATTAACCAAAAACACCTCCTTTTATTACTTTGGTTGTCTTCGGCAATTTTTGGCGTTTTTCTCTCAGGCAGACCCTATCCTCATTATCTTCTTCAGGCTGTTCCGCCTTTTTGTCTTACTTTTATTTATCTTTTTTATAAAAACAATTCCTTTATTAAATCAGTATTAATCCTTTCTGTTATGGCTATTCTTGGGCTAACTACCTTCAACTTTTATTTCTATCGAAACAGGGGGTACTATAAAGCGTTTTACCTAAATTTCGATAACCCCCAAGTTTTTCAAGATTTTTTCGGTCCCCAAGTTTCTCAAAGTCAGCAAATTGTCGATTATTTAAGCTCTAAAAACATTGCCGATAAAAAACTTTTCATTTGGGGAGACGCTCCCTATATTTATGCCAAATTGAATATATTACCCTCAGATAAATTCACGGTTGCTTATCATATAGTAGATTTTAAAACCCATTCTCAAACCCTAGATAGACTAAAAATAAATACTCCCGAATTTATACTTTATTATCCAATGGATAATAGACCCTTTGAAAAGCTCGATCAATTTATCTACAGATACTACGCCCTAGATTATGTTATTGACAATGTTTCAATTTATCGCAAAAGATGACCAATATTTTTACTACAATTTTCGTCCAATTATCAGAGTTGGGAAACTTTTGGCAAAAAAAATATAGTCGTCAGCTCTTTCTTCTTTCCCTAACCTTTATTCTAGTTCAATCAGTCCTCATTTTTATTTATTTAGACAAGTTGCCACCTGAATTACCACTTTTTTATAGCCGTCCTTGGGGAAAAGACCAGTTAGCTTCCCCCCGTTATCTTTTTCTTTTACCAGCTACTTCTGTGGCTATCCTCTTTATTAATCTCTTTTTTATTACATTTTTAGCCAAGCTTACACTTTTATCCGTTTCTCTTCTTATTTCCTCTTCTCTCTACTCATTTTTATCTTTTTATGCTTTGCTAAAAATTATTAATCTAGTTTCCTGACATGTCTTTAGTCCTTATTCCTTTGTGTTTATCGTTTTTTATTGCTTATCTATTAACACCTATCACTATTCGCTTTTTCACTAGTCGTTCTTGGCTCGAAGATCCCAAACTTAGACAACAAAAAACCGGCAATGCCACTGCTCTCTACTCTGTTCCCCGAGGCGGAGGTATTCCTATTTTTAGTGCAATTTTTATCACCTCCTTACTTTTCTTACCTCTAGATCTTCATCTTATTGCCATTTTCATTTCTGCCTTTATCGCCCTTATTGTCGGGGTTGTAGATGACATCAAAGATATTAGTCCCATTACCAGACTCTTTGTCAATATCCTCACTGGTCTTATTATTATTTTATTTGGTATTGGCATAAACTATATTAGTAATCCTCTAGGCACTCCCGGCTCAGTTATTTTTTTAAACAAATTTACTCTAAATTTCACCTTCTTTAAGCCTGTTTCAATTTCTTTGATTTCTGCCCTCCTGACTATTTTTTGGATAGTTTGGTGTACCAATGTAGTTGGCTGGTCAGCTGGTGTTGAAGGCCAACTTCCCGGTTTTGTTTCAATTTCTGCCATTTTTATAGGCATTATCGGTCTTCGCTTTTCTTCAGATACTACCCAGTGGCCGGTCATAATTTTAGCTGCTTCTGTTGCTGGAGCTTATT
Organism: Patescibacteria group bacterium UBA1372; assembly: GCA_002306295.1. Taxonomy (GTDB): domain Bacteria; phylum Patescibacteriota; class Microgenomatia; order UBA12405; family UBA12405; genus UBA1372. The sequence continues at coordinate 18,104 of DBRI01000020.1, read as the reverse complement.
TGGGTTTCTTACCTTATAACTTTTTCCCTCAAAAAATTATGCCAGGCTATAGTGGCAAAAGTTTAGCCGGTTTCTTTTTAGCAGTTTTATCCATCCTCTCAGGAGCAAAACTAGCTACTCTGATTTTTCTTTTAGGAATACCCATGATCGATGCCTTTTTTGTTATCGTTAGGCGTCTTAAAAACAAAAAACCAATCTATCTTGCCGATGGTCAGCATCTTCACCACCTTCTTCTCAAAGCTGGTTTCTCTCGGCCTCAAATATCCATACTTTACTGGCTTTTCTCACTCATCCTTGGTCTTATTTCTTTATTTTTAAACAGCCGCCAAAAACTATATTTTATTATTGGACTGTTTTTTCTCTTTTTTGCCTTTATTCTTCAACTATCTCGGCGTACTCAGCCGAAATCCAGCCGCTAATTTCCTCATCCACCTTTATTTGATACCAGTCTGTTTCGTCACCTTCAATCATTTCGTATTCACTACCCACATCAACCTTGGTCACTTCTCTTCCCTGTGTTGATGGTACATCTCTTACTCTTAGCCAGCCAGTTCCAGTTTCTTTTATTTTTACTTTCTTTATGTTCACATTTTGGCTTATAGCCACTTCTTCTTCCATTTCTGGTATTTCAATTTTTGTCATTGCCAGCCATACATCTACCACCACCTGATAACCCTTTCTCATTTTTACAAACAGCGTCTGATTTTCGTATCCGGGATAAGAAATCACCACTTGTCTATCACCCTCAACCATTTTTTCAATTTTCGTTGGGGTTCTTCCCATTATTATGCCATCAATCTTAATGGATGCATCAGCCGGCTTACTGTTTATCACCAGAGTCGGCTCCTCATTTTCTCCTATCTCTTCCAAATACATCACGTACCCCGATGAATATCTGTCTTCCTGGTCAAATTTTCTGGATACCACCGTTGTAGTTAAATTATTAAGTTTTAATTTATAACTCCAAGCTGTCAAATTAGTGTCTTCCGGTTCCAACTTCAGTTCAATTTCGCCTGGTTTCAAATCACTATTTTTATAAATTGTTGAAGTCGTTCCCATCTCAACACTATCTATATAAATTTTTGCGATTGGACTGGTTATTATTTCAATTTCACTTTTTAGAGGTCTAAGTTGACAGCCTCCTAAAAACCAAACCAATAATAGTAGTAAACCAATTTTCATATCCTAAATTTTAACTCAACCAAGCTCTAATTACTAACATAATGATAAAATTAATAGATGTTTCCAAGAAAGATTTTTGTCATCTTTTTTTTAATCTTAATTATATTTTTTTCTAAATTTTTACTCTTTCCCAAGCCACTAACTCCTTCATTAGTGTCAATTTTTCCCCAAAATCAAGCAAGTCCCACTTCCACCCCAACTTCTTTTCCTGTTATAACTGTTGGTTTGGTAGGGGATCTGGGTTTGGGTAGGTTTATCAATGCTAACGCCAGAGAGCTTAATAATTTTGGCTATTCATTTGAAAAAATTTCACCCTGGCTACTTCAAAATGATTTTACTCTGGCCAATCTTGAAAGTCCTATAGTAGATGATTGTCCCACCGTCTATCACAATACTTTTAAATTCTGTGGTGATCCATCATTTTTGCCCTATCTAAAGCAAAACAAATTCATTCTAAATCTCGCCAACAATCATATTTTCAACTATGGTCAATCTGGTTTTTCTCAAACAAAAAGTTACCTTGATCAAAATAACATTATTTCTTTTTATTCTCATGATTCTGCTAATCCTTATACAACTACCACTCTAAACGGTGTCTCTTTTGGTTTTTTAGGTTTTGACTTTATTACCAATCCCAGTTTCGACCAATCCAAAGTCGTCGAACTTATAACCCAATACGACTCTCAAGTTGATTACTTAATTGTTTCTATTCATTGGGGAAATGAGTATATAACCAATCCGGAAACTTGGCGTATCAATTTAGCTCATCTTATGGTTGATGCAGGTGCAGATATTATTCACGGCCATCATCCTCACGTTTGGCAGGAATATGAAACCTATCAGGGTAAACCAATTTTTTATTCTCTAGGAAATTTTATCTTTGATCAAAATTGGTCTAAAGAAACTTCCCAAACTTTTATCATTAGGCTTACTTTAGACAAAAATACCATTCATTCTATTGACAAATTTCCCGTTCAGATCAAATTCAACAGTCAGCCTGTCATTACCCAGTAATTTTTTTGACTATTTTGACCACATCATTTCCATTGTTAGCAAAATTTATTACATCCATTTCAATTTTTTCCAATTTCAAAAATCTATTCAACTTATTCATCACTCCCCTCCATCCCTTGCCAACCATTATTACAGGCTCATGATTTCCATGTTCAAATTTTGCCACACTCCAGACATATCCTAGCTCTGCAATAGTTCCCGTTCCTCCTTTAAAAATTAAAAAAGCATCAGCCACTTCAGCTAGTTTATTCATCCTTTCCATATAATTAGCTTCTTCATATATTTTATCTGCTAATCTGACATTTTCTTCACTTTGACCTTCATAATTTCCCTTAGGTTGGCTGACACTTTTCACCACCACCACTTCTACTTTTCCGCTCACTTCTTTAGCTCCTAAGCTTGATGCCAACATCACCCCCGGCCCACCTCCGTTTACTACTATATACCCATCTTTAGCCACAATCTTTGCTGTTTCGTATGCTAGTTTAAAACAATCACTATCTTCACCTGTCTTACCGTCTCCAAAAAAAGCCAGCTTCTTAATTTTTTTACTAGTTCTAATCATTTTTTATTTCTATATTTTTTTAACTTAAAATCAAAACTCGAACTTAAATACAATGTTGGCAATAGTTGACTAAGTTTTTTCACTTTACACTCACCATTTACTTTTGCTGCCACCACTTCAATATCAATATTAGTTGTTTGAAAAAATTGTCCCAGATATTGAAGACAAGATCCACAGGGAAAAACAAACTCATTTTCATCTATCACCAAAATAGCTTTAATATTGTATTTACCATTAGCTACGGCATTATTTAGTGCAACAACTTCTGCACAACTTCCTTGACTTGAAATAACTCCATCAATATTGCAACCTCCATAAATATTCCCATCCGTAGTAAGTACCGCCGATCCAAACGCATGTTTTGACTTAAATAAAAAAGCATTTTTCTCTGTTTCTATTGCTGTTTTAATCATCAAATTAATTTCGTCTTTAGTTAATGGCATTTACTATCTCCATAAAATATTTACCACAGTATATAATATCAACTTTTGCTTTTCTTAATTCATCAACCACACTTGGTTTAATTCCTCCGTCTACCCCGATTAAAAAATCTAAATCCATATCTTTTTTAATTTTTACCAATCTTTCTATTCTTTTATATACTCTTTCGTCAAATTTATAATTTCCAAACCCGGCCTTCCTGGCCATTAGTAAGATCACATCCGTCTCTTTTGGTATTTTTTCATCAATTTCCGTATCTATATCAAATCCCAAACCCACTTCCATACCTGTATCTTTAGCCATTTTTACAAATTCATCTCTGTCATCAATCGCCTCTACGCTTCCTATTATCCTCGATGCTTGGGTAAACAGGCATTTATTTATCCATTTAATTGGATTTTCCACCATCAGGTGGATATCCAATAAATTTTTTTCAATTCCTTCAACTCTGGTCAATAATTCTAGTTCAAACGTTTTCCCTGATAAAAACTTTCCATCAATTACATCAATCTGCATCCAGGTCGTTAAATCTTTTACTAACTTAATTCTTCTCTCCGCCTCTAAAAATTCTTTTTCAAAAATTGTTGGTATTATTTGCATTTCTTGTTTTAGTTACTTTTTACTTTTTACTAACCTATGTACATTGCCATTTCTACCAAGCGGCAACTATAACCATACTCATTATCATACCAAGCTCCCACTGATAGCATATCATCAGATATAACCCTGGTCATTCGAGAATCTATTACACAGCTGGCATTATTTCCTATTACATCACTACTCACCAATGGTTCATAAGACACTTTAAGTTTTCCCACCAAAGCAGGGGATATAGCTGCTTCCTCAAAAATCTGATTAACTTCTTCGGCTGTAATATTCCTAACCATTTTAAAAGTCATATCAGAATACGATCCACACAACACCGGCACTCTTATCGCTGTTCCCGAAAATCTTCCCTCAACTTCTGGATAAGCTCTGATTACCGACTCTGCTGCTCCTGTTGTAGTTGGCACAATATTGCTTGATGCCGCCCTGGCTCTTCTTAAATCTTTATGACTGCCGTCAACGATGTTTTGAGTTGAAGTTATGGCGTGTATTGTTGTCAGTGTTCCTTCTTGAAAACCAATTTTCTCGTCAAGTAGTTTCACGATCGGTGCCGTACAATTTGTAGTGCACGATCCATTAGATATCAATTTTTCACCATCATATCTGTCTTCATTTACTCCCAATATCAATAAAGGTATTTTCTTGTCTTTAGTCGGAGCCGAGATTATTACTTTTTTTGCCCCGGCTTCTATATGCCCCATCGCTTTCATATCTTCAAATACGCCAGTGCATTCCAGCACCACATCAGGTTTATAATTTTTCCAAGAAATTTTTTTTGGATCTCTTTCTGCCAATATTGGTATTTTTTCTTCTCCCACCACTATTCTTCCAATCTCTCCACCTTTTTGTGCCTCTTCAAACTTTACTGGTACCTGCATTCTTCCATAGACTGTATCGTATTTTAGCAGGTGTGCCAAAGACTCTACATCCATAGATCCGCTTGTGTTTATTGCTACAATTTCAACATCATAATTCTCCCTAAATATAGCCCTAACTACCGTTGTTCCAATTCTCCCAAAACCATTAATAGCAATTTTTAATTTCTTTTTCTTCATATCTAAATCATACATTAAAAATTAACAAAAGACTCGTCCCAAGCTGGCAATTTTCCATCATTGGCCAGAAATTCAAGAGCTACCCCTCCGCCCGAACATATATAATCAAACTTATCTTCCAACTCCATCAATCCTAAGCTTGCTCTGGTATCTCCTCCGGCGGCAATTTTTGTTGCTCGGGATAAAGTTATAGCCTCAGCTATAGATCTACTTCCTTCTCTATGTTCTTCTTCTTCAAACATACCCATAGATCCCGCCAATATAACTGTTTCAGCCTTTTCAATTTCCTCTTTAAATTTATCAATGCTATTCTTTGAAATATCCAGTTGGCTACTGTCCAATTTTGCCCATATTACATTATCATACTTTGGATATTCACTCATAAATATTGGCAACTTTCCACCAATCAAAATTAAATCAACCTTTTTATACAATCTTGATAAATGGTCTAATTTGTCTTTTTTTGCTCCTCCCAGCACTAGTACAACCGGTCTTTTTGGATTAAGTAAAAATTCAGCCATTTTTTCTATTTCTCTACTAAATCCAAGTCCGTAAAAAACCGGCATCATTTTATAAAGCAACACAGATGCACTCTTTCTGTGAGCCACAGCCAAAGCATCATTCACAAATACATTTCCAATTTCTGACAGATGACTTAAAAATTCTACCTTTCCTTCCACTTCTTCTTTGTAAAATCTCAAGTTTTCTAGAAATACTATCTGATTATTTTCAGTCGCCTCATAAATTACTTCTTTATTTTCAATATCATCCACAAACACACTAGCTATACTATCCTCTCCATCTTCAAGTAACGACATCAGCTCCAAATATACAGGCTTCAATGACAATTCTTGTTTACTTGTTTCACTCACCAAGGTCCCATCAAAACTAGGCCTACCTAAATGCCCCACAATCACCAGTTTACACATTTTTCCTAAAAGCATTCTTATTGTTGGTATCGATTTTACCAATCGAGAATTGTCTTCAATTCTCCCACCACTCATTGGTACATCCAAATCCAACCTCAAGATTACTTTTTGATTTTGTTCGATTTGGTCAATCGTTGGAAGTTTCATATTTTTTTATTTTATTAATTCTTCTAATATGCCGGTCTTCTGCCGTAAATTGACTATTTATAAAGCTTCTTACTATTTCTATATTTTCATCAATTTCCACCAAATCAGCACTTAAACAAAGCACATTGATATTGTTATCTTCAACTGCCAATCTAGCTTGTTTTGGGCAAAAACAAAACCCGGCTCTGACTCCTTTTATTTTATTTGCCGCAATTACCATACCAGTCCCAGTCCCACATATTAAAATGCCCAGAGCTGCTTCATTAACTACTTTTGTCCCTAACTTTATGGCATAGTCCACATAATCATCATCCTCTTCTTTTTTAAGATTTCCCACATCTCTTATCAATACTTCTTTTTCAGCTAAAACTTCCAAAATTTTCTTCTTTACTTCAAAACCTCTATGATCACTTCCTATATAAATCATTCTAATTAAATATACACTAAAATATACAAACCATGCCAACAATTACCATTAAAGACAAGCAGTTTAGTTACACCATCAAAAGAAAATCGATTAGGTCTATCAACTTACGTTTTTTATCGTCAAAATCTTTCTATGTTTCTTGCAATCTATTTACCCCCACTCTTATCATCAACAGGTTTATCAGAGCCCATCAGGATTGGATTTACCAAAACTCAGCAAAATTTACCTCCTATCCGGTTCTTAAAAACCTTAAAAAATTAATCATTTTAGACCAAGTTTACCAAGTTAAATTTAACTCTTTAGCTAAAAACTCCCTCATTTTTCATCACAAATCCAAAATTATTAATATTTACACTAAAAATTTATCTCAGACCAATCTCAAAAAAATTTTTGAAACAAGCGGTAGAAAGTTAGCCAAAACTCTAATTCAAAAACAAATTAAATCCATTCCCTTTTCTCCTAAATCCCAAATCAAACATATTTCCGTCAGAAATCAAAAAAGCCGTTTTGGCTCCTGTAGTGGTCATCAACGATTATCTTTCAATTGGCAAATTATATTTTTTCCTCCCGATCTATTTAGACATATCATTTGTCACGAGCTTGTTCATCTTAAGATCAAAAATCACAAAAAAGATTTTTATCAAACCTTGTCTCTACTCGATTCCGACTGGAAAAAAAATAACTCCTGGCTAAAAAACCAAGCCAAAAAATATTTTTTAATAAAACCCTAATAATTAGACCATTTCTGTGCTATAACTATTTATGAAAAATGGAAAAGCTATTTTTATATCCTTTCTGTTTTTCCTTATCTACTCCGCAGTCCTTTGGTTCGTTTTCACTCTTCCTTATCCAAAATTTCAAACCATATCTGATGACTTACCCCAGCTTATAAACAACAATCTAGTCGATCGTTATCCCAATGATTTAGTTATTTCGGCTGAAAAGGGGATTGTAACCATCAACAAACCATCTCCCTACTGTTTAGTTTTAGATGAAAAATCCAAGTACGGCATAGTCTATGATGCTCTTTCCTCTCCCTCTCTCCTAAACACTTTTGACCAAAACAGCCCCTATCGCAATCTCTGTCAACCTATTGCCTTAGTTGGCACAAATTTTATTATGACCTATGATTCAGACAACGGTCAAATCAAAATCAATAAAATTTCCGAAACTATTACCTACACTATCGAAAAATCCACTATCTCATCCATTGCTAATCAATTAATTCCTGTTATTAACCAAATTGGAAGCGTTGCCTATTATGTTATTCCTTTACTTATCTTTTTGTCTTTATTCTTATTTACCCTCAGCTCCAATTTTTGGTATACCTTCACTAGCAAACTCTTACTGAAACTTTTCAAAGTTGACGTTAGTCTATTAAAAGGAAAAATCTATGGAACTTGTCTTTTTATTTTCAACATTATTCAGTTTTTAAATTTGGTTATCTTTGGTTGGTTTATAAATAAAAAATTAGGTCAAAACTATTCTTTGTCCTTTCCTTTTTGTAATACCATCATCATTTCTATTGCTTCTTTTATTTATTTCAAATTCCTTTCAGATTCTATTCCTAAAACTGTTTTTTCAACCACTCCTCCTTCTTTACCTCCAAATTCACCCCCACCTTCTCCAACTCCCGCGCCCTCAAATCCAGTTCAAACTAGTTCCTCAAATGAGCCTCCTCCTCCACGAAAAGTCCATGTTGACATTACCTCTCTATCTCAATTCCCACCGGACAATGATCAGACCCCGCCACCTGGTCAAGTATAAAAGCTGACTTTAGCCACTTTTTAATTTTTTCATCAACAAAAAAATAATCAATTCTCCAGCCTACATTTCTATCTCTGGCTCTAGATTTTTGATCCCACCAACTATAATGGTTAGCTTCCTTGTTAAACAATCTAAATGTATCCAGCCATCCGTCATCGACCAATTTATCCATCCATTTCCTCTCCACTTCCAAAAATCCGGATACTTTTTTATTTTCATTAGGCCTTGCCAAATCAATTTCATTATGGGCTGTATTTACATCCCCGCAAAATATTACTTTTTCACCATTTTCTCTTAAATTATTTATATATTTCAAAAAATGTTCATAAAATTTAAGCTTATATTCAAGCCTTCCCAAGTCTTTTTTACCATTTGGAAAATAGCAATTTATTAAAGTAAATTCATCATATTTCACTACAATTACTCTTCCCTCATCATCCCAATCGTTACTTCTATCTCCATAAATTATTGTTTTTGGTTCCAACTTACTCATCACTCCTACTCCTGAATACCCAGCCTTTTCGGCAGGATTCCAGTATTCAAAAAAACCTGTCGGTTTAGTTAAATCATTTGGAATTTGCTCTATTTTTGCCTTAATTTCTTGAAAACAATATATATCGCCACCATCTTTTTTAATAAACTCCCACAGTCCCTTCTTAACTGCCGCCCTAATCCCTGCCACATTCCAAGATATTATCCTTATCTTCATAATCTAATTATAAGTAAATTATTATTTAAGTTTGTCATAAAGTTGCTTTGGGGTCTTTATCGTTTCACGAATCAATACTTTTCTACAATATTCATCGTCTTTATCAGACAAAGCATATATTGGTTTATTCAATGCCACCGCGCACCCCAGCTCCATTGTTGTGCTTACTCCAGAATAACCATCCTTATTATATATATAAACAACATCAGCCATTTTTATTTTATATATGATCATGAGTTAAACCTAGAGCCAAAAACTTCTTGTATTCTTCAGATAATGTCTCCCATGCTTTCGGATTTGAGTGAAGATATGGTTCATAAACCACCACTCCTAATTTTTTTAACTTTCTTGCAAAATCGCGAATTTCTGCTTTAAACTTACGGCTTCCACAAATAACAACATTTTTCATACAAGCTAATTCTATCAAAATGTCCAGCGGGCAAGAGTTGAACTTGCTTATAATGGTTTTACAGACCATCGCCTAACCGGTCGGCCACCGCTGGATTTATGCCAATTATACCAAACAACTAAATATCTTTTATACTTATCTATGCACTTTTCAGATTATCAAAAACAATCGAGACTTTCTGCCATTTATCCCCAAATGGGTCAAAATTTCACTTATTCTTTAATTGGCTTAGTAGGGGAAACCGGCGAAGTTGCCGAAAAAATTAAAAAATTGATTCGGGATAAACAAAGTAAATTAGATAATGATTATAGAGCCGAAATCAAAAAGGAGATGGGTGATATTCTTTGGTACTTTTCTCAACTAGCAACAGATTTAAGTATAGACTTAGAAGATCTTGTCAAAACGAATCTTGAAAAAATCAAATCTCGTCAAACCAGAAATCAAATCCACGGTTCTGGAGACAACAGGTAATACTTCTCTTTTCATAAAGAACTTTTTGTTTTATATTTAGCTATATCTAAAACTGAAAAAATATTTTTTATTGCCAGCATAGTTGTTACTATATTTACCTGGCTAACATTTTTTTATAACAAGTTTCATGAAGAATATAAATTTTTTGTTCCAAGATCAGAGTTAGAGGAGTATTATAAAAGATTTCCGATTGCCCCCGACTATACAACTACACTATATAACATGGGTAAAGATGAATCTGGAAAATATGCATTAATAACATCATATCAAAGACTTCAGGACCCTCCGTGTTACGAATCACTTTGCGATGACTGTAACCCAAACACTTTCCAAAACGGCTCAACTATCGTTACACTTTGGACAAATCATGACAATCCCGACAATCCAGTTTGTATGCACATTGAACCACCAAGTGATTATGGAGACGTTTACTATTATGAAATTATTTATTATCAAGACGACTGGAGATTTCCTATCGAAATACCACCAGAAGATGTTGACTATTGGATCAATCAATCGTCAACTTGGTAATTAGTACAACCTGTTAAAATACACTGTGTTACTAAATTCCCTTAGCTTACAAAATTTTAGATCTTATACCACCTCTTCTTTTGAATTCTCTCCTCAAACTAACCTTTTTATTGGTCCAAACGGAAGCGGTAAAACCAATATCCTAGAAGCCATTTACATGCTTACCGGCGCTCCTTCTTTCCGTGCTCCCAAAATGTCTTATCTGATCAATTGGTCATCCAATTACACTATAATTTCAACCCAAACAGATAATGGCCAAACTTTTGAAATTAAAATAAAAACAGATCAAGCTTCCAGAAAAATTTTCAAATCTTTCCATATCGATGGTGTCATCAAAACCCGTAAAGCCTTTCTAGGTCAAATCAAAGCTGTTATTTTCCAGCCGGATGATATTCGCCTTATTACCGGCTCTCCCTCCCGTCGTCGCCAATATGTCGATCTTTTCTTATCGTCTCTCGACTGGCAGTACAGATCCAATCTCTATCAATATCAAAAAGCCCTTCGCCAAAGAAACCAACTCTTGCAGCTGATTTCTCTTCACAAAGCCAAAACCGAACAATTATTTTATTGGGACAATTCTCTAATCAAATCAGGTATTTTCATCCAACAGTCCAGAAACACTCTTTTTACTAACCTAAACCATTTTTTTCAAAATCACCCCAATTCCGATATTAATCCTATATCAATTATTTACAAACCAATTCCAATTTCTCAAACATTACTCGCCCAAAGATTAAACCAAGATACTGTCACTGGACAAACTAGCCTTGGTCCTCACAGAGACGACTATTTTTTCAAAAACTCAAATTTAAAATCAGATAGCGACTTATCTGCCCTAGGCAGTAGGGGACAGCAGCGCATAGCAATATTTAGTCTAAAAATAGGAGAAATAAACTATATTGAATCAAGATTTGCTCAAAAACCAATTTTGCTTTTAGACGATATTTTTTCAGAGCTTGATCCCAATCACCAGCAGTCGCTCTCAAATTTATGCTATAATTACCAAGCATTCATTACGACATCACAGCATAAGGATAAACATTTTTTGCCTAATGCAAAAATTTATAATCTGTAATATAATCGAAAGCACTTTATTAATAGCACATTAAAACTAAGTTTTCCGCCAATTTTTATTTAATTTAATCGCAATTGTCAGTGCCAGAAGACATCTCCGGTTATCCGGAATGTTTTTTCTGGTTTTTCACAAAAACCACGATAGTCTTTTGACTATTTGTCACTAAGAGTTTGATCGTGGCTCAGGGTGAACGCTGGCGGTGTGCCTAAGACATGCAAGTCGAACGAGAATTATGTCTTACACTTAATCTCTTAAGGATGAGTTTGGTTGTCAGCCGCTCTTAATCGAGTCGGAGAGATGCCGAATATCCTTAGGAGGTTGAATGTAAGACGTAAGGACAGTGGCGAACGAGTGAGTAATAGATACGAACATGCTCCGAAGTGGGACATAGCCTCGCGAAAGCGGGTGTAATTTCCCATGTTATCCCGATTTATCGGGATCAAAGACGCAAGTCGCTTTGGAAATGGCGTATCCGCTATCAGCTTGTTGGTAAGGTAATGGCTTACCAAGGCTATGACGGCTACCGGCTCTTAGTGGAGAGTCCGGCACGATGGGACTGAGACACGGCCCATACACCTACGGGTGGCAGCAGTTAGGAATATTGCGCAATGGACGAAAGTCTGACGCAGCGACACCGCGTGCGGGATGACGGCCTTCGGGTTGTAAACCGCTTTTCTTTTATCGTCAAGTTATTAGGAATAAGCAACTACTAACTACGTGCCAGCAGTCGCGGTAATACGTAGGTTGCAAGCGTTACCCGGTTTTATTGGGCGTAAAGGGTCTGTAGGCGGTTTTTCAAGTCCTGTTTCAAAGACTTCGGCTTAACTGAAGGAAGGGATGGGATACTGGAAGACTCGAGTGGTATCGAGGCTACTGGAATTTATAGTGTAGGGGTAAAATCCGTGGATACTATAAAGAACACCAAGGGCGAAAGCTGGTAGCTAGGTGCATACTGACGCTGAGAGACGAAAGCTAGGGTAGCAAATCAGATTAGAGACCTGAGTAGTCCTAGCCGTAAACTATGTCTGCTAATCCCGCGATTTTTTGTGGGATGCAAGCTAACGCGTTAAGCAGATCGCCTGGGGAGTACAGCCGCAAGGCCGAAACTCAAACGAATTGGCGGGGAGGCGCACAACCAGTGGAGCATGTGGTTCAATTCGATACGAAGCGATAAACCTCACCTGGAATTGACATGTACCTGCACTTTGGTAGAAATATCGAAGGCCTTCGAGGGTGGTACACAGCTGTTGCATGGCTGTCGTCAGCTCGTGACGTGAGTTGTTCTCTTAAGTGAGGTAACGAGCGCAACCCCTATTCCGTGTTACTATGTCACGGAAGACTGCTCAGCATTATTTTTGTTGGGAGGAAGGAGGGGACGACGTCAAGTCAGCATGATGCTTATGTCCAGGGCTACACACATCCTACAATGACATGTACAACGAGTTGCAAAACCGCAAGGTCAAGCTAATCTCTTAAAACTTGTCTCAGTGGGGATTGCAGTCTGAAATTCGACTGCATGAACTTGGAATTGGTAGTAATCGCGGATCAGCAGGCCGCGGTGAATACGTTCTCGCCTCTTGCACACACTGCCCGTCAAATCAGCAAAGTTGAGGGCACCCGAAATCTTTCCCTGTTTACAGGGAAGGCCTAAGGTGAATTCAGCGATGAGGGTTAAGTCGTAACAAGGTATCCGTACTGGAAGGTGCGGATGGATCACCTCCTTTGAGGATTTTTCCCGATCCCAAAATTCGGGAACAAGTAAGTTTTCTGGCACTGACAATCGCGATTAGTTTTATCCCCGACACAAGTCGGGGTTTTTTATTGTAAAATACTTTACTCAAGTCTAATGAAAAAAATATATTCTCCATTTTTAACCAAGCTTCCTATTGATAAGAAAAATCTTCCCAAACATATCGCCATAATTATGGATGGTAACCGCCGTTGGGCTCAAAACAAAGGCTTAACACCAACTCAAGGTCATCAAGCTGGTGCTAAAAATCTAGAAAAAATTGTCGAATATTGTAAAGATATTGGCATAAAGCACTTAACAGTTTATGCTCTGTCCACTGAAAATTGGCGTAAACGTTCCACTCAAGAAGTCAAGGGTATTTTTAATATTTTCCTAGAAATTTTTAAAAGTTGGAAACAGAAGTACAGTAGTCAAGGCATAAAATTTTTTGTTCTAGGAAACTTTCAAGCTTTTCCTTTTAAAGTCAAAAATACAATTAAAAAAATGCTTGATATTGTCCTAGATCACGAAAGAATTAAATTTAATGTCGCTCTAAATTACGGTGGTCGAGATGAAATAGTTACCGCTATCAAACACATCATCAAAGACGGTGTCCCGGCCAATAAAATTAATGAAGACCTTGTTTCTAAATATCTATACACCACCGGTCAGCCTGATCCTGACCTTATTATTAGACCTGGAGGAGAATTTCGTTTAAGTAATTTCTTAATTTGGCAAATGTCTTATGCCGAGCTCTATTTTACCGACATTCTTTGGCCAGATTTCACCCCCCAAAAACTTGAAAAAGCTATCTATTGGTATCAACAACGCGACCGTCGCAAAGGTCAATAAAAGTACAATTTCTTTACTTAATATTTATCTTGCCCACCCACCTGTACCACCACCTAATATTTCAATCCCCAAAACCGTTTGTAACAATTGAACAATTGCATAGCTCAGAAATACCAAAAAAAATCCAATTAATCCTGCTTTTATTTTTCCATATCCAGCCTGCATTTTACCTGGATCACCACTAGAAGTCATCAATCCCAATCCACCCAAAATCAGCATCACAAACATTGCCAATCCCGCTGCCACATATATATAAGGTAAAATTGCAGAAATCACACCTCCCACATTCCCAAACTTCACTTTCATAGGATCATTATTAAAAACATCTTTTGTTGCTTCAGGAAATGCTTCTGCTAATACTTTATTCATTTTAAAACCCCGGAATTTGTAAAATATCAACTGCAATCAGTCTTAATATAAACAAAGCAAAAATCGACAATAACAACCCCGTTATTGCCGAAGACACCGTTTCCTGTGCTCCTGCTACTTTTTTAGGATCTCCTCCTGACGTACCCATCATAATAAATCCATACACCATCAATAAAAATGCAATTCCGCCAGATATACCGAAAAGTATCGGTAAAAGCCATTGTACAAATTTGTCCATCTCTGCCGGTACACATCCCAGGGCAGTATAAATTCTTACATTATCAATATCAGGATTTTCAACTGCATCTCCGCTATCATTACAAAAAGTCTTGGCTCCCAACGCCAACACCGGATTTCTTACTGCGCTCAAAAAAACCACCAAGCCTACCAGCAAAACTACTAAATTTATTCTCAATTTTCCCACACAACATTATACCAAATGTTACAATTAATTTGTCATGTCAAAACTTCCCTTTTTTAAACAAATTATTTTACTATCAGTCATTCTTAGTCTGGTTTCATTTATTTTTCCACAAAATTCTTTTTCCTTAAGTATTGATGAACAAATCGCAGCCGTTAGTAAGCAAATTTCTGATCTTGAAAAAGCCATTGATCCTTTAAAAAAAGAAACTACTTCCCTTACTCAAAAAATTAAAAATGCCAAAGCCAGCATTGCCAATGTAGAAAATCAGGTCAAACAAATTGGTCAGGAACTGATTGAAACTGAAGCCGACCTAGAAGTTCAAAAAACTCTTCTGGATCAGAGAGTCCGCCGTCTATACAAAAACAACAAAAAGTTTGATCCACTAGCTATTTTTTTAAGTAGTACTCAAAATTCAGATGTCATTCGTCAATTTTCTTGGTTTCAAGCCGTTATTAATCAAGATATTAGGTTAATTAGTTCTCTGGGTCAACAAATTACCAACTTAAATACCAACAAAAAAAATCTTGATGCCCAAAAAGTTAATCTAGCTGCTCTCAAAAAAAATCTCGAAAGCCGTTTTGGTTTTCTTGAAGGTGAAATCAAAAAAGCCGAAGATTACAAAGCCGAGCTTTCCAAAAAACAGCAGGATCTAATCGCCGCCAAAACCGCTATGTTCAATACCAGTGTTGGTGACGTTAGTACCAGTACCGACCCTGCTTCTCGCGCCGATTACAATCCAGGATTTTCACCCGCTTTTGCACTTTTTTCATTTGGTGCTCCCCACCGTAAAGGTATGAGTCAATACGGTGCCTACGGTCGCTCCAAAAATGGCCAAAATTATCAGGATATCCTCAAAGCTTATTACGGAGATATTCGTATTGATACAGTCGATATGCCCGGTTCCATCAACACTTCAGCTGGCTCTTTACCTTTTGAAGACCAGTATTTGGTAGGTATTGCCGAAATGCCCGCCTCTTGGGGAGAAAACGGTGGTATGGAAGCCCTCAAAGCCCAAGCCATCGCCGCCCGTACCTATGCTCTTTCTTATGTTGGTTGGCGCCTAAGTAATAAATCTGCTTCAGGTTCTATTTGTGTTACTGAAGCCTGCCAGGTTTATAAATCCAGCCGTTACAGTAGCCCTGGTCTTTGGAAATCAGCCGTTGAAGCCACTCGTGGCCAAGTTATTGTTAGTAATTCAACTGGCGACATATTTTCTACAATGTATGCATCTACCGCCGGTGGTTCCATTTATTCTTATAGTTCACTTGGCCACTCTACTCCTCAAATTTGGGATACTAGTTGTGGTTCCCAATCCTGTTGGCCAAATGATGCCTGGGAGAAAAAATCCGATTCTGCTTGGTATTACAAAGGTTGGTATCGTACTCGTGGTAACGATACTTGTGGCCGTTCACATCCTTGGCTGACACAATCTGAATTTTCCGATATCATAAATGCAGTCCTTTATTACTCAAAAACAAAAGATTATTCACATTTGTCCCAAATAGATTCAGGAGGATGTTTTGGTGGTAATGACCCCTCTGCCTGGTCCCGTGATGAGCTTGCTCGTCAAGTCGGCAGTCATGGTGGTCCGGTTTCGTCTGTTAATTCAGTCAATGTTAATTATTCCACTGGTGGTTACACCCAAGAAGTCAGAGTTGAAACTAATAAAGGTGGTTTCACTTTCTCTGCAGAAGATTTCAAAACCGTCTTTAACCTCCGTGCCCCCGGCGCCATCGTTATCAAATCCGCTCTCTTTAATATCGAAAAAAAATAACTCATTTTTGTTACACTTTGCCAGTGACCCTTATTTACGCCTTTGCTAACTCCTGGTCCACTAATGTTTCCGCTAGGGTTTTAAACGAAATTGCTAATTCTTTCCCCTCCTTGTCAAGGGAGGGGTTAGGGGTGGGTTTTGATTCAAAAGGGATTTCTTTTCAAAAAATCTACGGTCACCCTAAAACCTTTTTTCAAACCCATATTTACGGCAAAATTTACGATTCTATTATTGGGCTAGGGGATTTTTATGGCGATTTTCCCAAAATCAGACTGGAAACGATTGCCAAAAACCAATACGGTTACAAACCTATTTCTACCAATTCACCTTTTCAAACCACTCTCAACACCCCTCCCTTATCCTATAACCCAAATATAGTTATTTGCAAAAATATGGGTAATTACAATTGCAATTGGATTGCCTACCAGACCCAACTTTACCTAAATTCAAAAGACCTCGACACCATCCATCTTTTTTTCCATCTTCCCAAAAAGCTGCCACCTGCTCTCTTGGCTACTCATATCACTCAATTTCTATTAGGATATCCTATATTAAAGTTAATATAAATTATAAATTTTAAATTAAAAATTGTATAATATCCTATGGCTCCTAGAACTACCGATCTCGACACCATCGCCCCCGACGATATTGACGTTATTTCTACCAAACCTCCTTCTCATTCTATTTTACCCAAGCCCATTTCTCCTCTGCCTCCACGTCCCATTGTTAAACCTAAAAAAATCAAAAAATCTAAAACTGCTTCCCCTCGTACCTCATCAGAAAACCTTAAATACCGTCAAAAAGTCTACGAACTCGTCGGTAAAGCCAAACACCCTCTGGCTTCTTTTTTACCCCGACCTAAATTTTTCACTTTTCAACAAAGAGATGACAACGAAGAAATTATTTTAGTTCTCCGCCGTCACTGGTTTACCAATTTACATTGGATTTTGCTTTCTCTTATTATGGTCATCGCTCCCTTATTATTTACCTATTTTAGTATTCCCTTTCCACTTCCCACTGGCTACAAAATTATTGCTTTTCTATTTTGGTACCTGTTCACTTTTGTCTATGCTTTCGAAAATTTTCTCTCTTGGTACTTCAATGTTTTTATCCTCACCGAAGAGCGTGTTTTTGATATCGATTTTTACAATCTTTTAGTCAAAGAAGTTACTGAAGCCAAAATTAGTATGATCCAGGATGTCACTTACAACGTTATCGGATTTCTTCCTACTATTCTAAATTACGGCAACTTAAATATCCAAACTGCTTCTGAAGTACCCATGATTCATATTGACCGCATTCCCAATCCCGAAGTTGTTGCCAAAATTCTTCAACAAATGCGTTTAGAAGAAGAGCAGGAAGCTCTTGAAGGGAGGGTCAGCTAATGCCGGACATCAATTCTATTTTTACCTTACTTTTTAGAATTTTTTTCCTCCTTGGCTCCGTTTTTTACGTAGTTTTTGCCGTTGTTGTCGTCCGTCAGGTTGCTATGATGTCCAAAAATGTTTACGACAAATTTAACTCAATCCTAATTATCTTTTCTTACCTCCACTTAGCATTCTCTATCTTTCTCGTCCTCCTTACCTTCATCCTCACTATTTAGTTTTTAGTAAGTTCTAAAACGAATC
>DBRI01000003.1 GCA_002306295.1 Patescibacteria group bacterium UBA1372 | reverse complement strand
CTCTGGTTCAGGGGATAATGTCGATAAATTTTCATTCAAATAATTTCTTACCAAGTCTTCATCAGTACAGGCTTCTTCCCATACTCTTAAGCATTTTTGTTTTGCGGGGCACCAACTATAGCCTGCTCCAATCAAGCACCCTCCCTCATCTGTTTCTCCTCCAATCAAATTATCTTCTCCAAATTTACACACCGGCACACACATTTCAATACACATTTCAGCGCTAGGGTCATGTCTGCAAGCCGATTCGCACTCATAAAAATTTCCACCTAGAGATGTACACCATTCGTTATTCACCCCCTCACATTCTGCAAAATCAGCCACCCACACTCCTCCCACTTCTATACAACTTTCTCCCACCAGACTAATCGTGGCAACATCATCATCTTTTTTATCAATTTCTATAAAATTTACCACCAAAAACCCAGCCAAAATTATCACTACTGCCAAAAGCATTATCAAAAAATTTTTATTTTTCATAACAAATTCTATTAAATTTTATCTAGAAATACAAAAGGGTATAATAAAAATAACTTTTTGCTAAAAAAATTATGGAACACATAAATTATAGACAGATAGACAAAGAATTAATCAGATTAACTCAAGACTTAATAAATATCCCTTCTTGGTTACCTCAACAGCAATCAAAAAGAAAGCACCAGAATGAAAATAAAGTGGTAAGTTATTTAGAAAAATGGTTTTTAAAAAATACAGATTTTGAAGTTTTCAGACAAAAATTAGGCAACAATAGACACAATTTAATTGTTAGAAAAGGAAATCCGGATATCCTATTTCTCGGTCACACCGATACCGTCAGACCATCACCAAATGCACCCTTCGATCCTCTGACAGCTAAAATCGATAATGGTAAAATTTGGGGTCTTGGTTCAACTGACATGAAGTCAGGCATCGCTGCTATCTGTCAAGCAATTAGACTATCAAAAAATACAAATAATGTTTGGGCTGTTTTTTATGCAGATGAGGAATATGATTTTATTGGCATGAAAGCCCTAATTAAAGACTACTCCCACATAAAACCAAAAATAATAATATCGGCAGATGGTTCAGATTTAAAATTTGGTCACGGCTGTCGTGGTCTTATTGAATTTAGATTACAAGTTAGAGGACAAACGGGTCATCCCGCTCGTGGTACAGGTAATAACTCTATTTGGCAAACATTTCAATCTCTTTCTCAGCTAAATGAATTTCTTCAACAATCTTCACATCCGATAATGGGCGCACCTTCTTTCAACCTTGCATACATTTTGGGTGGCTCACTTGAAAAAGATTCAATAGTTAAAAAAAGATTACAAAAAGTTGGTCAAGCGGGTAATGTCGTTCCTGACATTACAGAAATAGTGGTTGACATAAGACCATCATTACCGGATATGAATATAAATACCATATTGAATAAGCTTAAAACATTTTTAAAAACAAGAAAATTAAATGTAAAGATTATTGAAAAAACTCACAATTTTGGCGCTTGGTATACAAACCCATCCCAACTCAAAAAATATACAAAAATTGCACAAAACAGTCTCAACTTAAGAAAAATAGTTTTTGACAATCCCCAAGCCAGTGGCTATATAGACCTTCAAATGTTCTGGGACAAAGTCGGCCGACCACCAGCTTTTATGTTTGGAGGCGGAGCAGGTGACACAGCTCACACTCCTCAAGAATACATAAGCATAACCAATTTAATTAAAACAAGAGACTTTTTTCTAAATATCCTTAGTTAAATTTATTTTACAAACAAAGTCCTTTGTGGATTGGTGTCATCTCTTTTCCCAATCACTTGTCCAGTTTCAATAAAGACTCTACTCTCTCTATCAACTATTACTTCTGGACCCATTATTTGTACAAAACCCAACCTCTGAGCTACTGCCATCATGGGCGACAAACAATTAGTTCTATAAACCGTAGTTTCTGGTCCTGTCACGGCGCTAGTTAATTCATTAGCCAACCCTCTTCCTCTCATATTAGGAGAAACTCCGCACTCAGAAAAATATCTTATTTCTTGATCATTGCTTCTTTCTAAAAGACTATTAAGGACAAATCTAATATCACCTGAAGTTTTCCACTTTCTAGTTGACAACTCTCCCGGAGTAGTCAAATAACTCCAAGAAAAACCCAATATCTTTTCTGCTTCTTTGTATACTGCCATCCTAAACCCTTTCTTATCAGCTTCAGATTTTATATATTCTATAGTCTCCTCCAAAGGATAAGCCTCCCCGAACTCCCCTCCGCAATCACATCTTTCGCCTATAGAAGTTTCCATACCATGAAAACATTCACAACAATTACATTTCACAAACTCATTCCATGGTGGTGGAGCAAAGACATCTGCATATAAACCTGCTACTTGAGTTAAACAATCCAAATCCAAATCAGCTCTCTCGAGGACAAACAAACGACCTTCACTTATAAGTCGTTTCTCTCTTCTTTCTTCATTCATCAACCTTATTTTATCAAATAAATATTGTTAAGCAATAATTAATTATATATAAGACAATCAACAAAAAAATATGTTATTGTAAACACAAAATAAAATGCTATCATAACCTACAAATATGAATGTAAGAAACTTACATCATCGTAAGATTTTAATTGTTTTTTCCTACGGGCTCTAACGAGCCCTTTTTTTTTGGAAAAAAATGAACAATAGAAAACTAAGCACAATAAGTGTAGCTACAGGTTTAGTATCTATTCACTATGGTTTAGGTTTTCTGCTTGGCACAGGCGAAATGATTTATAAAAACGGCCTATCTGGTTCTCTTTACGCCTTTATGTGTGCCTTGGGACTACTGGCCCTTTCATTACTAGCCTCTTTTTACTGGAAAAACAAATATCCAATTTGGACTTTGCTAGAAAAAAAATACGATCAAAAAGTTTCAAATGGAATTATGTTTTTGTCTTGGTTGTGGATGATTGGTGTTGTTGCTTCCCAAGTTCTAGGTGCCACCTATATAGTCAACATGCTTGGTCTTTCGATGCAGTTATGTACCATTACTGTATTATTTCTCATAGTTTTCTTTTCTATTTTACCTGTTGAAAAGTTATCAAAACTTTTATTAGCTCTTCTATTAATTAATTCAACCATTCTGGTTTATGGAATGTTTAAGTTAGTAGATATTCCCACCGCATTAAATATAGTTACAAGAATTCCAGCGGAAATTTCCTCAACCAGTCCTATGCATATTTTGGGTATTGCCATCCCTACGGTTTTAATAACCATGCTAGGAATGGATTTTCACCAATTTGTAGTTCAAGCAAAAGATTCAAAAAAATCAATTTCTGGAACCATACTCAGCTCAATCATTCTTTTCATTATTGTCTTTATTCCTACTATTACCATCTACGCCGCCAAAGCCAATGGTGTTTTTCCTCAGGACATAGACGGCAAACAAGTTGTTCCTTTTGTGCTTATGTATTTAGGCAGATCAGCTCTTGGAGACAATCTTTCCTATCTCTTTTTAATTGCCATACTTACAGTGTTGCTTGGTTCTGGTAGCTGTCTCTTTAGAATTCTCACAAAGGCTTTCATTGATTTTAATTTTTTACCTCAAAAAATCAGAAAAAAAGGAGTTGTAATTTTTGCTAACTCTTTATTTATTTTCTTTTTAGCCATGACTGGCGGCACCATAGTTTCTCTTATTGTTTCATTTTATGTTATTTACATTGCCGGAGTTTTTATTCCCTTTATCGCCTATCTTCTCCACAGCTCAAATCTAATCAGTTTTAAGTCGTCAACCATTTACTCGTCACTAATTTCTGGATCTGTCATTTCTCTTTTAATATTAATTTTTTCAAAGGCCAATCTTCTACCAACAGAAATTACAAAGAATTTAGAGTTTATTATGATCTCTGTAGGAATTCTTACTTCGGCCGTCACTCTTCTTTTCAATAAACTTATTGAAAAAAACTTCAAATAATTATTTTTATATGTTATATATTTTTAATAATTAATTACAAATTAATATACAAAATATGGTAGAAGCAACAAATTATCGAGGCACAGCAGATTGGAGAGGTCAAGACGCTAGAATTAGAAGAGTCGTTACAGATATTTTTTCCTCAACACTCGAAACTTACGGCTTTGAACCACTCGAGACTCCAATTATTGAATATGCTTCAGTTTTAGACGGTAAGGGTGGGGACGAATCAAACACCAGTATTTATCGCTTTCAAAGAGGTTCAGACAAGCTCGGTCTTCGTTTTGATCAAACTGTTCCGCTGGCCAGAGTTGCAACTCAATACACCAACGAGCTCTCCCTTCCTTATAAAAGATATGCTATAGGTCCTGTTTTTAGGGCAGATAAACCCCAAAAAGGTCGTTTCCGCCAATTTACTCAAATGGATTTTGACACTCTTGGTTGTTCAAACATCATTGCCGATGCTGAAATTCTCACAATTCTAACTGATGTAGGACAAAAATTTAGATTTCCCGACTTTGTTGTTAGATTTTCTGACAGATCCCTCTTGACTGGTATGGCCCAGGTTGTCGGTGCCAAAACAGAAGATCAAGCCCTTACTGCTATCAGAGGTTGGGACAAGATTTCCAAAGTCGGTCGCAAACAAGTCACAAGCGAAGTTAGACAAGTAGGTTTAAACCCCAACACCTTTAATGATTTAACGGACAGGTTAACCGATCTATCTGGATCAAATCGGCAAGTCTTAAATCAGCTAAGACGCATTTTACCTCAAGGAAACACTAACATTGATACCGGTATATCGAGATTGGAAAGTCTTGTTTCTGCAACTGAATATAGTCAAATTCCCGAAGGATTATGCACAATCGATCCTTTGCTAGCCAGAGGTTTAGATTATTATACTGGTCCAATTTTTGAAGTTGAAGCCAGCCGTCAAATAGGTAGCGTTGCCGGAGGAGGTCGTTTTGATAATCTTATTGAAGCTCTTGGAGGCCCTTCGATACCTGCTACAGGAGCTTCTTTTGGCTTAGAAAGAGTCGTCACTATTATGACAGATTTGCAAGTTTTACCCAGAAATACTGGTGGTATAGATGTTTATGTTACTGTTTTTAACGATCAACTTTTACCAAAGTCACTTCAGATTGCTAGTCAGCTTAGAAAACAGGGCATAAATGTCGAATTAGATATGTCCGGAGACAAACTTGGTAAGCAGTTCAAATTAGCAGACACTAGACAAGCCAGATTGGCTATCGTTATTGGTCCCGACGAAGCTAAGTCAAGTCAGGTTTCTGTTAAAAATCTAGATATTGCCAGAGGTGGTACCAAATCAAATCAATTTTCTGTAGACGAATCAGATCTTGTAGATCAAGTCAGAAAATTATTAACTTAATTTTCATTTTTATCAAAAACTAATATCTTATATAAGTAGCCTTTTATTAATCTGCTATAATCTCAATCAGAAAGTTCTTTTTTGAAAACCGTAGATAAACGGTTTTCTTGGGATTCATATCCCTAAAAAAAGAACGCTCTTTAAAAGGCGAGATGCTTGGGCTAGTAGCTCAGTGGTTAGAGCGCCTGACTGTGAATCAGGAGACACGGGTTCAACTCCCGTTATGCCCCTTTGCATCAATACCGTCAGCGGCCTCTCTCTGTCTGTGTCAATAAGACACAAAATTTTCAATTTTCACAGACAGGAGGGCCGCTTTTTTACTTTTCTTCAGATTGAAAATATCGTATTTTGTTGATAGAATCATATGATTAATAATTAATCTCATAAAATTATGGCTACGCCAGACATAGATAAATACCCCCGTCCAAAACTTACTGATCTCTTAGTTTCACCAAACACAGATTGCTACGATTCTTCTATTGCCACCAGAGCTGAGGCTCTTCATGAATTAGTCACCAACCGCCATTTGTCTCTCGAAAGAAGACAATCATTAAGAGATATCGCAGATGATGATGAATCTTGTCCTGATTGGGCACATCCAGTTCGAGGCTAATTAAATCTTTTTATACCCACTCTTTTGACATACCATAAAAATATTATGGTATAATAGAGCACAATATACATAGGTCTTACTCTATAGATTTGTTTTTTTCTTATGAAAATCCTTACCAACATACAGACATCAAATTTGGGTGGTATCGGTCAAACTTTTAAAAATCTTGTTGATTACGCCTCTAAATACGAAAAAACCTCTATCAACTTTGTTGGAGTTCGTATTACAGGTGACCACAATTCCGACGAAAACAATCTTTATAAAGAGTCTCAAAATCAATCTAATTTTAAATTAATTTCAGTTAACTTATCTTACCCAAATTTTTCAGATATTATTGACATTTCAACTTCAGTCGATCATATAAAAAACGCCTACCAACCTCTTACAGATGTTTTCAAAAAAATAATTATAGAAGAGTCCCCGGATATAATCTTATTAAACGGCACCTATATTGTTCCCTGGTGTCTCTTTCTTTCTGCCAGTTCTACCAACATTCCCATTGTTCTTCACTACCACGGCATTTTAACCAAAGAGCTTAGTAATTATCCCAAAGACAAATTATTACTAGTCACCGATATGGAAAAAGTCTTTGACAACGATCGTCTTTTATATCTTTTTCCAAGTGATATAGCCAGAAAAACAGTTGAAAATGAAGTTTTTGGCCATCAAATTTTTAAAACCGCCGTTCTTCCAAACCCCATCCCCGGTCATTTTTTCGAAATTAATAGCACCGGTAAAGCCAAAAATGTTGGTTTCGTTGGCCGCTGGTCTGATATCAAAAATCCACATTTCGTTGAGACTTTAGCCACATACAACCATCAAAAAGGTGACACTTTCAGTATTAACATTGTCACCGATCCAAAAAAAGCTAAAAAAAAGATTTCCAAAAGTATTAGAAACAAAGTGACTCTTATTAGACCCATGGACAACCACACGCTAGCCAATTTTTATGCTTCTCAAGGCGCTCTTATTAGCCCATCTTTTTTCGAAACCTATGGTAATGTTGCCCAAGAAGCCATTGCCTCAGGTACTCCTGCCCTTATAAGTTCAGATATGGGAGTTTCTGAAACCTATCATAAATTTGGTCTAAAAGATTGGATTATTGACTTTAAGTCCGCCTCTTATGTTTATAAGATCTTAAAAAAAGTTTCTGGTCAACCAGTAAACCCAATCATTAGGGAAAAAATGAGAAATTATCTATCAACTCAATCAATTAATCAAAAGCTTGTCAGTCTTCTCAGGTCTTCTTAACTTCTTTCTCAAACCAAAATACCGCCAATGCTGTTGCAATTGGCACCGCCAGTACCAGTCCAATACTACCCACCATTGTTCTCACAATTTCATCTGCCACTACCTCATAATTTATTATTTCGCTAAACGGATGTGGATTATTTACAAATAGTAGTAGTAGAGGAAGCGAAGCCCCGGCATATACCAAAATTAAAGTATTCACCATCGAAGCAATATGATCTCTGCCCACCTCCATGGCTTTTTTATAAACTCCATATTTATCCAAGCCTCCGGCTTGACTCAACTTTTCCACTATCCCTGCTTGAGACACTGTCACATCATCGAGCACTCCCAGTACTCCCACTATAATTCCTGCCAGTAATAAACTTTTTAAATTTATTTTATTTCCCATTTCACTGACCACAAATCCGGCTTCTTCAGCCGCTAAACCCGTTAGTTTACTCATCTCTACAAATACCACTGCCAATATTCCCGTAATTATCAAAGTAATTATTGTCGCCACCACCGCTACCGTTGTCTTTTTATTCAGTCCATGGCTCATATAAAAAGTTACCGGTACTATCGCTAAAGCCCCGCCCACAGCCACCATTATTGGATTAGATCCAGCCAATATATTAGGCAATATAAATTTAAAAATTATTCCAAAAGACAAGGCCATTGCTATCATCGACCAAAACCCCCTCCACTTAGCTACCACCAAAGTTACCACCACAAATATCACCACTAGTTTTGCCAATGCATCCGTTCTCACAAAATCGACTATATAATAGTAGTCAGCCTCACCTTCCATTTTCTCCAATCCTACCACCAATTTATCACCCGCTTGATAGCTTCTGACATTAGCTGCTAAATATTCGCCATTACTTATATATATAGTTTCGCCTGTATTTTCACCCTTTATTATGACCGCTTCCAATAGTTGATA
>DBRI01000005.1 GCA_002306295.1 Patescibacteria group bacterium UBA1372 | reverse complement strand
AGAAATCAACAACAGGCCCAGAAAATGTCTTAGCTACCAAACCCCTGTAGAGTCTTTTACAAAAGAGTTAAAATGTTATCAATTTACTAAGAGGTGTTCGGATTCAACTTAGAATTCACAAGTTTGCTAAAATTACATATGAATATATTAGTCATCTACGATTCCATTCACGGTAACACCGAAACTATAGCTAAAACAATTCAAAAAAATCTGTCAACAAAATTTTCAACTAAATTGGTAAAAATTGATGAATTCAAACTGTCAGACTTAGACAAAATTGAAGTTTTAGTTGTTGGCTCTCCCACTCACGGCGGTCAAGCCACACCCCAATTTCAGACATTTTTAAAATCTCTTCCTGCTCCTAGTCTAAAAAATCTCAAATTTGTTGCTTTCGATACTGGTTTTCTTAAAAAAGATCATCCATTTTTTCTCAAAGCCTTAATAAGTTTTATTGGCTACGCCTCCCCCAAAATTTCCAAGTTCTTAATTCAAAATGGAGCCGTACAATTAATCCCGCCCAAAACCTTTTATGTTAAAGACAAACAAGGTCCGCTTCTTAAAGATCAAATAACCTCCGCCAAATCCTGGACAAAGCACATCTTAAAAAGTCTCTAATCAGATCTTGCCGCTTGTTTTTTGATTTGATCAACTGCTTCCCTTGTAGCTGCTAAAAAATTTCTGCCTTCAGTCGAAGACACATATTCATCTTTATCTGTTCTTACAACAAGTCTCATCTCAAACCTATCCACCTTTTTGTTAACCGTCTTAGAAGTCTTTATAACAAATCTTATCACCTGTATTTTTTCTTTTTTGTCTATCCAGCTAAATAAACTCTCAATTATTTTTTTCGTCCTGATCTTTCTAATCAATCCAAATTTATCAGGGAAATTAATTACAATATTAGAATGTCCTTCATCTCTTTCCAAAATATCCACAGTTGACTTCAGTACATCTCTTAAAGTCATTATATAAAATGCTTTTTTATTCCGATCAACCAATACAATTGCATTAAATCTACTGTTCATCAATCTTCTAAGAACTGTCTCTGTTTTACTGTCTTTGTAAACTGTTTCCACAATAGGGGACATAAATTCGGTAATCAATTGATCATCCCTGTATATTTTTTCCTCATCAAAGGAATAATTTTTTGGAATTTCTCTGGTAGAAAACCTCTGCTTATCGCTTGGAGCAAAATATGCAGACAAAATATCTCTTTTAGTTACTATTCCAATAATTTTATTATCTTTATCAACTACTGCCAGCCTTGAAATATTTTTCTTAAAAAATATTGAAAAAGCCTGTCCTACATTACCATTTTCACCTATTGTAATTATGTTTCTTTTTGGCAATTCTTCCACTAAATTATCCAAAAAAACCTTATTTTCAAAAAGTTTTTTTAAGATATTCTTAATTTCAACTATTCCAACAATTTTATTTTTCTTATCCATTACAGGCAAACTATAAAGCCTCATGCTATTCATCAGTTTAAGAATCTTTTTAGCTTCAGTCTCTTTACTTATTTTTGGTGCTTCAATCAGACAAGAGCTTATCAAAGATAGCGGGCCATGCCTTCTGTTTAAAAGACTGTTTTTTATTGTTAGCATTCCCACAAATTTACCTTTATTATCCATGGCAAACAGGGGAGTATGACTACTTGTAAATCTGCTAATCACCGACTCCAAACTCCTATCTGATCTGCAAATCAAATCCTTTTTCAAAGTTTGTATATCAAACCTTACACTACCTACATCCATTACTAATTTAATTATACACTAAAAAAATTATGTGCTAACATAAATTAGTTTTCCTGTTCTATGAACGAAAAAACATTTGTTTTTGGACTGATAATTATTTTTTTTGTTTTTTTTGGTCTTATGGTCGGCGCCTTTATACTAGTTGTTCTTAAATTACTTTCTAAAGGTAAAAAAGACGCCTGGGTAGGGGAGTTAATTGACAAAACTTATACTTCTTATCAAGACATGGATACCGACGAAGATAAAGATCTTTATACTTTGATTTTCAAAACCACCACCGGTCGTCAGGTTAAATACAATACTTCCAAGCTTATTTACGATGATTACAGCCTCGGAGATAAAGCGGAGAAATTATCTGGTAAATTTCATATTCAAAAATTAAAATAATGACAGTTGAAAACAAGACATCTGGTTCTTGTATTGCAGACGCCAGAGATATCGTAAAAAGTTTAGGTGGTCCAACTCAGGCTAGGATTTGGTGGGTAGAAATAAATACAAACGACCCAACAGAAGAAACTATCGGTCACGCCTTCGTTATTCCAAATAGTTTTTTAGACTCCCAGCCAGCCCTTAATCCCCATCCTTCTAGCCCCGATTCTTGTGTTAAGTATCCCCAACTAGTTGGAGAAATTAAACAAAGAGGTCAAGACAGAACCCCTTATTTTCTAAGTCTTCCAGAAAGTATGGTATAAAAAATCATTAAATATTTTTTTTAAACTATGATCAAACTCTTAAAGCAAGGCACATACAAACTAGCTGAAACCAAAAAAGGCCAAATTAAATTACTTGTTCTAGACGATAAAATTACTTATGCTTGGCCAAATATTGATATCGGCGAGATCTTAGTTACTACCCAAAAAGATCATCCACTTGATAGCGTTTTATCCCAAGGCAATTATCGTCTCTATAAAGTTATTGATGAGCCAAATTTGGTAGATCTGGTTCATTTAGAGCTTCAAACCAGCCCTAATACCTGGCAAGGTTATTTACTTCCTACTGGTCTTCCCACTAAATCAGACATCAGAAACCGCATTATTCCCACCAAGGAAGTTATTTCTGAATAACTTTTTAATCAGTCCTATCGTCGTTCTTCTTTTCATCGTCCTTTTCTTATCTTGGCCCAAAATCAAACTCTGGCTTCACCGCAAAACCGGATAGTCATTTTTTTGTATGGGGTATACTATTTCTATGTTTATAGACTTTTTACTACATTTACTAACCCCCAAACCTGCCTATGCTCAATGCCCCGTTTGTATTGTTACTGTCGGTGGGGGACTGTTTATTGCTCAAAGACTAGGCATAGATGACTTACTTATTACCCTCTGGATTTCCGGTCTCAATACAGCCATAGCTTTCTTTATGGCCGATAAAATTAAAAAGAAAGGTATTTTAAAAAATGGTCATTTCTGGTCAGTCTTGTTTTACCTTACTACTCTTATATATCTTTACTCCACCTCTCAGGCTGGTATTGGTAATAATTTTGTTGGTATAGATAAATCTCTTTTTGGTCTAAGCCTGGGTGTCCTCATTTCCTTTCTGTCAATATTTATCGATAAAGTCATTCGTTACAAAAACAATGGTAAAGTCTTATTTTTTTATCAAAAAGTTGTTATTCCTTTCGTACTATTGCTAATTACTACATTATTTTTTAATCTATTTATTTAAAATGACCAAACCGGATATAAATCAATTCATGGACAAAGTTAAAAAAATGGAAAAAGGCCATAAACTTGACCTTTCTTCAGACCAGGATTTAAGTATTGCCATTATGAACTTAATTTCCATGGAAGAGCATTTTTTCTTTACTTATGGCAAAACCAAAGATAAAAAATATCTGGACCTTTTAGAGCAAGTTAGAGATATGCGTAAAAGCGCCTTAAAAAGAATTATCAAAGATTATGAAGGGGAAGTCTGGTGTATTAGCAAACATTTATTAGCCGCTTCTATGCGTTTTATGGAAGTCGGCACCAAATATCTTACCAAAGGAGATAAGTCTGATGCTTCTGATATGTTTAACAAATCTTATGATCTCTACAGTCTTTTCTGGGGTTTAAATTTAGGTTTAGTCGATATTAAAGACACCAAAGCTACCAAATCAGATAATATCGCCTTTATTAGTGAAGATAAAAAACCAGTCCAAAAGGGAACTGTCACTATCTTTACTAAGTTAGGCCAGTTGGTTCAAAAAGCTATCGATTGTTGTAAAGAATAATTTAAAGTATTTTTACACTCTCAACAATTTTCTTAGCAATTTCTTCATAGCCCAGTTCTCCCGGATCAGAGGTCAAATTAGCAATACTCAAATATGAATCAGTTGATATTGGTAAAAATATATATTCACCGTTTTGTTCACTAAAGCTCAATCCTGTTACCTCACCCACCTTTACATTTTTGATAGAGGATACCTGTGCGTCAGCTCCCTGAATATCTATATATATTGCCCTATTTTCTTCTACAATTGCTGCCAAAGTTTTTCCCTCTAAAGGCATTTTCTGAAACATTACCACCATCCCGTCATAAAATTCTGTATCAGCTTCTTGTGTCGGTCCTTCTATCAAGAATCCAATTGATCCGTCTTCATAAAAACTGACTGGCACACTTTTTGGATGTTCCACTGAAAAACCCATATTTTCACTAGTATATATTTCATAATCAGACCCACTCACTTCTACTTTTTCTTCAAACTCCGTCGGACTCACCTGATCAAACACATCTGTTTCAGTTGGCACTACATCCAAATTTTGTTCCGGTTCTGGCAATATATTTCTTTGATTCGAAATCCGTAACATTACCAAAAGTAAGACAATAAATAAAAGGCTGGTCATAAATAGTTTTTTATACATAATCAATTTTACCATTTTTGTGAATTCTAAGTTGAATCCGAACACCTCTTAGTAAATTGATAACATTTTAACTCTTTTGTAAAAGCCTCTAAAGGGGTTTGGTAGCTAAGA
>DBRI01000010.1 GCA_002306295.1 Patescibacteria group bacterium UBA1372 | reverse complement strand
GTCTAAAGAAATGGGTACTTGACAGATATAAAAAGAGTACGCGAAACGTTTAATCGTTCTCCAAATTTTGATGAGGTAATCATTTATTCGATAGCATTCACGTACATTCCTGAGAAAGCATATAAAGCGTGTTATCTCGAGACGATTATTGATCCCTCTGACCCTAACGATCCTGAGAAATATAAGTATGCAATTATTGTCACTCCAAACACGACAATTGATGACATAAAACCTGTTTTAAAAGATTACAAAAAGAAGATTCTATTGGGGTTGAAGCAAAAGAAAAACCAGAAAGACATGAAAGAAGCTTTGAAAGAATATAAGTTTGAGCTTGGACCCAATTACTACCCGCCATCGAGAAAGAATGAAAATATTATCAGAGATCGAGAATGGTATTGGCTTAAAAAGAGTGGACTAAGCTATGGTGAAATTTTAAAGATATCTTTGGAAAAGAATAAGAAACTTGATATTACAAGAGACGGCGTGATTAGTGCGATCGAATCGTACAAAAAAAGACTTATCCAGGATTGGGAATACTGAATCCTTTGCAATGGATTCACTTTATTGAAACACGTATATTTTTCCCTATCTATCCGCATTATATAATGTGTTGTGAAAAAAAGAATTGAAATTAATAAGAATATCCCCGACCAAATCGATTTTGCAGCCGAGTCGTTAGCCCGAATTTTAATTGAACAAGTATTATCAACAAAAAGCTACCAGACGGTTATTGGTGTGGAGAAAAAATATGAAAAATCAGATTGATATTTACAGAACATCCGACACAAGAACTTCAGCTTTTTTGCTATGCAACAAAATCCCCTTGTTGAGCCTTGATAGTGATGATCCGAGAAAAATATTCTTTTGTTTTCAGAACAGTGATGAGATCACCAAACTATTGAGCACCTATTGGTCTGACCGGGCAATGGTAAACCCGCGATTATTGTTTGAAAAGCTCGATTATTTAAAGGATCTAATTCATGGAAATTATGAAATTTAAGTAAAAAATATGAAAAATAATATTGATATGGAGATTAATACTGACAATCCAATTAGATACAAAACTGACGATAGAAAATTTAGAGAATTTTTAGCGGACAAGACAATACCTCCAGGGGCAAAGTTAATAATATTTAATCTCATCTACAGAGCTGGTACAAAAAATTATGCGTTTCCCTCTCAATCTCGAATTGCTATGGATATTGGCCTATCTGATAGACAGGTTAGATACCATTTAAAAACACTCAAAGAGAAAAAGATAATATGGTGGAAAAAGAGAGCGACAAATCCAGCTAACCAAAATAAATTAAATTCTAATAGTTATTACTTAGATAATATTTTAAAAATTATTGAAATATGAGGAAATACACTTCCTACTCTAGTTTAGGAAATAGACATCCTGTTAAACAGGAATTATATATCCTGCCAAATAACGGAAATGTACTTCCAACAAAGGATATAACTCTGAACTACTATAAGGAAATAGATGAGTTATTACGACCAACCGAAGTTGCTCGTATTGGCTCCTTCGTCGCCAATTATATATTTTTTCACTCCTTCAAGAGAAGACTCTCACTGTTATCAGTTTATATAGTATTGAATCTTTATTATTTATCGGTAAATTACTTATAATTTATTAATTAAACAAAAAAATAGAGGCTCCCAGGCTTGAACAACCGGAACCTCTATTACGGAAAGACCTCTTTGATATCGACGGTCTTTTTTGCGTCTTAATCATATCAAATTATTAATATTTTGTTCAAATAAACAATTTAACTATGAAATTTCTTATAAAAATTTATAACAAAGATAAAACGATAATTAAGTCCTGGACGAGAAGAAAAACAAAATTTCGAAGAATTTTACGTTCAATAAATTTTCAAAACACAGTCTTAAAAGCTTATCTCAGAGTTGATTACGGGATGGGTATTAATAACTTTAAAAAATGGGTGATGTTTTATAACGACGGCTATTACGACAACTACAAAGATTTAATATCGGCTTTTAATATATTTATTGAGAAGGAGTGAATATGAAAACAGCAGTTGTTTATTATCGGGTTTCCGATAAAGACCAATTAAAGGGTATATCAATGGAAGTCCAGAGAGATTCTTGTACTAAATGGGCTAAAGTAAATGATTATAAAGTTAAAGGTATATATGGAGATGAGGCAAAAACAGGTACAAAGACTATCGGGAGACATGGTTTTGAGGATGCAATTATTCATTGTCAAAAAGAAAAAATTGATAGTTTATTGGTAATTGATACTGACAGATTTGCACGAGATGAAATTGATCATTTTGCGTCAAAGGCAGTGTTGAGAAATTGTAAAACACGAATAATAGCTGTTAATCAACCGATGATTGATGAGACACCAGAAGGAAGATTAATGGAGACGGTTTTGATTGGAATTAATGCTTTTTATTCGAGACTGACAGGAAGGAAAGTTAAAAAGAGTTTGGAGAAAAAGTGGGAAGATGGAATATATCCTTCATGGGCACCTTTAGGATACTTGAACATAAATAAAGGAACGGAAGAAAAACCACACAGAGTAATTGAAATTGATCCGACAAAAGGGCCGATGGTTGTTGAATGTTTTAAGATGTATGCCAGCGGCAATTATTCCCTGCTTCAGTTATCAAAGCGAATGTATAAAAAGGGATTTACTGCCAGAAACGGAAAAACAATTTGTGACAGCAGTTTACAGAAAATCCTGACAAACACCTTTTACTACGGCTGGATGAAGTGGAGCGGGATGGAAAAATACGGAATTCATAAGCCCTTAATTAGTAAAACTCTTTTTGACCAGTGTCAGCTGATTGCAGCTAAACACCGACAGTTTTTAATACGGGAAAGAAAACATAATTTTCTTTTGAGAGGAGTGGTTTTTTGTCAGAAGCACAAATCCAGATTGACCGCAGAATGGCATTATTACCACCATGATCACTATAGAAAAGACAAGATCGGCTACTACCACTGCCACTTTCAGGGCGGGTGTCCCGGGTCATATATTGATACTGAAGAACTAGAAAAAAGAGTGGCGAATCTAATTAAGAATTATCAATTTGATGAAGAATTCATTGAATTGGTAAAACAAAAGGTCAGAGATCAGCTGGCCAAGGACCGAAAAACGATCGAATCCGAAAAACAAGGAATTATTAACAGGAAAAAAGCAATTGAGTCAAAGAGAGATAATGTTGAAGATTTGTTGGTTGAAGGGGCATTGGACAGAGACTCCTACCAAAGACAACATTTAAAGCTTCAGGGTGAAATTGATATGTTAGACGGTGAAATGTCTGAATTAGAAAATAAAAGAAATGTTGACATTAAACTAATCGATGAAGTCCTGGCTTTGACGAGAAACATATATCAGACATATATGGATGCATCGCCGAACTTAAAGAGACATTATTTAAAATTCTTTTTTGAAGCAATTTATATTGACGGAAAAAAGATTGCTAAGGTTGTTGAAACACCGATATTTTCAACCTTACGCAGGCAGCATCACATTATAATAAGAAGTAACTGGCTCCCCGTCATAGACTCAATCAGGACCTTTGTTGGTGGAATTTCGCTCGCTGAGTAGAACGAATTTGGAATTTATTTAATAAACTAAAGTCTCCAACCATAAAAAACAATTTTCAGGAATAAGATTTATTTTTTAGGAAGATTGTTAACTTCAATCGTTCCCCTATTATCACCTTTGACAGTTACTATTTGTTTACAACCTCTTCTCTTAAATATTTTTTGAGCTATTTTAATTTTTTTCTGGTCTTGAGTGAAGACAACCAGACCTGGTCCAGCAGATGTCATCCAACCGCCTTCTAGCCCTGCTTCTTTTAGTTCAAAAAGAATGCCATGCTCATCACATCTATAAAATAGCATTTGCATTCCTTTTCCTCCAAAAAAAGTATAGTTATAAAAAGCTTCCCCTACTTTTGAATAATCACCCTTTACCCAATAAGGCATAATCTCAGTCAATATCCACAGACAAGACTTTGCTGCGTTGATTCTTTCATTGTGTCTTTCCCAACCCATACAATTTACATCTGTCTCAGAAGCTTCCGGACCTTTAACACCCACATTAGGAATTCCAACAACAAAGGACATATCTTCTGGAATATTTTCGTGAAATATTTTTTCACATTCTGAAGAAGTAATTACAAAACCACCATTAGTAATGGTGTTAAAGGAACCACCCGTAGAAGCACCTGGGAAAAGTTTTGTCTTATCATTGTCACTTTCTTCAACAAAATTATATGCAATAAGATTTCTTAGTTCACGATTTGTTAATGGATTTCCAAGTAATATATTAATAGCTAAAGCCGTTGTTTCTGCCATTACTGCGCTAGAACCAAATCCGACATGGTGATAAGGAGGTGCAATAGTCTTAATTTCAAATCCACCTTGATAGTCTGTGACCTTTTTAACCAATAAAGCGTAGTGTTTAACCATTGTCGGTCTGTCACTATCAATAATAATTTTTGATCTATTTAATAGTTTTACCTTTACATAGGTGTAAACATCACAGGCGAAGGACATTTCTCCTGCTTTATAATCATTCTGGTCAGTAAATTTTAGAGCTGAATAATCAATTAAACCCACATCAACACGACACGGCGATTTTAAGATAATTTCCCTTTTTTTCCCAAGTTTAGATTTATAAGTATGTTCAGGCTTGTTAATAAAAGTTCCAGGATCAATTGCAATTGGTTTCCATTCAATAGTGTCATAATGGCTAGCTTCTAGTTTCACTTATTCTCCTTTAATAAAATTTCTAATTTCTTGTGCTCTTGTTTGAATATCTTGCAATGAACCATTATTTTCAAAAACTACATCTGACATTGACAACAACTGCCCCAATTCTGTTTCTTGACTTTCATCGCGAAGAACTCTTTCAAAATCATTTCTGTCTATTCCATCACGCGACTGTAATCTTTTAAACCGTTCTTCTTGGCTAGCAGTGATTCTAATAACTACCATGTTAATATCTTCTTTTCTTAATGCTTGAACTTCTTTTATTCGGCGTGGTCCGTCTAAAATCAATATTCTTTTTTCAAGCATACTTGCAAGTATGTCTGGAACTTGCCATTCCGGATTTTCAGAATATGCTTGGTTAGCAAATTTATGGATGCTATCATGTGAAATTGGAATTCCTTTTTGATTAAGCCTCTTTACTATAGTTCCGCTTGAACTATACCAGATATCTGGAATATCAATAAATTTACATAGTGTACTTTTGCCCGCCCCTGATTCTCCAACCAAAGTAATTAAGGTAGGTTTTTCTTCAGAAAATTTTTCTTTAATTAAATCAAGTTCTTTTTTCATTATTTGAAATCTTTATTAATTGGTTTATCCATCTTATTAATTTCAGGGTTATATGTTCTGGTTTCAGAATATTCCAATTTTTTTCTGAAAACTTCCTCTAATTTTTCAGCACCATGAAAATCTTCAGCTATATTAGCAACCTTACAAGCAAAGACAATTACATCAGTTACTTCAGCTGGAACTTCTTCCCATTTCTTTTCTAAAATAGCCTTACAAACCTCACCAACTTCTTCAGATAATTTTAATGTTGCAATCTTAATAGACTTTTCTTCATCTTTAGCAATACCTTTCCTTAAAGAAAAATCTCTTTCCCATTTTTGAATATCAGAAATTTTCATAAAATTTATTATTTTAATTAATAAAATTGGCTTATTATACCATTAATCCTTTTCATTTAAAATTTAAAACATCAAAAAAAGTATACATATGCGCTTATTTTAAATTCAAGCAAAATACAGTCATTCTGGACAGGTTATTTGTAACGATTAATAAATAGATATGGATTTATCCTATTTTGTCATGACTTAAGAACATTTATTGCGTATCTTACCGATTTATCTTGACGTTAGCTCCTCCGCGTGGACTCGGACCACGGACCCTCCCGTTAACAGCGGGATGCTCTACCAACTGAGCTACAGAGGAATAAATTCAATTATCAATTATGAATTACGAATTAACAATTGTTTCCTTTGGAAACCAACTGACCCTCCTTCGCTAAAGCTTCGGATGGGCTATGGCTACAGAGGAATAAAATCAATTATCAATTTTTCCCGATGAACTTCGTTATCGGGACTTCACTTCGTTTCGCAATTTTCAATTTTCAAAAACAATGAAGTTGAAAACTATTTTTAAAGGTGCGAATGCTAGTGATTATAGCATTTTAGATTAAAAAAAGGATTACATTTTAAAAAAATTTATGATTCTCGGAAAAAATCTTTGTTATCTTCTAGACCTTTTTTTAGATCTTTGAGAAACTCCTTGGAGTAAATACCTGTGGCAGCGAAGGCTTTTAATACTTTAGATCGGCTATGAGTGAAAGGAGTTTGGAATTGATTAGTTGATGAAATATTAGTATTAGGCATGATTTATGATGACGTACTTTGCCATAATGTGTCAAGAATTGAGATTGCTTCGCGCTTGCTCGCAATGACGATGGAGGTTGTAATGACGAGTAAGGGTTGTAATGACGAACTAAAATTTTATTATTTGTTAACCATATGTATAAAAAGTATTTATAATAATTTATGAAAAAAGTTTTTTTGTGGATAGGGATGGCAATAGCTATGATAGGAATAAGTATGACTAGCTATCAACAGGGTAAAAAAGATGTGAATAAAATAGTGGTGGCAAGGATAATTGATGGAGATACTTTGGAACTTAATAGTAAACAACAAATAAGACTAGATAATATGGAAACGGCGGAAGTGAATATGTGTGGATATGAGGAGGCTAAGGAAATGTTAGAAAAACTGGCTTTAGGGAAAGAAGTGAGAGTGGTGGGTAAATATGTAGATGAATATGGCAGACTGTTGGGGCTGGTATATACGGATGATTATCTAGTTAATTTGGAAATGGTTAAGAGTGGCTGGGCCAGATATGACAGCAATAAAACTAACGCCTGTGATGATATGAGGCAGGCAGGGGCAGAAGCAAGAGAAAAGAAATTGGGAGTATATGACTTGTGCAGAGTGGATGCGGAAGATAAGGAATGCCTAATAAAAGGTAATAATAGAGAAGGGCATGATACTAAAATATATAAGTTTCCCGGATGCAAAAGCTATAACATTACCAAAGTAGACCTAGATTTGGGAGATAGATGGTTTTGCAGTGAGGAGGAGGCAATAGAGGCTGGATATACAAAGGGCGAGGATTGCTTTGGGAAAGACTATAACTAGTACTTTAGTACTCTAGTGCTCTGGTACTTTAGTAAGATTGGATAAATCAAATATAGAAACAAAATACAGAGATTGCTACGTCGTTTCACACCTCGCAATGACGACTAATTTATCTACTCTAAGTAATCTTGAAGTTTTTTGCGACGACTGGGATGTCTTAATTTTCTTAAGGCTTTGGCTTCGATTTGGCGGATACGCTCCCTAGTGACATTAAAAATTTTGCCGACTTCTTCAAGTGTTTTTGGGGTTTCACCACAAAGACCAAAGCGGAAACTTAAAACCCGGGATTCTCTTTCATCAAGACTATCCAGGACTTCTTCGATTGATTCTCTTAATAGCTCTTTGGCGGTTTCTTCGTAGGGAGAAAGCTGGGTGGTGTCTTCGATAAAATCACCTAAAAATGAGTCTTCATCATCGCCAACGGGAGTGGCAAGTGAGGTGGTATCCTGGGAAATACGATAGATTTCTTCGACCTTGTCAACTGTAACTCCAACTTCATCGGCAATTTGGTCAATGTCCGGTTCGTGACCCAATTTTTGAGTCAAAGCACGGGTGGCTTTGTAAACTTTGTTGATGGTTTCAACCATATGAACGGGAATACGGATGGTTTTGGCCTGATCGGCAATAGCTCTAGTAATAGCCTGGCGAATCCACCAAGTGGCGTAAGTAGAAAATTTAAAACCGCGTCTCCAATCAAACTTTTCAACTGCCCGCATGAGGCCCTGATTACCTTCCTGGACTAAATCTAAAAATGTCAGTCCCCTGCCAATATATTTTTTGGCAATGGAAACAACAAGTCTTAAATTGGCAGAAATAAGGTGATCCCGACTTGACTGTGAACCTTTTTCGATATCCTTGGCTAGCTGAATTTCCTGTTCAAAAGTTAACAAATCAACTTTACCGATTTCTTTTAAATACATCCTGACGGAATCAACCCCGACTTTGGGAGCTAACATGGTCAATAATTTTTGGGTTTTGGCGCCTTTAGATAGAGTAGTGGTTGATTCGTCTTCGACGGAAATTTTGTCGAAAACGTCGACACCTTTATCAAAAAGAAAAGTAAATAAGGTATCAAGCTCGTCGAGGTGGCTTTGAGGCTGAGGAATCTGCTCCAAAACATCGTCTATGGTGAGGTAGTTTTGGATTTTGGATTTTCTAAGGAGACGTTGTTTGATGGTGCTAAGGTTGAAAGCTACAGACATTGGTTGTATTTTATACCAAAAACAGGTATAAATCTATATTTTAGATTGAAAAATACCGATTTGATTGAGAAGAGAGTCATATTCCAACTGGAGTTTTTTGAGAGTGGTGGTCTTTTTTTGTTGTTCGGCCTGAGCAATTTTGGCACTCAATTGATGTTGCTTTTGCTTTAATTTGGCTAAATTGATATTGGCAGAAGTTTTTATAATTTGCTTTTCGAGAAAGGCTTCGTCCTGAAAATCGTTTTGAGATTCGATATAGATAGAATTGAAAAGTTCGACTGACTCGGGAGGTAAAATTTTGACAAATTTTGAAGCTGAAAATGTCTTTAATTTATATTTTTTGAGATAGTCAATAATTTTGGTGAATTGGGGCAGTGTGATAATGTCAAAATGAGAGCTGACTTTTTTAAAAAACTTTTTGGGCTGGGGGTGGGAAAAAAGTAAAACTAGTAAATAGTGCTCCATTTTTTCGGTTTTGAGAGGATTTTGGGGATCTTGCTGAACTGGTAAACTGATATTTGTCTTTTGATCTATGTTTATATTTTTGGAAAATTTATCAGCTTCAGAAAATACCGCTTCTTTGTCAACATTTAAGAGATTGGATAGTTTGGTTAAATAAGTAGATTTGATAACTGAATTATCAATTTGGGTAATAAAAGGGAAAGTGAACTCTAAGATTTGTTTTTTG
The DNA here is from genome assembly GCA_002306295.1 of Patescibacteria group bacterium UBA1372. Classification (GTDB taxonomy): domain Bacteria; phylum Patescibacteriota; class Microgenomatia; order UBA12405; family UBA12405; genus UBA1372. Next base: position 39,155 of record DBRI01000010.1, on the reverse strand, counting down.
CCAAGGTCAGTATCCGATTTGAAGGATTTGATGGCGGTATTGATAATAAAGTCCCAAATAGACTGGGCATTGCTTATTTGTCCTTTAAAAAAATTTAAGTCTTTTTTAACAACCTCATCGGGATCTTTGTAATCACCCAAATCAATGGCTTTGATATTGAAACCTAAAGAGTCGGCCAATTGGATACTTTTGCGAGCGGCATTGGCTCCAGCAAAATCCGAATCAAGGGCCAAAATTAAATTTTGAGTATAACGTTTTAAAAGAGTCAACTGATCGCTAGTAAAAGCAGTACCCTTGAGAGCAACAATGTTTTGAAATCCAGCTTGAAATGGAGAAATGAGATCAAATTCACCCTCAACTACGATAGCAGAATCGGCTTTTCGAATAAAATCTTTACTAAGATTGAGACCGAAAAACATATGACCTTTGTGATAAAGCTGAGTTTCGGGAGAGTTGATGTATTTGGCTAAATTTTTATCAGAGCTAAGAATGCGACCGGAAAAGGCAACAATACGATCCCGATGATCGATAAGGGGAAAAACTAATCTATCTCTAAAACGATCGTATGTGTAGGTACCTTTTTGACCAAAAGTACCGGTTTGTAAGATATCTGCTAGAGAAAAACCCTTGGATTTGAGAAAGTTTAATAATTGACGGGAATCTGGGGGAGAAAAACCGATTTTGAATAATTTAATAGTGTCATCAGTTATTCCCCTATTTTTTAAATATTTTAGAGAGGGTTTGCCTTGGGGATGCTTAGTCAAGACATAATGATAAAAAACCGAAGTAAACTGATTGATGAGAATTATTTTTTGGCTGATTTTTTCGGCTGTAGATAGGGCTGGGTTTGATTTGAGAGTGATACCGGCTCGTTTGGCTAGAAGCTCTAGAGCTTCTCTAAATTCGATTTTTTCGTACTCCTCTACAAAGGTGTAAATGTCACCGGCTTTGCCACAACCAAAACATTTAAAAATTTGGAGGTCGGGAGAGACGGTAAAGCTAGGGGTTTTTTCACCATGAAAAGGACAATTGGCCCAAAAATTTTTACCCCGTTTTTTGAGAGGAATATAGGACTGGATGAGGTCAACGATATCGATTTTTGATTTGATTTCTTCTACTTGGTCCATAAAACCCTCCCCTGGCCCCTCCCTTGACAGGGCGGGGAAATAATACTGTTAAGGGATTGTAACATTGAAGAAATTGTTATGAACTTATTTTTTTCTTTTTTCGAGCCATTATTGTTACTAATATTATTATTGAGCAAAGAGCGATAATTATAAGTAGCCAGGGGAGTTCGATTTTTTTGGTGACCTGAACAGTGATTTTAAATTCTTCCGCCAGGGGATTGTCGGAATTAGCCAGATCTATAGGGTGTTGACCGGTATAACCATCACTATTGACCTTAATGGTATGCTGGCCAATATCAACATCAGTAAAGGCTACTATGCCCTGATCATTGGTAAAACCGATTTTAGGATCGGAATGTAGTTCGACTTTAACATGTGGTATTGGTTTTGAGTACTTGTCAACAATTTTAATAGTAACTAGGGGAATTTTTTTAGTTTTATTTTCGTTTTCTGAGGCAGTGTCAAGGGAGGATTCTTTGTCCACAATTTCTATATCAAGTGATTTCTTCGGAGAAATTGTCTCGACAAGTTTTGGGATGGTTGAAGCAATGTTTGAAATCGCCGATGCAGATGCAAAGGTGTAGTTTAGATAGAAGGGTGGATTGTCGTAATTATTGCCGGCATTGTCAGTAATAGAAATGGCTACACGATAGGTACCCGGCTGAAGGGTTTTAGTTAGGGTGATATAAAATTCAGCGGATTTGTCAACGTTTTTTGTGTCTTTGATGCTGTCAAAATTTTGTGTCTGATTTAGATATACTTCGTAGTCAGACAGGTTGGTTGAAAAACTTTTATCTGGTTTCAGTTTGAATATGTTAAAAGAAAGTTGCCGAGGACCAGATGAAACTACCTGAAAGGTGTCGTTGTCTATCTGGCTACCCTGATATTCGTCATAAGCTTTACCAGAAAATTCAGGATTATTATTGTTAATTTTGTATGTTTGGCCATTTTGGACTGGTGATATGTTGGCAAGAAAGAGGTTGGATAGTTTTGGGGCAGTAGTATCGACCATAAACTCTTGGGATGAGGAGGATTGATTACCTAAACTATCCATAGAGGTAAGCTCCCATGAATGTAAACCTTCGGCTAAGGGTGAATTGGACAATTGTTTGAAATCGATGCTAATTGTGTGGTTGGTATTATCTTGGTTTGATTGGTCGAATTGGACATAATAATTGGAATCATCCTTCCAGACTGGATTGTTGTTATCAACTGATGCAGGGATATTTGATAACTGATAGCCGGTGTCATGGCCAGTGTCTACGTTGATCTGATAATGAGAAATATTACTGTATTGGTCGGTTGATTTTTTAAAGCTAAAAGTAGGCGAATTGTCATTTGTATAACCTGAAGGCGAAATTAAAAAATTGTTGGGGCCGAGGGTATCAACTGTAAATTGTCCGGTGGTAGTAATACCAGTGTTTTCAGAACCTGAAGCAGGACTGGAGAAATGAAGAGTGGTGTCGGTAATAATGTTGGCGGCATTTGCTTCAATAGTGTAAGTGTGAGCACCATCAGAAAAATCTGTGGGGATGGTGTATGTGCCGGTCCAAATAGTATTGCCATCGTCATTTGTGGAAGAATAGGACAGGGTGGCGGTATTACTATTTTCAAAATAGACTTGGACTTGATTGGCCTGGCTACTTTCGAGATTGGTCTGAAGCATGGATGTGGTTGCACTAAGTGAAATAGTTTGACCGGGAGCTACAATGACTGAATCAGTGTTACTGATTAGAATCCATGGAGAAAGTTTCATAACTGTGTATGTCTTGGGGGTAGAAGTATAACGGGAAAGGTATACATCTCCTCCCTGGTCTAAAATAGCTTTTTCTATTTGCTGACCAGTGTCAAAATTCAGTGTCCATTTTTGTAGTGAATCGGAGTCGTAATAATGAAAAGAGGCGTAATCTTTAGTACCATTATTGTCTATGTCGGTAAACTGAGATAGATAATAGCCGTTTTGGCTGTCGGTAAAAAAGTTTAGATAGTAATCGGTGAAGGCATTGAAAAAATTGTTTATCTGGTGAGTGCGGATCAGTTGGCCAGTGTCTGAATTAATAATATCTATATAACTGCTGGTATCAGTAGCAGGAAACTGGTAATCGGCTCTTAGTGCCAAAAGAGTGTTATCGAAACGGAGAGATAGTTTGCTATAAGCATATTTATTGGTACCCAATTCATATTTCCATTTAAGAGTGCCATCGGGATTTATGGCAAAGATATTTTTAGGGACCTCTTGGTTGTAACTGCTGTTAGCTGTATAAACTGTGTTATCGGGACCTACAATAGGAAAAGAGGCAACGTCACCTGTGTTGTATTTCCAGGTAGTAGTACCATCGGTGTGGTTAATTTTAACTAAATAACCAGTATTAGTGCCTCTGATTTCACAATTGACATAAAGATCGTCTTGATAATCGAGAACCGGTCCATAGGCATATATACTAACTGAGCCGGGAGGGTCGAATGTTTCTGATGTCCATTTAACAGAACCATCCGGATTAAAAGCGTAAATAGTGAAGGCGGTGCTACTTGAAGGTTGTCTAATGGTGTAAATGGTGCCGTCTTCACCTATATTGGTGGTTTCCTGTGTGTGGCCATCAACAAAAGCATGAGACCACTTAACCCGACCGGTAAAGGCATCGTGAGCAACAAGAACATCGTTCCCGTGTCCGTTCCAATAAATGGTACCGTCTTGGGAAATTGAAGTTTTGAAAGAGACATATGTCATGGGGCCGGTTTGGGGACGGCTCCAGTTAACACTACCTGTATTTTTGTCTAAAGAAACAAGGTAGCCAGGAGTGTTTGTTTCTGACCTTGTTTTAATAATGATGTCGTCGTTTACTCCGGTTACTATGCTACCCCCGAAATTATCATCAATTGAATAAGTCCATCTTAAAGCCGGGTAAATTGATTGATTATAATAAGGAAGATTGTTGGTGAAGTGCTTTGTGCCTCCAAAAGTTGTCCACTTGTTGCTGGACTGGCCTTGAGTAGAGAATGGACCGACAGCCGGAGTCCAGGTTACTAAAAGGGAATCGATGGTAGGGGTTAGGTCAGTATCTGTGGACTGGAGAGTAATTTTTACTCTAACTCTGCCGAATTTGTTTTGACTGTTGTTTGAGTGGGCGGCAGCCTGATCGACTGGTATTGAGGAAAAAACTAAAGGATTGGCAGTAGAGCCAATATCGTTTGCCGACAAAAGGGTTGATGAATACACAACGTTGGTAGAATCAAGGAGCTGGACTAAAACTGAAGTACCTTCAGGAATATCGCCGGTATAACTGACCTGACCCCAGCTGCCGACTAACTGGGGCATGATAGTAGTAGTGATGATATAACCATTAGCAACATAGGGAGCGGTGAAGGTACCCTCGGCATTTTTAAGTTGAACGTGATCGACACTGAAGCCGGCGTTAGAAGAAGATGATATACCAGCAGAGTCTGTATAAAGATCTTCCCAAGTACCATTGGTGTTGTCTTTGACAGGGGCGGCCAAGGTGGGATGATAACGCGCTATGCCAAGATGTAATGAAAAGAAAAATAACAAAAATTGCATTTTCTAAATATAACAAAGAATTATTTTTTATAAAAATTTTTTTTGATTTCTTCTACTTGATCCATAAAACCCTCCCCTAACCCCTCCCTTGATCCTCTTACGCTTTGCATCGAAAGGACAAGCAGGGTGAGGTATTAGGAAAGGGTGATGTGGAGATCAGAATCTAGGGCGGTGGCTACTTTTTTAAGGAAAGAAAGTGAAGGATTGTAATTACCGGATTCAAGACGAGAAAGGGCTGATTGCTTAGTACCAATTTTTTTAGCAAGCTGTTTTTGGGTCAAACCTTTTTTGATTCGTTGACGGATGATAGCTTCAATAATATCGAACTCAGGACCGAGATGATTGTATTCGACTTTAATTTTGGGATTTTTGAGAAGTTCCTTTTTGAAATTGGTGAAACTTTCAAACTTAGTGATATCTGTTTTCATGGTTTAATATAACATATACGTTATATTAATGTCGTTTTAAGGAGTGAAATGAAGGATTTGATAAATTAAGGAGAAACCCTCCCCTGACCCCTCCCTTGACAGGGCGGGGTATCAGGAAAGGGTGATGTGGAGATTAAGAAATTAATACTGTCGGTTTTGGAGAAAGTCAATGAAGGATAAAAGCTGTTGATGGGCGGGGTTTTTTGATAAAAAATTTAATTCAGTTTGAAAATAATCTAGGGCTAGATTGGCATATTTTTTAATTAGTTTTCGGGAGTAATCAAGGCTACCATATTCTCCCATTTTGGAAATAACAAAAGAAACTTCCCCTGCTGTTTTTTGAGAACGTGTTTTGGACAAAAAACTAATAACTTTTTTCTTGTCCTCTGAATTAGCGTGTTTTAAAAGATGAACTAACATGATTGTCCGCTTACCTTCATAGATATCGTTACCAGTTTGCTTCTTGTGACCGGCAAAATCTGAGGTTAAATCTAGCAAATCATCTTGAATTTGGAAACAAAAGCCTAAGTACTTACCAAATTGAAAAATTTTATCAAGTTGAGTGGGGGTGGCACCAGCCAAAATGGCACCTAACCTGATGGGGCCGGCAATAGTGTAGTAAGCGGTTTTGCTTTCTAAAATAAAAAGAACATCTTTTTCGGTTAGATCGAGATTGTTTTCTTGAGTCCATTTGATTTCAGCAGTCTGGCCTAAAACGGTACGAGAAAGCATATTGTAAAACTCTTGCTGAATTTGATAAGACAGGGACGGACCTATAATTTTTTGATTATCTGATAAAATTTTCCACATAAGGATGTGAAGGCCATCACCGGCATTGACGGCTAATTCCTTACCTATTTGATGGTGCAGTGCAGGTTGGCCACGCCTTTGTAAAGAATCATCTTCAAGATCGTCGTGAATTAATATCCAATCTTCAGAAACTTGCATAGCGGCGGCAGTCAGGAGGGCTTTTTTGATAGGATAGCCCATGGCGGAGGCGGTCAATAATACTAGGGTAGGTCGAACGTATTTACCCTGACGAACAGGGTAGTCTGAAATAATTTTTTGATTAAAATTAACTAAAGGTTGGTATTTTAAGCCCGGTTTACAAAAATCCGGGTAATTAACCAAATCACTTAGATACGGTTTGATCTGATTCCAGACAAGAGGTTTATAAGTGTCTAAGACTTTGAGAAAATCAACTGGTTGGTTCATCTATTTTTAGTTTTGGTTTGGCTGATTTAAGTATTAAATCGAAACTATAGGGAGATATTATATAGAGAGCTTCGAAAGTAGCAACAGACAATTCGAAAGCGGAGGGAATTTGGTTGGTAATCAGAAAGGCACCGACACCTAAAATTAGGGCATTTTTGAAACTATTACGAAGATTTTGACGGGAGACTTTTTTGATAACACTGTCCTCAATGTCAGCTTTTTTAGCTTCGGCAACAGCTAAATTATTTCTTTTGATGCCAGCATGAATAGTAGTTAAAAAAGTAACAACGGCAGTAAATAAATTGAGGGAAGTGTTTTGACGAGTGAGATCAAAACTTAGTATTATGGGGGTAATTTTTTTTGGAATGTTTCGGAGAAGAAATAAGGAAATGACAAAAAGAGTACCGGAAAAGCCACTTATGTAGTTGACAGCCTGGTTGTAACCGATACGAGCATTTAAAACTTTTTTATTGTTTTTGAGAATAAATTTAACTAAACGCCAGAGAAGCCGGGGAATAATGGCCAGAGCTAAAGTAACCGCCCAAAACTGGAAAATTGTAGACCATGGCAGGGCAAAAGTTTCATCAACTCTAATAAATGGCGGGGTAAATAAGGTACCTTTGAGGGGATATTTGGGATAAGCAACAAAATCGTATAAAAACTTGGGGTCGAGCTTTTGGGTGTAAAAATCAATTAAAAAAATCCGGCCGGCAGAAAAGAAAGCCATGGCATTGACAATAAATTCGAGTATAAAAAAAAGAGCAGAGGTATCCCCTTCTTTGACTTTTTTATTAAAAACAAAATATTGCTGGTCTTCTTTGGCAGATTCGACGGTGTCTTTGAATTGCTTGACCCGGTCTTCCATCATCAGTCCGATAAACCTTAAAGGTAAAAAGGCAATATTTTGGACAACACCAATTAAAATAACGGAGATCCAAATCTGACCGGTAAGGTTATAGAGAAAAAAGAAGATACTGGCATACAGCTTGAAAGTACCACCGGTAAAAAACCAGCTGAAGAGAGCAATCAATATGATAATAAAGAGAATGGCTTTGAAGGATAGGGACCTTTTGCGATTATCAATATCGGTGAGTCTGGCTGGTTTGTCTTTTGGAAATGGCATGGATTTTACAAATTATAAACTATTCTAATGGTTAGAATTTAAAATCTAACCAGAATTGGTTTTTTTAAGTTATACTCATAGTATGGCAGAAAGGAAGGAAGAGTTATTAAATAACCAAACCGTAGAAAAAGGCGGGAGGCGAGAAACGACAAAAATAATTGATAGATTGGTGCCAAGAGACAAGACGGATCACGAAGTAGAAAGCTGGCTATCTAAAATTGAAAAAGACCCTGCCCAAATACAAGATCAACAAATGGGAAGTACTGCCACGAATTTGCAAGCAGTGTCTCAAAAAACTGATGATATTTATCAGGTACCAATTACAAAAAGAAATTTTGTAGACGGATTTAAACAGTCGCTTGATGAGGCAGCTAAATGGCTATCGGTATTTATATTAAGAATTGTAAAAAAGAAACAAGGTAAGGTAAAATTTAAGCAAGAAAATGAATGAAGATTTATTAACCAGGCCGTTGGACTACTATATACAAAGATTGTTTTTGTATGGAGGGCTATTAGTAGCTATATTAGTATTGATAGCAGTGTTGGGATTTGGATTGGTACTGTGGATAAGGTGGAGAGATAGAGAGAAAAAATCACTTAAGATGGTCAATTTACTTTTATCAATGCCGGAAGATAACGAAGTAAAGGTGGAGGCAATGGAGCAAGTGATATCGTCTTTTGCCAATATGTATGAAAAGAAAAAACCGAAGTTTTTGCAGTTTTTGGTGGCCCAGCCAAATGCATCTCTGGAAATAATTGGAAATAAGGATGATATAAGGTTTTATGTGTGTGTGCCGTCTGATTACAGACAAATGATAGAAAAACAAATTTATGCGGTTTACCCGGGAGTGGAAGTGGAAGAAGTGGAAGATATAAACATATATAGTACAAATGAAGGAAAAGTGGAATACGCCCTACTCGGAGCTAAGAAAGATGCCTATTATCCAATAAAAACATATAGAGACATACCAGTAGATACACTATCGGCGGTGACATCGGCCATGAGTAAACTGAGTGAGGGTGAAGCTATAGCTATACAAATAGTGGTATCGCCAACTAATGAAGAATGGTCAAAACAGGGTAAAAAATTTATTTCGGATACTAAGAAAAGTGAAGCTAATCCGGAAAAAGCATCTTATAAAGTGGATGCCAGGCAACTGGAAGCAATTGAAAACAAATGTAGTAAACATGGATTTGAAACAGCTATCAGAATAGTGTCGGTGGCACCAGATAAAGGTAGTGCTAAGGGAAACTTAAGTAATATCAAGGGAACATTTTCTCAATTTGAATCGCCATGGAACAGTATAGGAAGCCGAAAAATTAGATTTAAGGGAATGTTTTTGACTGATTTTATCTATAAGTATCCGATAATTTACTGGGATAAAAATGTGAGTATAATGTCAGCTGATGAAATTGCAACTTTGTTTCATTTACCCAATAAAACAGTTGATAGTCCAAATATAAATTGGATAAAGGCTAAAAGGGCACCGGCACCGGTCAATATTCCAAGTGAAGGCATGTATATTGGTGATAATTTTTATAGAGGAGAGAAAAGAGCTTATAAAATCAAAGATACCGACAGGCAGAGGCATTTTTATATAGTTGGACAAACAGGTGTAGGAAAATCTTGGCTGATGGCTGATATGGCTTTAAAAGACATTAAGGAAGGTAAGGGGGTGTGCTTTATAGACCCGCATGATACGTATGAAAGCATATTGGAAAGAATACCACCGGAAAGAGCTGATGATGTAATTTATTTTGATCCATCTAATACTGAAAGACCGATGGGTTTTAATGTGATGGAGGTAAATACGGAAGAACAGAAAGATTTTGTGACGTCTTCAATAATTAATTTGATGTACAAATTATACGATCCATACAAAACCGGAATTGTGGGACCAAGATTTGAACATGCTATCAGAAATATAATGCTAACGGTAATGACGGAACCGGGGGCAACCTTTGTGGAAGTGGTCAGGTGTCTGACTGATCAAAGTTATGTCCAGGCACTTTTGCCAAAGGTGACGGATCCAATGGTAAAAAGGTATTGGACTGACCAGATTGCTCAAACATCAGACTTTCATAAATCGGAGGTACTGGATTATATTGTGTCGAAATTTGGTCGATTTATTACTAATAAAATGATGAGAAATATTATCGGCCAATCAAAATCTTCATTTGATTTTAGAAAGGCAATGGATGAGGGGAAAATACTAATAATAAATCTGGCTAAAGGAACGATAGGTGAAGAGAATAGTGCCTTTTTGGGATTGGTGTTGATACCTAAAATTTTGATTGCGGCCATGAGCAGACAGGATACACCGGAAGAAAATAGACGTGATTTTTACCTATATGTAGACGAATTTCAAAACTTTGCCACTCAAGATTTTGCCATAATAATGAGTGAAGCCAGAAAGTATCACTTAAATTTGACGGTGGGTAACCAATTTATTTCCCAGATGGAAGAAGATGTCAAAAACGCTGTATTTGGAAATGTGGGAACGATTGCTAGCTTTAGGGTAGGAATAAGTGATGCTAATTATTTGGTTAGACAATTTGAGCCGCAGTTTTCGGAAAAAGATTTGATGAACTTACCCATGGCCAATATTTATATGAAAACAATGATAGATGGGGTACCGCAAAAACCGTTTTCGCTACAAGTGTCAGCTGAAGAAAGAAAGAAACAGGGAGATAAGAAACTGGCGGAAATGATCAAAAGATTGTCTTCTTTGAAATATGGTCAGCCAAAGGCACTGGTAGAGGCGGATATTTCCAAGAGAGCAAGACTGTAAATCAATTTTCAATCTTTCCCGATGAACTTCGTTATCGGGACTTCACTTCGTTTCGCAATTACGAATTAGGGCTTATTTCTTTGTTTGAATTTTTCTAATATATTACAGATTTTGTTACCGTTGAAACCCATGTCTGCAAGAGTGCCATCTCTAATTGAAAAATGATAAGCTCTGGTATCGGCATAACCAGTTTTTTCATCTGGACTAATGCTAAAGCGAGGAATTTCTTGGACACTTACAAACCAGGCGAAATCTTGGAATAATGGACAATCGGGGCAACAGACTAATCTACCCTCTGGTAATGGTTTTCCAAAAATATTTCTTCTTTGACAAATAAGGTCAAGAGATAAATCGCAATGGTGTGGAGATCTGTCTTTGTTCAAGGTGTAATAAATGTGTACTAATAACAAAGACAAGAATAAACCCAGGATCAATAGAAAACAAGAGGGAAAAAGAGAGATGTAAGATTTATGATTTAAGATTTAAGAAAATTAGAGTTCTTTTAGTTTAATACTTTTAGAGTCTTCGGTTTCGGTGATGAGTTTGAGATATTTTTCGGTGGTAGAAATGCGTTTGTGACCTACGACGGCAGAAACCACATCCAGAGGTACACCTGATTTTAATTGATGAGCAATAAAGGTATTTCTTAGATCGTTAACTTTAACGTTTTTGATGCCAGCTTTTTTGAAATAGCGATTAAGTAAGCTTCTAATGTTTCTAGCCAGAAGTGTCCGACCGGTTTTGGTGACAAAAATACTTTTTGACTTGGCATCGACCCTATCATCTTTAATATAGCGATTTAGGGCAATTTTGGCGGAATTGTTTAGAGGAACCTTTCGTCTTAAATGACTTTCGTAAGGCTCAACGATAATATCGTCACCCTGAATTTGATCCATTTTAAGACTTTCAATTTCTTTGATACGAAGGCCAGCCTGAAGCATAAGCTCGACGATAGCAGTGGTGCGGGTATCATTTCGGCAGACATCTCTTAGGGCACGATATTCGATAGGTTCAAGAATGCGGGGGACATCATTTTGATATTTGGGATGTTTGACATCGGCTGAAGGGTCAGCGGTGATTAATTTTTCTTTCTTGAGAAAGGAAAAAAAATTTTTGATGGAATTTAGTTTGCGGCTAACGGATTTGGCGGTATATTTATTTTTTTGTAAGTCGTCTTTGTAAGCTTTGATATCATCGGTAGTGACAGCAGTAACATCACTGTCTTTTTTTAGTACCTGGAGAAATTTAATCAACTGGTTTATATCGCCTCTATAGGCTACAATTGTATTTATTGATTTAGAAGCTTTTTCCAAGGACTTGACGAATAGGTCGAGAGCCTTTTGCGTAGAAAGATCCATATTAATCTTATAGTAACATAAACAAGGATAAACCGCAACTATGGGCAATAAACTGAAAAAACTAGGTTACTTGATAGTAAAAGTGATGTGGTTGGTGTTTATTTTAGCTAGTATAAACAACATGGTAAAGCGGATACAGTCGGCAAATAAGGCTGTGGTGGAAAATAAAAAAATCGAGGAAGAAATTAGGTTTTTGAAAGAAAATAATATCAAACTGGAACAAAATATAAGATATGCTAGCAGCAGTGCTTTTGTGGAAGCGGCAGCTAGGCAATATTTTGGATTGGGTGATCCAAATGACTATTGGCTGAAGCTACCGGACATGAGTAAAGAGACTAATATGGAAGATATAAAAATAGAGACTGATGTGAGAAATTGGGAAAAATGGCTGAATTTGTTTACAAAGGGAATGTGAACGTGCTAGAATGTGGCTGTTAAAAGGCAGATTAAACGATGTGCGGGGTAGTGTACGGCTGCACGTGAGGCTCATAATCTCACAGGCTGGGTTCAACTCCCAGCCCCGCAACCAGGGTTATCAAACAATAAAATCCGACTTGAAGGTCGGATTTTTTGTTCCAACCCTGTTTTTGGTAGAATTTTACTGTGTATTATGTTTATGTGCTGTTTAGCTATAAGGATAAAAAGTTATATTATGGATTTACTTCAAACTTAAAACGGAGAGTTGAACAACATAATTTGGGATTAAGTAAATCTACTAAGGGAAGAAGACCATTAAAGTTGATATATTGGGAAAATTATCTTCTTAGAGAAGATGCGGAGTTGAGAGAAAAATATTTAAAAACTTCTATGGGAGGAAGAGTTATAAAAAAACAGTTAACTACCATATTGGGTAAATTATTAAAAAATAGAATTGCTTAGGTAGTATTGATATAATTTGGCTACTTGGCAGGTCCCGCCAACAGCTAAAGCAGTTTTGGCGGTCAGGTAGATTAAAGTAGCTTATGTATTACGTTTATGTATTAAAAAGCATAAAGGATGAGAGCTTGTATATTGGCTATTCAAGTAACTTAAAGCTAAGACTTAAGGAACACTTTGATGGTTTAGTAACAGCAACTAAAGACAGAAGACCATTGAAGTTAGTCTATTATGAGTGTGGATTATCAAAAGAAAAAGCGATATTGAGAGAAAAAAGTTTGAAAACGGGATTTGGGAGGAATTATTTAAAAAATAGAATTGCTTAGGTAGTATTGATATAATTTGGCTACTTGGCAGGGTAGCTCAGTCGGTTAGAGCGGTCGTTTCATAAGCGACAGGTCGCGGGTTCGAGCCCCGCCTCTGCTACCAGACGGGTGCATAGCTCTCCGATGCTTTGATCGGAGTAGGGATAAACCCTACAGTCAGTTTTGGTTGTAAAATTAAAATAGTTAGTCTTAGGGCATATAGCTCAGTCGGTTAGAGCACCGATCTTATAAGTCGGTGGTCGATGGTTCGAGTCCATCTATGCCCACAGATTTGGAGAAAAAGGATCGTTGGGGATGGCGCTCGCAGCGCTACCTTTGAAACTCAGTCCGAATTTTTTCGTAAAGAGTCCACAAAGTAAAAATTCTAAACTCTAAATACTAAATTCTAAACAAATTTTAATTATCAAAACTTGAAACTACTAATTTGCTAGAATATGCGACTTTATTAATTAATTAAAAAAATATGAAAAGATCAGTAGAAATAAGAGATGGAATGACAGATAGACAGATAAATATTGTGTTGGGCAGAACACCTGTGCCAGAAACTGAAGATGCAGGTAAATGGTTACGTAGATTAAGTCTTGATGAAATTTTTGATTTGGAAATGACTATAGGATTAGAATACTCTAAAAAACCATATGGTAGAGTATGTGCGGAAGCATTGAGAAGTACGGTTGAAACGTATCGCAGGGCAAGACAATTTTAATTTATTTAACTGATTCGGTGTCGGGGAGAGTACCAACTACTTTGAGAAGACCGTTGTCTGGCCGTAATTCCTTAAAATTGACTGAGGGGTGATTGAGGACTTTTTCTTCGATAAATTCGACTAATCTGGGAGTATAAGAAGAGAGTAGACCAGAAGAGATAGGAAGATTACCAAGTTTGGCTTTGGAAAAACTTAACTCAACTTGGTCGTTTTGAATATTGCCGGTAAAGTTTAGATAGAAAGCAGGAGAACCGGACAGGGGCATATAACTACTGACTTGTTGAGCTTCAGTATCCGTCATACCACCAAGAACCTGAATGTAATTTATGAATTTTTTAACATCAAGATTGCCTGAAGCTTCAACAGTATTATCGGAATTGAATCTGATTTGGAGATTGGAAAAAGGGTAATGTTTCCAGGTACGCTCGTTTATCCAGGCAGAAACTTCTTGGGAAGTAAGGGTGTCGTCAATGAAGTGATTGTCGGGAGAAAGAAAAAACTCTCTTTGGTAATCATTGGAAATGACCTTTCTATCAATGTCAGTTTTCTTATGGGCTTGAGAATAGTCTTCTACCGTATAACTGATGCCAAGATCTTTGGGCTTGGTGGCGGCCAATAAATCCGATAAACCAGGAATAAAACCTAAAAAGGCTAAGATAAGGAGAGGGATGGATATAAGAAACAAAAAGAAGATGATTATTTTTCTCATGATAAATAAATGATAAGCTCTTATTATGAAAAAGAAAAGTATTATTGGTTATTTTGGTCTGTTTGGACTGATAGTGATGCTGGTGTGTACGGTTTATCCGAAAACAGCTTTTAGACAAGATGAGGTGGGGCTGGATATTGAAAGCAGTTTTTTGGAAACGGAGAGCAAGGGTGTATTTAGAAACAAAGAAATTGATGTACCAATTGGTGTAATTAGAAATAGTATAAAGGACGAAGTGTTGGGTGAAATTGAAGGAGAAGTAAAACAGAAAAGAATTGAAGTTGATCTGACTAAGCAAAAACTATATGCAATCGAAAATGGGGAAATAGTACACGAGTATTTGATATCATCGGGAACTTGGAATAGGACACCAACAGGTGAATTTAAAATATGGGCAAAAATTAAATCTCAAAAAATGTCGGGTGGGTCGAGAGAATTGGGAACATATTTTTATTTACCTAATGTGCCAAATATTTTGTTTTTCTATAACGATCAAGTCAGAAAAGAAGTCGGCTATAGTATTCATGGAGCTTATTGGCATAATCAGTTTGGTAAACCTATGTCCCACGGCTGTGTTAATATGACAATCGATGAATCAAAAGTGATTTTTGATTGGGCAGATATGGATACACCAATTGTGATATACGGAAAAATGCCAATAATACAATTGCCCTGGGCGGAAAACTAAGTTAATAGATTTAAGATGTAAGATTTAAGAAAACTAGTTAAGTTTCATGGCTTGGAGGACTTGGTCGAGAGTGGCTTGAGCTTCAGATTGGGCTTTTTGGGAACCTACCATAATAATATCGTCAATTAAACCAGTCTTTTTCTGATATTTGGCTCTAGTTTGGCGGATAGGCTCAAGAAAATCGTTTATGGCTATTGCTAATTTTTGCTTGACTTCAACATCACCAACAGTCCCCTTTTGATATCTGGCTTTGAGGTCAGCGACCTCGGCTAGATCTGAATTGAAAGCCTGGTGATAGATAAAAACGGGATTGCCTTTAACTTTACCTGGATCGGTGGGGTGAATACGAGTGGGATCGGTGTACATAGACATTACTTTTTTGGTAACAGTATCGGGATCATCTGATAGGTAAATACAATTGCCAACAGATTTGCTCATTTTAGCCAAACCATCAGTACCGGGAAGAGTGCCAACATCGCCAATTAAGGCTTTGGGAACCGGGAAAAGATTGCCGTAATTTTTGTTGAAAGTATTGGCAATTTCCCGGGTAACTTCGACATGTGATTCCTGATCTTTGCCAACCGGAACTAAATTGGCTTTAACCATAAGAATATCGGCGGCCTGAAGAACAGGATAAGACAAAAGCCCCAAGGATGGTTTTTCAATATGAAGGTCTTTTAAAACATCTTTTAGAGTGGGGACGCGTTGACATCTGGGAACTGTAATAAGCATTGAGAAAATAAGGGAAAGATAGGCAACTTGGGGGACACGGCTTTGCTGATAAATGACGGACTTTTCAGAATCGATACCAACAGATAAATAATCTAAAACTAATCCCCTACTTAAGTCGTTAATCATTGAGGTCTTTTCCAGACTGGGATTGGTAGTCAGAGTATGAAGATCGGCAATAATAAAGAAACAGTCATAAATGTGCTGGAGTTCTACCCGGTTTTTGAGAGTGCCAACGTAATGACCTAGATGAAGCGGACCGGTGGGTCGATCTCCGGTTAAAATACGTGGTTTGTTTATTGATGTCATAGGCTTATATTAACATCTAAAGGGAATGAGTGAAATATATGCTAAAATAACGAGTTAAATTTTAAGGGTCTCCTACGTTTAAACTACGGAAGACCAAAGGCGTAACGGCCATAAACTATGAATAAAAAAATAAGACCAACAATAGAAGCCCAGAGGCGAGAAATGACGGGTAAGAAAGTTAAAAGATTGAGACAGATAGGAATAATGCCAGCAAGTGTTTACGGTAAAGATTTTAAATCGATGACAGTTCAAATGGATGCTAAGGAAGCTAACATGATGTTTGAAGAACACGGAGAATCGGGATTAATTGATTTGCAAATTGAAAAAGAGACATTTCCAGTATTGTTTAAAAATCCACAGTTTCATCCAGTAACAGGAGATTTGGTGCATGTGGATATGTATAAGGTTGATTTAAAGGAAAAGACAACAGTTGAAGTACCAATAGAGATAATTGGGGAATCGGCTTCAGCAAAGATGGGAAATGTACTTATTAATGTAATAGATAGTGTGGAAGTGGAAGCTTTGCCAACAGATTTACCAGAAAACTTTGTAGTGGATATAAGTAAGCTTGCAACTTTGGAAGATATGATAACAGTGGCAGATTTGGAGTATGATAAGGAAATAATGACAATAATGACTGATCCGGAACAAGTGATTGTAAAGACTGAAGAACCAAAAGAAGAAGAGATTGTAATGGAAGAAACTTTACCTGAAGTAGAGGGTGAAGCGGAAAAAGCTGAAGAAGAGGGAGGAGAGGAAGCAGGAGCCGGTGAACAGAGTGAAAAGAAAGAAGAAGAAAGTAGTAATTAGTTTGCAAGCTGGTGGAGGAGAGTGTCGATGTCTGATCTGATAGGATCGAGCTTCTTAGCCTGAAGAAGAAAATCGCGACTGTTTTCAATGTCCGCCATCTGATAATAAAGCAAAGCGACTTCAATTAAGTCATCAGTGGAACGATTGGGTTTTTTAAGAATTTCTTTGATGGTAATGGTAAGAAAGCTGGGATGGTGGTGCAAAGCATAATAGGCAATATCCTGACTATCTAATTTTTTGGCTATTAGATCGGCTTGAGTAAAATTTTTGGACATAACCAGACTGCGCCAATGATTGAGACGGGTAAAATAAATATCACCTTTTGATATGGGAACGAAACAAGATGTAAGATATAAGATTGAGGACGTAAGAAGAGCTACAAAACTAAGTTTGAGTTTTGGGCCAGGATGAGGAAGCAATAAGGTCATCAGTTAATTTTAACTTAATTCTAAGCTGTTGGTAAATAGATTCGGTAACAAAAGGAATAAATGGGTGTAAAAGCTTGAGACTGGTAAGTAAACAGTGAAGTAAAACACCCCCAACTTCGGGTCCCCTACCTTTGGTTTGTTCAATATAAATGTCGCAAAAATAGTGCCAAAAATAGGCATATAAAACTTCAGTAGCCTGACCGAAGTGGTATTTTTTAATTTTGGCAGTAACAGAATTGATGGTATGGTCTAATTCTTTTAGAACTTTTTTATCTTCCGGTTTTAAGTTGGTTTTGTCAATGGTAAATAGATCTAAATTGGGATTGTCCTGGATAAATTTATCGATAATAATGGTGACAAAACGGCTGGCATTCCAAATTTTGTTTACAAAATTGCGCATGGATTCAATTTTTTTATCTGATAAGGATATATCGCTAGCTGGAGCAACACCATAAACGAGGGCAAACCTCAAAGCATCGGCACCATATTTCTCAACCACATCCGAAGGATTGATAACATTGCCCTTACTTTTAGACATCTTTTGACCTTTTGAATCCGTGACTTTGGCGTGAAGATGAATAGTTTTGAAAGGAGTATGGCCGGTTAAATAAAAGCCAAACATTTGCATCCGGCCGACCCAGAAGAAAAGAATATCCCAAAGAGTATCCATAAAAGAAGTGGGGTAAAAATAGTTGAAATCGGGGTGGCTTTTAGCGGGATCTTCAACGTTGAAACCAAGAGTAGTCAAAGGCCACTGACCAGATAAAAACCAGGTATCAAAAGTATCGGTTTCCTGTAAGATATGTTTGCTACCACATTTGGGACAAGTGTTTGGTTTGTCGATAAAATAGGTGGAATTTATAGGAGCAGTCAGAGTCTGGAGACCGGACTTGATGATATTGAAGTCAAATTTCTTTTTAAGAGAGGTATAGGTATCGGAAATGACTTTTTTGTCTTTGGTGATAAAGTTTAGCTGGATAGAGGGATTGCAATCGAGACAATACCAAGCCGGCAGACGGGGACCCCAAACGTTTTGGCGGCTGATGTTCCAATCTCTGATATTTTCCATCCAATCCAAATAGACTTTTCTAAAACGAAGGGGAAAAATGTGGGTAAGATTGGCTTTAACTGATTTGATGACGGGCTTAGCTAAAGGAGTAGTTTTGACGTACCATTGAGGTACTGGTAAGGGCTCGATAATATTTTTACAACGATAGCAGACAGAGACAGTGTGGGTAAGGGGTTCGGTTTTGATGAGTTTTCCCGCCTTTTGTAAAAGCTCAATAGTTTTGGCTCTGGCTTGTTTGGGATATAGACCGTCAATTTCGGGAATGGTGTTGTACATCTGGCCCGTGTGTTTGATACAGGATTTGAGAGCTAATTTGTGTTTCTGGCCAATTTCAAAATCGGTGGTGTCGTGGGCGGGAGTAATTTTGAGGGCGCCGGTGCCAAAATCCTTTTCGACTAAATCGTCGGCAATAATGGGGATTTGTTTTTTAGTTAGAGGGATGATAGCAGTTTGGCCAACTAATTTTTTATATCTTTTGTCTTTGGGATTAACAGCTACAGCCACATCAACAAAAATAGTTTCGGGACGGGTGGTGGCAATAGAGATAGGACCGTAGTCCAGGTAATAAAGAAAATCGGAGCGCTCCTGATGATCGATTTCCAAATCGGAAAAAGCGGTGCCACAGTGGGTACAGTAATTAACAATCCGATCATCACGATATAGAAGCCCATCGCGGTGGAGTTTTTTGAAGGTGGACAGAACCTGTTTGATAATGCTAGGCTCGAGACTATAGTGGTATCGGCTCCAGTCGAGGGCGAAACCCAGCTGTTTTAATTGAAATTGGTTGAGTTTTCTATTTTCTTCAACAAAATCCCAAATCATTTTATAAAGAGTGTTTCGGTCAAAATCGAAACGGGATTGACCAGTTTTGGCTAAATTCTTTTCAAAAACGAATTGGGTTTCGATACCAGCATGATCGGCACCGGGAAGCCACATAACGGGGTGACCTAACATTTTGTGAAAACGAACCATAATATCCTCGATAACAAACATAGCATGACCCATGTGCATGGGATCGTTAGCGTTGGGTAGTGGAAGAATGATGGAAAATGGCGGTTTATCGGTTTTTTTAGGATGTTTGGGAATAGAGGGAGAAAAAATTTTACTTTTTTGCCAAAGGGAATAAATACTTGATTCGTTTGTGGGATCGTATCGGCTATCCATGGGTTTATTTTAGCACGAAGGGATCCATAAAACCCCTCTTGTGTTCTCCCCTTGACAGGGGAGGAAAAAATACGAAGGTGAAATTATTTTCTTTTGCCTTAGATAAAACCCCTCCTGTACTTTAGTAGAGACGTAGCTGTAAAAGGGTTTAATAAATCAAACCCTTACAAAAAAACCTTTGTGCCTTATTAGTAGAGACGTAGCATGCTACGTCTCTACTATATATTTGAATACACTAGGAAAGGGTGAAAAAATTAGGATTGGGTAGGAATACGACGAAGAGCTGGACAACTTCCATTACAAGAACAACAACCAATAGCTATTCTATTGTCTATGACAGTAACCCTTTTGCTGAAACCCTGAAGTTTTAAGTTATCTTGGCCATCTAAAGGACCGTGACAAAAGACAGAAAATCTACCAGATTTTGAAAATTGGCCTTGAACCATATCTATACCCACTTTTGGCGGTTTGTATTCTAATCTTTGAAGATGTTCACAAATAACACTGATCATAAGGGGAATTGTAATATATTGATATAGAAAAAGGCAAGAGGAAGTCTAAAACCCCTCCTCAATCCTCCCCTTGACAAGGGAGGAAGAAAACTACTAAACCAAAGCTTTAGGAAGGACAAGCAAAGTGGGGAAGAAAAGATGGTAAAATTGGCCTATGGATAAGATAATTAGCAGAAGCACAGAAGAAACAGCTAAATTGGCCGGGGATATATTAAATAAAATTGATTTAGAAAAACCGGTAGTATTTTTATTAAAGGGTGAACTGGGAGGCGGAAAAACAGTATTTGTAAAGGCAATTGCTAAGGCAATGGGCGTAAAAGAAAGGGTAACATCGCCAACTTTTATTTTATACAATAGCTACAAAACTAGATTTAAGATTGAAGATTTAAGATTTAAGAATGGAACACTACTACATTGGGATTTGTATAGGATAGATGACCCAAAAGAATTAGAAACGATAGGGTTTTGGGAAATTATTAATAGAGCCAGTATAGTCTGTATAGAATGGCCGGAGAGGATGGGTAAAAAATACTTAGAAAAAATTAAGAAAGAGATGAATGTGATAGAAATAAGCTTTGAGTATGGAAAAAAGATAGAGGAAAGGGTAATGAGCGTGAAAATCAATGGTTGATAAAAAAGTTTTATTTACATAGAATTTTTTTATGGCAGGAGATAAAAGTAGTGGACTGGAAAATCCCTCCCGAAGAGGATTTTTGAAAACTGTAGGGGCTATACTAGGATTAGGAACAGCTACAGTTGTAGCTGGAAATAAAGTAATAAAAATTGCAGAAGGATTATCTAAAGGGGAAGAAACAAATGTGGTAAAGCCACCAGAAGCAGTTAATACTTCTGAAGAAATACCTAGACCAGAACCATTATCTGCCATGGATGAGATGTATAGAAAATGTAAAATTGCTAAAAATGAAATAATTGAACGTGCTGTTGGTTTTATGAATCTGGAACCACACTCTGATGAAAGATTTCAATCTGAAGCAGTACTTTGCCAAATGATTGAGGAGAAGGGAGATATTGGAGATATTTTGTATGCTGTCCAAGCCTTGGCACATCCGACCAGCAGATCTTGGATGATGGAACTGTTTTGGAACAAAGCCCAACAAGGGCAACTAACTGAGTTTGGGATTGAGAAAATGGATGATGAAAAAATAAAGTGGGCAGTTGAACAGGGAGTCGATCCAAGAACTCTGATGATAGCAGAATATACATTGTCAATTGCAAAGGAATTATTTAGAGCAAATATTGATACCTTTTTAGAGGCTGAGCCACCTGAAGAGAGGGAATTGAATTTTGATTTGAGGTTTCCCAACCCAGGAGTGGTGGCCAAACTAATGATGACAGAAACTGGCGGAGGTATGGGTAGATCGGTTAATTATACTTTGGATGATGGAACAGTGATCCAATTAAATAGCTTTGGATTTGCTAATATTGGTTCAGTGTTTGCCTGGACACAAGCAAACATAGCTTCGGAATGGTTTCCTTCAGCTCATAGTGATTTAGATTTGATAGCGAAAAAGATTAGAGGAGAGACAGGATTGCCATTTGAAGAATCAGAAACAGTGCATACAATACCCGGATCTGCATGGGTGTCAAATGACTATGTGCAAAACGGAAGCGGAGGAGCAATTGGGCCTCAATTTATGCCAATAAATATGATTTTACATATGTGGTGGTATGAAAAAGCAAACAGAGAATTAAATGGAAAATATCCAATTGCATCACCATTTGATCCGTTTACGGCAACAATAATGGTGTATCACTACCTGGCTGGAGAATATTATAGAAGATATACAAATCCAAATACTGCTTCGAAAGTGGTTAAACCGGGATATATGGCTGGAAATCCCTTACAAATGCAAGAGTCTTTGGAGGCATGGAATCCATTTCAAGCACAAGTAAGTGAAGCCATAACTGTAGGTGAAATGTACTACAATAAATACGGAAGAGGTAATTAGGATTGACCCATAAAAGCAAAGGATTTGATGAACTGGTCACATTCTTTGACAAGGTCAGGTAGACCATTGTGAACGCACTGGAGAGTGAAGAATAAACCTGATGGAGAGTTTAAATCGACAACTTTTTGAGAGGTGGTTTCGTAGACGAAAGTAGGCTGGCCTAAAAGGGTATATTTAGTGGTCAATTCCCTACCGGAATGAGTCCAAGCCCAGTCGGTAAGACCCACATGAACTACAAAATTACCCTCCTGGTTGACAAAAACGAAACGACTGTCGGTATCGGTATGGTCTTCGAAAAGGGTACGGGTAGACCAGTAATCAATTTTAAATCCGGAAGTTGGATCTTGAAATGTTTTTAGATAAGGGGTATCGGGAGTGGGAGTGGGTTCGTCCACAGGAGATGGAGTGGTATCGGCGGAAGGGCTAGCTACCGGAATAAAGCTAGGCTCGGGAGTAACTACAGGATTAACGGTGGGCTCGAGGTGAGAAGTATTGTAAATAGTCATTTGAGTAGATAATCTGGATAGAGCGTAATTGTAGGCTAAAAGACTTAGGGCAATAAAAATAAGACTGAGAATAAAAAAGAGAAAATAAGGTGGGGTTTTACCTCCTAATTTGTTGAGATCGGCGCGAGAATTTGATTGGGGCATTAGTTTATTATCAATTATCAATTAAAAATTATCAATTACGAAATCGTACTTTAAAGAAAACCCTCCCCTAACCCCTCCCTTGACAGGGCGAGGAACTTTTTAAGAGTTGTTGGAGAGACTCGAGAGTGTTGGAGTTAGCTTGTGAAGGTTTTGAAGATAAATAAGTAGATAAAGGGGTGAGACCGTGCATGGGGTAGAGTTTAGCATGAATATGGTCGATGTCAAAACCCTCAAGAACCAGACATGTACGAGAAACATCGGTAAAAGAAGAAGTTAAAATTTGGGCAACTTTTTTTGAAGCTATAGATAAATCTTTTAAAACAGAATCAGGCAACTTGGAGAAATCACTACTATAATGTTTTTTACTGATAACTAAAGTTTGTCCTATAGTAGCTGGAAAAATATCGAGAATGGCTATAAAATTTTTATCCTGCCAGATAGGATATGAGGGAATATCGCCTTTTACAATTTTACAAAAAAGACAATCTGACATTTGGGGTATATTAACGAATAATTTGAATAGTTTATGTTAACATATGTGATGAAGATATTGGCAATAGATACCAGCTGTGATGATACATGTGCCTCTGTACTGGACAACGACAGAATAATAACGAATGTAGTGTCAAGCCAGATTGAAATACACAAAGCCTGGGGTGGAGTGGTACCAAATTTGGCCAAAAGGGCTCATGAAGAAAAAATAGATGCAGTAATTGAAGAAGCACTGAAAGTAAACCCTCTCCTAACCCCTCCCTTGACAGGGCGGGGAATTAATTTATTAAAGAATATTGATGTGATTGGGGTAACAGTGGGACCGGGATTGTCTCCAGCTTTGGGAGTGGGAGTAGATAAGGCCAAAGAATTGGCAAAAAAATATAAGAAAAAGCTAGTAGCAGTAAATCATATTGAGGCTCATTTGTTGTCTGTTTGGTTAAAAGATGAAAAGGGAGAACCAGATAGGGAGATTGAATTACCGGCACTAGCTTTAACAGTGTCGGGAGGACATACTAAGATAGTCGGGATATCATGTTTGGATATTGCATCCAAACACCATCCTGATTTTCAATACAAGGTCGTTGGTGAGACTCTGGATGATGCCTCGGGTGAAGCACTGGATAAGGCGGCAAAACTACTAGAATTGGGGTACCCG
Source organism: Patescibacteria group bacterium UBA1372 (assembly GCA_002306295.1). Classification (GTDB taxonomy): domain Bacteria; phylum Patescibacteriota; class Microgenomatia; order UBA12405; family UBA12405; genus UBA1372. The sequence continues at coordinate 15,460 of DBRI01000010.1, read as the reverse complement.
GGAGGGCCAATAATTGAAAAAATGGCTAAAGAGGGAAAGGCTGATTTTTTGAAGTTACCGATACCAATGAAGGGGCAGAAAGGATATGATTTGTCATTTTCGGGACTGAAAACAGCTTTTTATTATGCCATAAAAGATTGGCCTAAAGAAAAGGTAGAGGAAAATAAGGCTAATTTGGCAGCTAGTTTCCAAAAAGCGGTATTTGATAGCCTGATAAATAGATTTGAAAAGGCAGTCGAAGAAATAAGACCAAAAAGCTTAATTGGAGTGGGAGGTGTGATGAATAACGAAGATTTAAGATATAGGCTATTAGAACTATCCAAAAAGAGGAAGATGGAGGTGTATTTCCCCTACTCTAAGGCACTGAATGGGGACAATGCGGCAATGGTAGGCATGGTGGCTTATACAAAGGCTTTAAGAGGTGAATTTGTGGAAGATATAGAAAAGCTAGACAGAGAACCGAGATTGGAAATAAGATTTAAAACCCCTCCTCCATCCTCCCCTTGACAAGGGAGGAAGTAGTTATCGAAAGTTAACGGGGATGGATTGGAGATAGTGATTTGAATTGAACCGTCGAGGAGGATTTTGTATTCAAATGTTTTACCAAAAAGATTGAAGGTGTCATCTGTCTGCAGCTCTCTGGCACCAGTTTTAATGCCAAACCAGGATGGGCCATAGTTGAGGAAAATAAAGGAATTTTGATGGTGATGGTAGAAAACATAGAAATAGTTATCTATATGTTCGATATTGGTTGAAAAATAGTAAATATCACCAGGTAAAGGAGATAGAGTATTTACATTATCTAAGAGATGTAAGCTAGCCTCGATCCAGGCTCCGTCGTCAGTCATAAGGTAGGTTTTGATAAGCAGGGGTGGCAGGATTTGCCTTTTAATCAGTAGAAAGCTTAAAGGATTGGACATGTCGGGAGCGATAATGGTTTTTAAATCCAGATTGTTTTCCTGAATAAATGATTTGAGGTCAGCCAAATTGAAGGTTTCAAAAATAAGATCATCTGTTACTTCATAATTTTTAAGTAAATCATTTAGATCCAGAGACCAGACTTGAGTGGTAGAGCCGATGTCCTGAATGTGGAAGAAGTTGGTATCATCCGGTAAATTATTGAAGGCTTGCCAGAAATCTTTACCTACCAGACTGCTAAATTCATCGATTGTTGTTTGAGGGTTATTGGTAAAAGGTAGGTCGAGACTAAGATCAGAAGCAGTATCAGAAGTCGATTGACCAAAAGTACGGTTGAATAAATTTTTCAACTCGATAAGATTGTCTTTGACGACAACCAAGGGAGAAGACGGAGAGGCTTCTAGATCTTTTAGCTCGGATAATTGCTGTTCAACTCTAGCTAATCTAAAGTTTAGGTCAATTAAACTTAATGGGTCTAAACCACCTTGAGTGATTAATTCCAGAATCACATCGGTGGTCCTTTGGCCCCAAAGATTGGCCATACGGAGGGATGATTTGTCCTGCCTAACAAAGAAACTATGTAGCCAGATAAGGAAATTTAATTCGAATTGTTCGGGATCGTTTCTGAAATCATGGTCATTGGCAGCGCCAAAGGCCCATGTCCACTCGATAGCATCTTTACCTTTCTTTTTGGCCTGGTCAATAAAGTCTTCGACTTTTCGACGAACAAGAGCACAACTAGAACAGCCGTCGGGGTCAAAAGATACAACTTGATTAGTGTTTATTGAAGCATTTGTTATGGTGGTGTTTTGGTCGACAATTTTAAATGTACCCCTATCGGATGATGCTGAGTAATATAAAGACATACCGCTATCTACATTGATTACTCTTGGATCTAATGTTCGACCAGTCATCCCTTCTCTTTGATCATGTCCGTGGATAATTTTGCCTCTGGTCAAATCAATACCAAAGGTGGCCAAAATTTGATCTACTGTTGTGGTAGTTAACACACCAGGATCACGATCTTGAGATGAATCGATAATAATTTGATCTCCTTGGGTTATTAATTCAGCTAAATCTGATATTGTAATAGGTTTGGTGGAGTCAGTAAGAGGATTTTTTATTTGATGACTTCCGTTTTCGACTACAAGACGCAAATTAGTATTAATTTCATCAATAGAAGAACCAAAATTTCTATAATCATAGCTATTTGAATGGAAATAAAGAGAGTTACCAACCTGGATAATAAATGGTAGAGATTTTATCCAGCTAACTAGATCGGGATGGTCATATAGATACAGAATATCCTGAGGATCTATATTAAATCCAAATCCTGATACATTGGGGCTAGATGCGATGTTGGCAGCTTCTTGTTTTTTAAATCCATTATTCAACATATTTCCAAAGATGTCTAATACTTTTAACATAATTAACTCATGATTACCCATCAGGACGACAACATTATCATTACCTTGAGGATCTTTGCCGGCTTGTTTTTGAAGATTCATCATATTTTCTACAACTTGATAACTATGCTTACCCTTAGGAGCACGGTCGAGCATATCTCCTAAAACAAGCAGCCTGGTACCTTGGGGGGCAATCCAGTTGCCTTTTTTATCCAAAACTGCCGGTGAATCTGGTTTTGTCTGACTAGCTAATTTAACAAATTGATCCCAATCTCCATGAATGTCACTTGTAGCAAATATATTTGAGGCTTGACTTGTCTGATAACTGAGATTATCAATAATTGACTGATAATAAGTCTTTTGTGAAATTGAGAAAGACATGGCGAGCTGGTTGGTAATAGATCTAACTTGACTGTCAGAAAGCTGTTTGTCCGCGTCTAAGGCTACTATCTGTAAAGCAACTGTATTCCAAAGCCATGTTTGATTGTCATCATATGGACGTGGATGTCTACCTGTCTTGATAAGAGTAAATTTTTGGTCAAATACTTGGCTAATAAATTGTTGGAGTTGTTCGGGAGAAGAAAATGATTTTGAAGATAGGAGAGTATTTATTTGTTGTGATAAATAATTAACCAGATATGTTTGCAGGGATGTTTGAATTTGAGAATAAATATGTCTTACTTTTGACAGAATACTTAAATCTTGAAATCTTTGTATTGGATTGTCTGTAGAGATCGGAATACCTGTTTGATAGTCAAATTTGGCAGCTGATCTAATTCCTAGTTGAGATTCAAGTTGAGATATTTGACTTGCAAGTAAGTCGGAGTCTGACTGAGTTTGAGCAGGTTGGGATTGCTCTAAATTATCAATTAGTAATAATAGATCTTCGATCTGCTTATTTTGTTCTTGTGAACGACTTGATAAATAACTGGCAACTTCATAAGTAAGCTCTTCACCCAACCGTGTATCTACCATATCTGATCGATTACCAAACAAGAGTGCAGCTGGAATGGATTTATTAATAAAAAATCTTTCTCTAATCAGATCAAAAATTTGGTCTGAGTCAAGATTCTGTTCCTCCAATCTTGATCTTAATTGATAATCTAGGCTAGAACTGGCCTGTTGTAAATTGTAATCAGAAATATATTGACTTGCCTGATTTCTTGATGAAGTAAATATTTGGCCGATGTCTTCTATCTTCAACCTTGTGATCATTTGCCGAGCTTCTTGGTAATTTCCTGCGGAAATTAGATTCTTGATTTGATCAACATAACCTTGGAGATTATCTCCGAGACCGGTTTTGTAAGTAAGTAAAGTATCAGTTGAAAAATCAAGAAGATGGTTTAATTTGGCTAAGACGGCACTAGAATCTGCTGACTGGGAAGAGGTAGACTGGGGGATATTGACAGTTGGTTGTTCATCTTTCTTAATGATAGGTCTTGAGGGTATATTGTAACCGGCTTCTTTAAAAAGAATTTGTTCGACTTTTCTTCTAAAGATGGGTATGGAAATAGTATCTAAACCTTGTTGACCGTTAATGACTCCAGCTATGTCTGACTTCAATTTGGATAATTTAACACCTTGATACTCGTCGAAACCTTTGTTTATCAATAAATCTATGAAATCTAAAACTTGAGATATATTTGAGGCGTTGGTTAGAGAAGTTAGATCACCCAAAGGTGTGTAGTCTTCATTGAGAGAATCATCTTCTAAATCTGGCAAATATTGGATATCAGTCACCCAAGAGGGATCAAGAGACTGCATAAGAGAGTATTCCTGATCGTTACTAAAAGAACCCCTTTCTGAATCAATTGAATATAGTCTGTTGGTTGGAATTGAAGCTGTTATCAAATAGTGGTTCTGACGTGAGTTTGAAGAAACTCCTGCGTATAATTCTATGGCGGTTTGCTTGTCTATTGAGAAAGATAAAAACGGATCACCTGAATAAGACGAATCTTTGTGGAATATAAGTGCTTGTCGTAAATCGACTTGGGGATTTTTAATAATTATTTGTCTGACGGCTTCTGTCTCCTGAGGATTTAAGTCTGTAAACCTTAGAGATGGCGGAGACTGAAGGTGTCCGGGTGAAAAGCCATAAACTACGCGATAAACGATTGTAGGCTTGTCTGAAGTAGAAACAGGATTTAAGCCAGAATTGAGGTTGGTTGGTTTGACTGTGGGTAGAGCGGTAACGATTTTATTGGCAACATCATTGACCACATCTGTTCTAACAGGACCTTGGTGCCAGAAAAGAGTAAAGGGTTTTAATTGGCTTACTTCCTTTATTTTTTTATAAAGTTGTCCTCCCAGACCTTGGATGTAAGATTCAAATTCCTGATCAGTAATACCGGAAGTAGATCTTAGGTCAGCAGTTAATCCTGATGATTCAAATAGAGCAACAATAAGAGGTTGGTTTTGAGAAATGAAATCGTTTTTGGTCATAGTTTCCTGCCATTGGTATGAAGAAAAATCAGTAGCGGTCATTGAAGAGACTTTTTGATTAATAGTGGTCAAGATTTCGTTAATTTCTGTCCAAGCAGGGATTGCAGCTGTTGTAGCTACTTGAAAACTTTGCTGGGCTGATTGGGCGGCTTGAGATAATGAATCAATAATAGATTTAATCCATTCGGGTGTTCTAAAGACAGTAGATTTCTGTGGAATAGGTTCTTCCCCTTGCTGAGGAGCAGGTAGGGCAAGTTGAGATGGTTGTTCAATAGCCTGTTGAAGTTGCTGACTAACTTCAGTTTGAAGAGAGGTGATTTTATCTTGAGTTTGGTCGATTTGGGATTGAATATCAGTATTAAGCTGTTGGAGATCTGGATTGGTTTGATATGAGGGGTTTGATTGGAGTTGTTGTTGAATCTTAGTAAGGCTTTCCAAAGATTTTTGGAGAGTATCTGGGTTGTTGGAAGTTGTGTCGATATCTTGTAATTGAATATTTACGTTATTTATTAGAGTTTGGATGGCTTTGGCTTGGGATTCGAGATTGGTGGTTTGATAGTCTTGAAGTGATGAAGGTGTGTTTGAAAGTGGCTGAGTTTGAAGGTAACGATAGAGGTAAGATAAGGCAATGTCGATTACTTGCTGATATTCTTGGTCTTTGATACCTAAAGACAGAGCATATTCTTCAGATAAACCTGTATTGTTTAATAATATCTGTACGTGAAGTCTGTTTGTTTGATCATTGGAAAAATCAGAGACTGAGGTTTCTGGAGTAAAAATATATTGGTCAAGGTCGTCTTTGGAAAGTAAATTAACAGTACTTCTAAGAAGAGTAACTTTACCCATAACATCATCCCAACTATTGATATTGGTAATTAGGTATAAGTTAAGATTTGGGATAATATTGGTAAAAGTATTTGACAGACCGTCAACTATTCCCCGTACAAATGTTGGGGGTGAGGTCTGGTGAGGCTTTTTTAACTCTTCGTAAAATAATGGTAGAGGAATGCCATTATTTTCTAGAGTTCTACTTATGATATGAGAAAGGTTTTGATAATATTGTATTAACCAATCTGAAAGCTCTTGGCGAACTTGATCATCTGCTAAAAGAGTTTGTTTAAATTTATCGCGGGCTTCGCCTGACCAGACAGAGGTATATAGTAATTCATAAGGATAATCAAGATAATATCTTTTGTATCCTTCGATACTATTTGAGTCAAGAGATGGCATTTGCATGGATTCAGGTGATATTTGTCTGATCTTTGACCTGGTGTATGAAAAATCTTGAATGGTATTATTGGCAACGCTATATTCAATTTTTGATTTGCCGTATAACTTCTCATCAGAAAAATCAAACATTCTTTGACTAAAAGATGGTTTTTCATTTACAGCAATATTTTGGTCGTACCACAGCTCAAGCTGATAAAAAAGACTTTCTTTGGCTACATTTGAAAATCCTTGAATCATTAATTTGATAGCCATATATTCATCAGCAGATGTATGATTCACTTCAAGTAAAATCTTTAAAAGTTCATGAACACCAGAGTGATAGTATGTATAACCATGCCTAGCATTATCTTCTAAGGCTGCTTGAATGTTTCCATTATTTCTTATAATTAGTGTCATTGCTTCGGTATAAATCTCTTCAGAAGTAAAGCTATCTGGAGGTTCTTGATAGTCTGTTGTTCTACCTTCAAAATAACTTCTTTGACTAGACTTTTCGATTAATCTGTGAACGTTTTCATGGTCAATAATCGCACCAAAATAATCAGTATCTGTAAGATATGATCTGAACCAAAAATTTATGACCGCATTGGCAATAGGTAATGTAGGTGAAATCTGTAAACCAAATGAAAGTTCCGAACCTTGGAGACCAGAAAACCAGTCTGGTAGGGTGATCCCTCTGTTTTCTAGTGTTTGCTTAAATAATTCGAATCTGCTTTGATGATCATTAAGTGCATTTGAGGGAACTAATTGTCTTACTAAAAAACGTTCGACTAGGTTTGATAATATAAATCTTCTAGTAATTGGATTGATTACAAATTCGTGTATATAATCCGCGTCAAGATGAAGTGAAATATCTTGATGAACTATTGATAAAGCATCTATAAACGCTAAATCTGATTGACTTAAACTATCTTTTAATCTAATTTTTTCTGATATTTCTACAATTCTTTTAAATGCCGGAGTATTTAGAAAAGAGTCATATTGTAAGTTTCTACCATTATAATTTTCTAAAAGTTTAATCTTTTCTTCTAATGTGGAACCTTGGGCTATAATCCAAGGATTGTATGAATCAAAATTAGATAACTTGTATAATTCTGGATATTGAGATAACGTATCGATTGAAGCATAGAGTTTATTTATTTCTTCGGGTGACAAAAGTGCACCAATAAATTTAAGCTGTTGTTGTTCTCCTTCGATAGTAGCTTTCCATAATTCAGAAACTTGTTTAAGTGTATCTAAATATCTTGGGTTCGGTGTTCGATCTAATTTTGATTGAAAAACAATATTACCCCAGGCATCAATGTTTTTTTCATGTGTTGATTGATATTCTTCAGGTATCTCTTCTCCTTCTGATAGTAGAAAAGAATCGGGAATTGGTAGCGATGGTTGTTTAGGTTGGTCAACTTCAGTTTGAAGAGAGGTGATTTTATCTTGAGTTTGGTCGATTTGGGATTGAATATCAGTATTAAGCTGTTGGAGATCTGAGTTTGTTTGATAGAGAGGATTTGATTGAAGTTGTTGTTGAATCTCAGTAAGACTATCTAAAGATTTTTGAAGAGTATCTGGATTGTTGGAAGTTGTGTCGATATCTTGTAATTGAGTGTGTATATTGCCAGTCAAGGCTTTAATGGCTTTAGCCTCTTCTTCGGCTTGTTTAGCTTGGGCTTCGGCTTGGGCTTTTTGTTTGGCTTGATTAGCTATCTCTGTTTGGGCACGGGTTTTGAAAGCAGCAAAAGATTCAGAGGGGTTATCTGACCTAAAAGTAAGACCTGAATCGGTTTGGAGTTGGTCAATTTCTTTTTTAATTTGGTCGACCTGTTGTTGGACTTGTTCAATAGTTAGACCAGAGGCAGTAATGCCATAGTCTGATTTTGCTTTTTGTTTGGCATCGGCTAGGGCTTTGGCAACTTGCTCGGCTTGTTGTTTGGCTTGGGCTTCAGCTTGGGCTTTGGCGGCTTCTTGGGCTAATCTGTCAGCTTCGGCAGCAGCTTGACGTTGAGTATCAATTTCGGCTTGTTTGGCCTTAATGGCGGCTGACATGTCTGAAAGAGTAAGTAAACCGGTGCCAAGATCTAAACTGATGTCTTGGGCTTGCTGATTTAATTTTTGGGCTTGAGAGATATAAGAAGTGGCTCTGGTTTTAAAAGTTGACCAGGGCTGGTCACCAACACTAGCCTGTAGATCGAGGTGAAGAGCTTGAGCGACGTCAATTAACTGTTGCCTTTCTTGCCACAAACTATTGATACGATTGGTGTAATCTTCAACAGATTCCTGACTACCTTTGGAAGTGGTACGAAGAGTATTGGCTTTATCTATAGTATCCTGGCTGACTTGGGCTTGAGCCGGAACGGTAACCGGTTCTTCGGCCGGCTGCTGTTCGACCGATTGTTGGACTTGAGCGGGTTCTTCGGTTTGGTTGGCAGTGGCAGAAGATGCAATATCGTCTGTTTTTAGAGATTGGGCAACAGGACCTGACATAATAGAATCGATGACAGATTGCCTTAAAACGGTGTCGTCAATTAAGGGAGTTAAGTTTAGTTGTAAAGCCTGAGTCAGGGTGGCTTGAGTAGTAATTTGACCTGAATTGACTTGAGAGCTAATGTGACTAACGGCCGTGGCAATATCTTTACCTGACCAGAGGCCTAAAGTTGTCTGAAGGAAATTGGCAGTAAGGCCGGTAGTAATGTCATAGCCTCTGGGGATTTCTAATCTACCTAGAGAATCAGCAATTTGATTGACTCGAGTCTGAACATCAACAAGTCTTTTTTGGACTATGGATTGTCTAATAACTTCAGTTTGGATGGCAACAGTATCAGCATCAGCTGATTGGGCCCAAGCATATTTGGGAAGATCACTTTCTGAATTGGTCATAGCCCAATTTCTGACTAAACCGGAAGGACCGATCAGACTTAAATCAGGATTTCTGGATGGTTGAGATAAAATATTATCAAAAGTGGTACGGGCTATATAAGGCTCATCTATACCTAATTGACGGCGGATGACCTCAGCTTCTTGGGTGGTTAGTTTGTATTGATCGACTATAGTGTCTACTCCAGCTTTTAGCTGATCATAAACAGCTTGACCCCGATTGTAGACAACGTCGGCAATTTGATCGGAATCAAGAGGTTTGTAAAAAATTTCAGTAACACTGGCTCTAATAACCCTGTCAACATTGGTCAAAACAGTATCAAGATCGGCAGAAATTTTGGTAAAATCTGATCTATCTGATAACAAAGCTCTGACAGTGTCGATACCGGATTTGGGAGTTTCGGCAATTTGTCTTAAAGTGGTATCGAAATTGTCTCTGGCTAATTTTTCGATTAACCTAGTTTGATAGATATCAATAATATTATCGGCAGTAAGATCGGCATTTCCGCTTCTTACTAGGAGTGAATATTGGGAAAATTCGGCTTTTATAGCATCGTCCCAAGTTTCTGCGGCTCCGGTACCGGCGGCAACCCGATTTCTTTTCCAAGCTTGAGTGATATCTTCCATGGTATTGGAGTCGGAGGCAATAACTGTCCAGGCAACAAGTTTACTGGTTTCTTCAACTTTTAAGTCAACTGCCCGGGTACGACCTTCAAAAACTATGGCTATCTTTTGAGGGTCCTGGGCTAAAAATTGGTGTATTTTAGTACCCCAGCTATCTTGGTCAGTAAAAGTGTCGGTAATTTTTCTAATAACCGTACCGTCTGCATTTCTGGTGACTGTTTCAAAGAAATATTCCGTCTTTTGGTCACCTTCCAATTCGGTTTTGTATTTAGTACGAGCCAGAGTAATTTCATCTTGGTCTCTTAACTCCATTTGACGAGACAAGAAAGCATCGGTAGTGTTTTGGTAGGAAACACCATCGTCTGCGATAACAACAGCCAGAGCTTGTTTTTGGTGTCTGGCCATATAGTCGGTGTCAATCCCCTTTTTGATTAATTGAGCCATATCCTTATCCACGGCAAAATTGGTTGGGTTTTTGGGTCTTTCAGATGGATCAGTGGCTAAAACACCGATAGCTCTAGCGGCTGTATCGGGAGTAGCGTCGTAACCTGCTAATTTACCCGAAGCGGCTTTGGCCCGAAGTATTTCTAAATTGCTTATTTTAAAAGAATCGGGAGTATAGGTAATATCACCAATAGGAGCAATTATACCTTCGCCTATGTCTATACCAGCTGATCTTAGCATAGCAAGTCCATCGGTTTGCATGGCGATTAGATCGGTAATTTGGGAAAATTTTTCTCCACTAGTGCCACCTAATTTCCTTATAACAAGATCACCGGATTCTAAACCAAAATCGTTACCCGGGACCATAGACATAATATGCCATTTGGACTGGAGATAGGAAGTCATATAGGATAAATCGGTTAGTACAGAAGCGTCGTCTCCTTGTTGAACTTTTTGTAGTGTATCTGTGAATAATTTTCTGGCAGCCTCACTATCTATAGATGGATCTGTAAGTTTTTGAGCAATTGCCCTGAGTTCGGCTTCAAATTGGGGAGAGATTTTGCCATTGGCCCGAACTAAGGCAGCATCAATTAAAGAAGCGTAAGAAGAGTTTACAATACCAGGATCTTTAGGATAGGGCCTGGTGATGCCATCCCATTCGAAAAATAAATCCCGATTTGAACCACCCTGTGATAACTGCTCCTGAACTTGGGAGAGTAATTTTTTAACTTGGTCGATATTGTCAACGGTCGTACTGGCGCTAATCAAATCAGAGACTTTTTTGTAGCCATAAATTTGGTTTGAGTCAGTGATTTGGGATAACTTTGCGGGTTTACCTTGAGAAACTGAATATTCACCCTGAACGACAGATCCAATCTCATCAACAACTAGATGAAAATCTCTGGAACCAAAAACAGCCTCGTAAATAAATTTATCAGTGGGAGAGGTATTTTGACGACCACGAATAGTACCCCAGGCATTGTCAGCTGATGTGGTAACTATGATAAAACCTCTACGAGTGGGGTCGGCTTGGGCGGCATTTGCCATTTTGGAAATTTGATCAAAATCGATTTGTCTGGCTTTAGCGATATTAAAATCACCATCTATACTTAAAAATCCCCTATTACTATCGTAGTAGACAACCTCTAAACCCTGTTTGACATAAAAATCTGATCTGGCTTGAACATCTCTGACAAAGGATTCAGCATCGGTTTGATTGGGCATAGCAAAAATTACATTTCTTCTGGCAATGGCTTCTAAGTGAGCCATAACTGTAGTTTTGCCGCCACCAGCCTGAAGTTGTCTGATAGATTCTGGTTTCAGAAGTAAATCAAGCTGGTTTTGACGAATGGGATGACCAAAACTGCCTTCAAAATCTGAAATAACTTTGTTTAATCTGTCAACAGTATCGATAGTCTCTTGACTAGCACTGGCTTGGGTAGTAAGTCGGTAAACGGGATTGCCCTGATCGTCAGTTGAAGGTTTAACAGTGACGTGACCTTGACTAATATTATCGGCCAGACGATTGAGGTCCTGATGAGTAAATGGAACTTCGGCTGGTTTGATGTCTGAGGTAGAGGGTGGGGCTGGTCTAAAAAATCCAGCAATTTTGTCTAAAATATTTGGTGATTTTGGTGCAACGGGAACGTCTGGCTGGTCTGGTTGTTTAACCTGTTCAGCTTGGGCAATATCAGCTGATTTGGGCGGAATAATATCGCTTAATGGCTTGAAGGTGCCATCCGGGTTCCTATAAGTAAGAGACTGACCGGCATCATTGGCTTTGATAACAGCATCGGCAATCAGCCTAGCGTCGGCTGTGGCTTTGACTGAATAGGCATCGGCAACCGATTTTCTGAGACCATCTAAATCCAGACGATTACCATCGGTGTCGATAATTCGAGCTGGGAGGGCGTTATCGGAAATAAATTTAAGGAGAGTGGGTTCATCCATTTGATCAATAGTAGCTTTGGTTTGTTGTTGGTAATCTCTGATGATTGGATTTCTTTGGGCTAAAATAGTTTCGACTTCCTTTTGAACATCGACAATAGGTCTGGGGATACCCTGGTCATCGGCGAGAACAATATTTAAACCGTCTTCCTGAATTCGCCCCAATAATCTAGACGTATCGTAGATCTGACGGCTTTGGGTGGTTTTGTAAGCTTCTATCTGCTGGTCAAACCTGGCATTGATACCGTCAATATCATCTGGATTTGAAGCTAACTGTGCTTGTCTTAAATCATTTATTTTATTAATTTCGGTATCAATATCTAAAGATGTCCTTTGAGCTATTTCAGTTAAATATCTATTGATAGGATCGGAGTTGGCAATATTTCCCCTAGTAGTCTGATCAATAGTATCTTGAAGAGTTCTTCGGGCGTTGGGAGATTGACCGAGTTGACTGGCATCATTTAAGAGGGCAACCATATCTCTGATACAATCTTCAACTCTGGTCATGTCGGAGGTAGCGCTGGTACAAGAAACAGTGGCTTGGATTAGATCTGAAGTATTATCAACAGTGGTGGTGGTAGTTTGGGCAACTGCAGATAGACTACTTTGACCGGCCAGAGATGATGCAAAACGGCCGGCTGAAGTGAGAGCAATAGAAGCATTAACAAAAGTATTGAAACTTAAACCCTCCTGTTGATAGCTTTGAACTGTTTGGACTCCGAAAATACCGGTACCGGCTCCAGAAACTAAAGTATTGGCAACTTTTATCCCTGTACCAGTGGCAAAAGAGCTAGTACCTAATCTTCCAGTTAACCCTAATAAACCAGAATTAGTGGTTGATTGAGAAATAAGATTGGCACTAGAAGAAACGACACCGATACCGGTGCTGGCGGCCATAAAAGTGGTCCGAGCGATTGCCATGGCACACTTACTGCTATCCATATTATCTCCACCGCAAGTTTCAGCAGTATAAGAAAGACTATTGACTGTACCAGATATTCCCATACCAGTGCCAAGATAGGTAAGAGCAGCGGAACCGGCAAGAGGAGCTAAGGCTAGGGCGCCAATACCAGCAGCCATACCACCGGCAGGAGCAGCATAGGTTAAGTTACCTCTAATAAAATCCCAGGTGGTAGCATCAGAGGCATAGGCAATATCAATACCTCTTTTGGCGGCACCAGCAGTAAGATTGTTGTAGATAATAACGGCGTTTATAGCTGGATCAGTTGACCTTAAGTCGATTAACTTTTGTTCAAGTTCAACGAAAGATTGACCTTGATATTTTGGATCTAATAAACCGGTATAGGGATTAATGATGCCTAAGTTGGTAAGAGTTTTGGCGATGCGATTGTAAGCATCTAATTCATCTTGACGTAACTGTTTTTGATCTTCGAGTTGAGTTAAGAAATAGCTATAGTTTGAATCTGATTGGTCAGGTGAGGATAGCTTCAGTAAAAATGCTAGGGCAGATTGTTTATCCTGACAACTTCCACCTAATTCAAGACATTTACCGACTAAGTATCTTTCTTCTTCGGCACTAATATTGGTGTTGGCTGAGACCAAAGAAGTATTTTGATAATGAGATAATATTTCGGCAGCTTGTTTTTGTTTGATCAGACGATCTCTGTCTGTCTGACTTAATCCAGACAAAAGACTTTCTGGTGTAAAACTGTTGATACAAGAAAGATTGGATTGGCAATATTTACTAAGAAGATCTTGTTGGTTTAGAGCCATAAAATCTTGAATTTTGGTCTGAATTTCAAGATTGGCTTTTTGCTGTTTGATTGATTCGATTTCTTGTGGAGTTAGACCAGATAATAAACTATCAGGATTAAAACTGGTCATACAAGACTGAATACCGTTGCAATATTTTTGAGCCAGGGATTGCCTGTCCATATTTAAATAATCAAGTTTACGAAGGGTGGCTTGCCTTAAATCCATGATGGTTGATTCAAGATTGGGATCAAGATCTTTGAGAAGATTTTCAATGTCGGTATTGGAAAGACAATTTTGAACTTGATCAGGAGTGCCGCCTTTATTTTGACAATGTTTGATAATTAATTCTTGATCGTTAAGGGTGAAAAAGTCTTCTGTGGTTAGGTTACTAGTAAATTTAATTTGGTCAACAGTTTCGGGGGTGCCACAATTACCATCAAGACAACCGTAGGTACAATATTCACCACATTCTATTTTTCCGTTTTGACAAGTACAAGGTTGGCCGGCAAAACACCATTTGGCATCGTTTAGTTGGCCATTGGTACAACCTGTGTTAACGGTACATTCAGCTCTGGGGTAACATCTATAGGCAATTTCGCAAGAACCATCAGCTAATCTTTTACCTGTTTGGACCTTAAATTGAATTTCGTTTAAATTTGGACAGTAGGAACCACACTGACCTTTTCTTTCTAAAATAATATAGTCACAATTGTTGACGACTTCTGTGCAACGGTTACCAAGACAACCGTTGGTGCAGGTGGCAACGGAGCGCCAGGTGTTGCCGGTGCAAATATATTGTTTGGCAGGTATGCCTCCACACCAGACCGGCATTGAACCGGTGCAATAACCACCTTCAGTTACACCACTTGGATTAATAGCCGGGGTAGACGTAGGAGCGATAGTGGGAGTGGGGGAAGAGACAGAACTAGTTTGAGAAGATTGACACTTGGATGGGTCGGCTTGATAAGCCGGACTTGATAGACTACTTAGAGCTCCACAGGACGAGCCTGAATATAACTGACATGTTTCGGAGACTGATGAGATATTGGTAGAAACACTTCTGATACAGCAACAAGTTTTTGGCAAACATAGGCCATCTTGGCAATATTTGACAGAACCACAATTTATCCATATCCATTGGCCATTGTGGGAACAAGTACCGGCTTTGTTGTTGGCAGTATCACAAACAGTTTTGTCTGGTCCATAATATTGACCTTGAAAAAGACAAGGTTGGGTACATTTACCAGCTTGACAACTTCCGCTAGGACAAGTGACAACTTGCCACTTACCATCACTACCACAGGTACATTTCTGACCATCTTTACAGCGACTAAAAAGACCACCACTTCCACAAATTTCAGCATCAACGGAATATTGTTTACCATCAAAAGAGCATTTTGTATTTGAAATGGTGGGTGTAGGACTGGGAGGAAGGGTTGGTTTGTTAGCACAACAAACTTGACCTTGAGGACAAGTGCCAGACGTATCAGTTTGACCATAGGAGGCACAATTGGCCCGGCCACCACCGGTGTCTCTACAAATATTTGGCGATTTACAGGTGTAGGCTGGCGGATATTTACAGCAAATACCGGTTTCACAAGTACCAGTGGAGGTTTCCATACCATAATTGGAACAAGAAGAAAAACCAGTTGATGGACTATAAAGTTTGCAAATGCCGTTACAAGTGGGAGCAGGGGTATTGGTAATATAGGCATTACATAAATTTCCATTACATTGGTCGGCACAATTGTGAACAAAAGTCATGTCTGTGCCAATGGCATTACAGCGGTATTGTTTATTATCTTTACAGACCGGGGCATTGGGATTACAAACAAGAGTTGGGGTGGGTTGGTTGGGGGCGGAGGTGG
>DBRI01000017.1 GCA_002306295.1 Patescibacteria group bacterium UBA1372 | reverse complement strand
TCTTAGCTACCAAACCCCTTTAGAGGCTTTTACAAAAGAGTTAAAATGTTATCAATTTACTAAGAGGTGTTCGGATTCAACTTAGAATTCACATAAGTGTTATAATCATCTCAAAGCTATGAAACGGTTTCCCGCCGTGGAGCTGACTACGATGAGTATGTCCGTCCCCTCTACGTTAAGAGATAATTAAGAAGTAACTAGGGTGGTACCACGTCAAGCTCGTCCCTAAGACGGGCTTTTATTTGGTTAATAATATAAAATCAACTTATGCTCTATTCAAAACTATTTGGTAAAACCAGCAAAACTATTACTCGAGATGCAGTTATCGCATCCCACCGTCTTTTAGTTCAGGGGGGATTTATTCGTCAGTTATCTACCGGCAGATACACTATGCTTCCATTAGGACTAAAGGTCTCTAAAAAAATCGAAGAAATAATTCGTAAAGAAGTTGAAAAAACTGGTGCCCAGGAACTTATCGTTCCCACGCTTCATCCAATTGAATTATGGCAACAAGCCAATCGTGATAAAAAATTTGGTAGTTCTATGATGAGGGTCGTAGATCGAAACGGTTCAGAATTCACCCTGAGTGCTACTGCTGAAGTGGTAATGCTTGATTTAGTTAAACAATTTGCACCTAGTTATAAAGATCTACCCATCAATATTTTTCAGTTTTCCCAAAAATTTCGTGATGAGGCCCGTCCTTCCGGGGGGCTACTTCGTGTCAAAGAATTTGTCATGAAAGATGGTTATTCTTTTGATATTGACGAAACAGAGCATAAAAAAATATATAAGGCATACTGGAAGGCCTACGAAGACATTGCTAAAAAACTTGATTTAAGTATTACTATCGTCGAGTCAGATAATGGTGCGATTGGTGGAACTATCTCACATGAATTCATGGTCGAAACCAATGTGGGTGAGGATACTATTGTTAAATGTTCCTGTGGATATGCAGCTAACTTAGAAAGAGCTGTTTTTGTCAAAGAACCGGTTATTTTAGACGAAACAGAAAAAGAATTAAAAGAAGTCGAGGCCGTTCGTGGGACTACCATGGAAGACGGAGTTAAGTTGCATGGTTTACCCCTTAATCTCCAAATTAAAGACGTCATGTATGTTGATGAAAAAGGTCGTTTTATTTTAGCTGTAATCCGGGGCGATTATATGGTCAACGAAACTAAACTTAAAAATTTAGTTCAATCCATTGAACTGCGCCATGCTACTGAAGAAGAAATTACCGATATTCTTCACTCAGTCCCAGGTTTTATTTCACCAGTGGGTATCAAACAAAATGTTGATTCAAAGCATGAATTGATTATAGCTGCCGACGATTCTCTGCGAACTGTAAAAAATTGCTATGGTGGTTCCAATAAAAAAAATATTGATTTATTAAATGTTAATATGGGTCGGGATTATAAACCGGATTTTGAAGGTGATATCGCTGCTGTCGTTGAAGGCAATATTTGTGGATCTTGTAAGAAAGAAAAACTTCAATTGACTAAAGCTGTCGAGTTTGGAAATATCTTTAATATTGGCTTCGCTTATTCAAATCCAATGGATGGAAATTATGTTGATAAAGACGGTAATCTGAAAAAAATCTACATGGGTTCATACGGAATTGGGATCGGTCGGGCTCTGGCTTCAGTTGTCGAGACTCATCATGATGACAAGGGAATTATCTGGCCAAAATCTATTGCTCCCTATCAGGTTCATCTGATTGGCATAGATTTATTTGATGAAAGCATCAGAAAACAAGTTGCTGATTTGTACCAAAATCTGTTAGATTCGAATATTGATGTTCTTTTCGACGACCGTCTTGATGTCATGCCCGGGGCAAAATTTGCTGATGCTGACCTCATTGGTATTCCAATTCGTCTGGTTTTGAGCAAAAGAAGCCTAAGTAATGGCGGAGTAGAAATTAAAAACAGATCAGAGAAAGAATCGAAAGTTATACCTTTTGAATCAGTTCTTGAATATTTAACAAATCAATAAACAAAGGCTCAGTACTTTCTTAATACCATGTAGGCCTTTTCTTGGTCTACATAACCGATAATTTTTAAGTCTAATTCTTGTAGCTTTCCTACAGATGAAATTGGTACCATATAGACCGTATCCTTTGCTGGTGATTCAAAATCGCCAATACTTTCAATATATTGAATAGGAATCGGACTAGGAGTTCGTGCGGTTTCAGCCGAGTGTAGACATTGCCTAGTTACTTGCACTAAATCTTTTGGGTCAACCCATCTGGAGTCCATTGAAACTCTTTGTGTAACGCTTACTTCATGTTTTCCGTTGTCTAATAAAACCGGGATTCCCATAGAACCGAATTTAGATACCAAGCTTTTACGACCATCCACCCTGGCTTTGATTACAGAAAAAGGTAAATTATCAAATTGGTTTCCTGTTGAATTAATTTTATGATTCTCCTGGCTTCTTGGTATTAATACTTCCGCTGACGAAACCGAAGGTTGTAGGACAAATCCATGTTGATCAAAATTGTTAGCTAAATATGCAGCAAGTATTCTGCTGGTAAATCCTCCGTTGTATTGAGACGGTCGGTGTTTTTTATTATCACTTCCGTGATAGTTAAAATCAACTATTTCAGAATATTTTTTATCTACAACCCCTCCCCAATAAATGCTGCCGAAGCTTTCAGAAAACGGAAAATACGCATAGAGCACTACTGGACTATTGCCATCCGGCTTTGACCTAACGGCAATTGAAGGAATATTTAGTTCAGTCAACCATCTTTTTGCCAATCTCTCAATACTTACCATTTCACTCTCCGCTTCCTCTCTTGTACTAAAAAATGAGTTTAATTCGTATGAGGTATATTCCGGACCTTTAATTAAAGAAGACGGATCACATTCACGATAAACTATTGACCTGGAGAATAATCGCAGAGGTAAATCTCTATGAGAGTTAACCATTGTTCTTGCAAGAGTTGTTGCTTGCATTTCCATGCTTCCAGATAAAAAAAATTCTCTATTTTCGTTACTAGCTACAAACAGACCCTTCCTGTGTAAATGGTTTACGAAAGTTTCCGGCACAGACTGAGGCAAAGTTACCTTTAAGTACCCTTTTTCTGTTAATCCTCCGACAAATTTGTTGGCAATTCTTTCCTGAACTTCAGCCCCATGCGGATATAGAGCACTTATACCTTGAAGTGGATATCCTATGAAAGCAAACTCACCCTCTTTGATGTGGTGATAAAAATCTCGTTCATTCATATTTATACAAAAACCCAAAAGTATATCCTATATTAGGATATATTGGGTTTGGACATATTATAACACTTCCGAATTTATCGCATAATGCTAGCATCTAACTATTCTTGATAAAGACAATAATAGTCATTATATGTATATATTTACAAGGTTTTTTCTACTAATTCCCATCGAGTCTGAAGTTGGTCCGTCTCGTTTGAACAAGGTAATTCGTGTTCTTTCATCCAATCTACAACGTTAATACCCTGAATAAGGCAATAAAAATCAATTATCTTTTCATCACCAGGATTGAATTTAGTGATTTCGTTTTTAATTTTTATGTACGTTTCAGGGTTGTACCATTTCACTGAGGCAAAATCATATAAAGGATCACCTCCGATAGGATGGTCAATATCTATTATTCCGACAATGTCGTCATTCTCGTTAAAAAAAATATTTCCTGGGTTAAAGTCGACAAAGACAAACCTAGGTATTTTAATCTCATCCAGGTATGATGAAAATCTATGAACAATATCTTTCATCCTGACTTTATTTTCAGAACTCAAATACTTAGAATTGTCAACAATACTGGATATATATTCATACCAGCTGAGAAAGGAGCCTTCCAAGTTAGAATTTAACGTACCAAAATTCTTAACACTTACCTGATGAATTTTTGTATATATACTATTTAAGTTAATTAATGCTTTTTGTGTTAGTTTCTCCCAGTTATATTGGATTCCATCTATAAATGACTCGGAAATATAGAAAATCTCCTTATTATTTATATTTCTGGAATTAACTGATATCTTTGAAGGAACTGGTATTCCGAGAGTGGTTAGCTTATTTAAAGAATTCTTTTCGATTAAATAATGTTCCTGGGTATTGAAATCGGGGAATTCATTTTTTGATACCTTATAAATATTATTTCCACGACGGAATATGAAATGTACCAAGCCCTGACTATATGGTGTTTTTGATAATAAAAATTTGTCGAGTTGTCCAAACTTTTTCATAAAATTGGTGTTATAATCTTAAAATATGAAACTAAAATCGATCTTACCTTATTTACTGGTAATTGCAATAGTAGCTGGTATCTTTGGTTTAACTAGAAAGACTAATCAGAATAGTAATTCACAAGAAGTTAAACTCGATAAATTACGAGTTCAGGCAGGTTGGTTGTTGAATGGCGAATTTGCTAACGTTTGTTCGGCTATTGTAAATGGTTATTACCAGGACAATAACCTAGACGTTGAATTGATTCCTGGTGGCCCGTCAGGAGCATCATTCATTGTTGCAACGACAGCAATCGCACAAGATCCGTCACTGGACATTGGAATTGACGGAGATTTAGTGCCTTTATTACGTGGTGTCGCGAAAAGTAATCCGAATGAAAAAATAAATGTAAAAGCCTTTGCATCTTTTTGGAATGATAACCCGTATGGTTTCATGGTCCGAGCTGACTCTGGAATAAAAAGTATAAAAGATTTTGGTAAAAAAATGCCCAATGGTAAGAAAGTTAAAGTTGGAGTTACTGCTGATGCCGTAATTCAGGGTGCGATAGCAAATTACGCAGGAGTTAAAGAAAAAGACATCGACTTTGTCACTGTTGGTTTTGATGCGACACCGCTGATATCTGGTCAAGTTGATGCATTAGCTGGATACTGGACGACACAAGCTTATGAGCTTGAGAAAGCAAATATCCCATACACATTCTTAAGTATTAGTGAGATACCAGGGCTTAAACAACCGTCAATGGTCGCCGTAGCTTCTGAAAAAACATTAACTGATAAAAAAGACCAATTGGAAAGATGGCTAAAAGCTACCATAAGAGGAAGTGAATTTGTGAAGAATAATCCTGAGGAGGCAGCAAAAAACATTTTAGATAGTCGTTGCGGAGGACCTTCCTTTAATGAGGAACAAGAAGCTTGGTTAATCAAGAAATCAATTCCTTTATTTGGAAATAATATTGGGATGATGGACGAAAAAATGATTTCCGATTATTCAAGAGCATATAAAAACCTAGGTCAAATTCCATTTGTCCCGGATAATAGTTCTTATATGGATTTTTCAATTTTGAAAGGTATCGGAATTAACAATACCAATGCTGAGACTGAATAACATCTCCGTTTCTTTTCCTAACGGAAAACAAGAAACCAAAGTACTTGATGGTATTGACCTCAATATAAAAGAAGAGAAGTTCACCTCTATTATCGGTAAATCTGGTTGTGGTAAGACTACTTTGCTTAGAGTTATAGCAAAATTACAAAAACCTACAAACGGTTCTGTCGATATAAAGAATAACAGGATAAAGATAGGCTGGGTCCCTCAGCAAGTTGTTTTGCTTCCAAATAGCACGGTACTTGAAAACATTTTACTACCGATAGATATAACAAAGCATAAATATAAAAAAGAATTTTTGGACCACCTTCTGGTTAAGTATGGCCTCGATAAATATGTTGGTTTTTACCCGAACCAATTGTCTGGCGGACAAAAACAAATAGTATCAATTATTCGAGCTTTAATAATAAATCCTGACTTGTTACTGCTGGATGAACCTTTTGCTTCCTTGGATTCATATACGAGGGAAAAAATTGATATTGAATTAGCTAGTAAAATTAGAAGTGAAAAAATTACTACTATCATGGTTACTCATTCGATTGAAGAGGCTGTGTTTATGTCAGATGAGATCATCTTGATGAAACCGATTCTACCTTCGAAAATCAAAAACATATTCGATATTAAATTTTCTGGCATAAGGAATTTAGATTTAAAAAACACTCAACAGTACTCGGAATGGATTAATCTACTTAGAAACAAGTTATTGGATTCGATTGAAATAAATGATGAGGTTTAAAAACATCTTAATTAAATTAGCTTTATTCTCGACTTTTATATTAGCCTGGCAATTAGCTTTGATACTAAACCAACATTTATCAGAAGTTAACAATCAAACATCTTTGCAAGCATTTATACCTACGCCACTTACAATTACAGAAACTATTTTCAATAACTATAAACTGTTACTTTCGGAGTTAAGTATTACAATTGTCAGAGCTTTTTTTGGTATATCACTTGGTTTCTTATTTGCGTTATTAATGGGGGTTCTATTTTGGGTCAGACCCTCACTCAGAAAGACAACCTTTCCTATATTATTGGCTATTAACTCGTTTCCTATAGTTGGGTTCACCCCGTTGATAATTATTACATTCGGACAAGGTTCTTGGCTTGGAATTGTTTTTGTAAGTAGTTTGATTAGTTATTTCCCAATGTTAGTTGCTCTAGATCAAGCAATCTCATATGCAAGCAAAGATTTCTTTGAACTAGGTAGAACCTGGGGAGCTTCTGAGAGCGCTATTTTTAGAAAGATTGTGATTCCTCTATCTACGCCGTATGTATTAAATTCCCTAAAACTTGCCATCCCTGCCAGCATAGTTGGAGCTACTTTGGGCGAGTGGTTGGGGACTAATCATGGTATTGGCCATTTGGTAATTGTCTCTATGTATCAACTAAATCCTGGAATGGTCTATTCTTCACTGCTACTCATACTTGCTTTTAGTTTAAGTGTTGTTGGTATAATCTCGAAAAAAGAAGAACGATATAGACATTGATGTCACCACCAACCTACTTAGGTCGTTCAAACAACAATGAAGCCTGTACACGTTTAATCTCACCTAATCTATTCTTCATCACCTCCATATCCATCACGTTGTTAAACGCCTTATTAATCCTATCTAAAGCTACTATAATATCTTTAGAGCTGGGGAGCTCTGTGTTGCCAACGTGTGAAGTTTTATACCCAAAAACTTTTTATTTTGGATACTTTTTTCTAAAAAATCAACTTGCTTACGGACTTCGTGAAGTGGGTTGACGCACACAAAAGGAACAACCTTTTTCCCAAACTTCTTACTTTCTTCAATTAAAATTTGATTTTCTTCCTGATAAGGAAATTGTTGCTTTCCCGAAGGAACAAGTCTATTCTCACGTACTAAGATATCAGTGTTCCAGTATTCGGTCGATGGAAATGGAAATGTAACCACCTGACTTACTCCAGTTTGGTCTATCTTGTGAACTATGTCGGCGACCGACTGTTGGTTTGGAAACCTCCCTTGGATAAAATTATATCCATCAAAACCAGTGTGGGTATGGCAATCAATTACACCTTTTAATCCTAATTCTGCCAAACAAGATATCATTGACTTTAATTATACCTGATATAGTTATATATAAAAACAGTTAGAGTGTTATAATAACCTACAAATGCGTGAATTTGTAGCTAATGCTCCAATCCAGACAAGACAAAACTCCCTCAATAAGCACGAAAGACTGCTTGCTTTTTTATCAGCTGAGGCTTTAAACCGAATCCACGAGTACCAATCCGGAGAGCAATCTCCTCGCGTTGATCTGTGGAACACAGTTGGGACCAAGTCAGAAAAGGATTGGTCTGCTGCAAATTCTGTCCAACCAATTGACTACCTAACATATCATCGACAACAAATTCTCGCCCGTTACCAAATTCTTGAAGAACATTATGGTATTACCCGAGATGGCAGAGTTATGCTCACAGACAGCGATGAGCAGTATCGCTCAATAGTATCTAAAAATGTTCGTCAAAGAATTGCTAGCGGTGACTTTGTAGTCAAAAGTGAAAATTTTTCTCGCTGTTCTCCTTGTGATTATGTTATTGCTCCGGTAGTTGCCAATATTGATAAATGTCCAATTTGTAGTCAAAAAGGATTGGATCAAATAGCAGCCAACGGTTTATTTGCTACTATAGATAGCAACGATCGCCAACGAATTATCCGAAACACAGCAATTTACCCAGAATCTGCCAGATCTTCTTTGAAAAGAACGGTATTAACCTTACCAGATCTAATCCAACTATCCAAACAGCGCCAATTTGGAATTCGGCTAACCGAATTCGGTGTTGATAGTAGATTCGTCCTTGATCCTAAATTACCACTAGCAATGATGGGTTATGTAACAAATGAAATGAACTTAGGTACGTTGAAAACATTTGTTCAAGGAATAGACTCAATAGGCAATCTAGCACCTTACGTTTTCTTGGCTGATCCAAATGGTCGTTATTCTTTTGTAAATATAGGACTAGTGCCTCCTTTTAATTCAGAAATTCTTAATGACAGAAATAAACCTTTTTATAGAACATTTTTGCCCCTTGCTATGATGTCGCTTCCTACAGGTATCGATACTCAAGAAAGAATGAATTTGTTTAAGGAATTTGATCGTACAACACGACAATTTCAGTTCGCTTTATCATCTCTAGAGCAAATCCCTACTCAAGATCAATTACCGACTGCTGTCGAACCAAATATTCCTTTCAAGGAAATATTTGGTTTATTTAATCAATATAAAATAAAAGAAGGTGTCGCTCGAATGAGACAATTTATTTACGAAGATTTTTCCCGTAAATATTTGAACAAATGCAAAGAGCAAGGGTTAAGGCCAAGTCCTGAAGTGTTTAAGCAAATAAAAGCTATATTTTCTTTAATTTATAAGGAGTAAAATCATAACAATACAATTTAATACAAAAAAATCACTAATGATCCATAAAAATATCATCTCTTTTCCATCTACAGACGGACTCCTGCTCCATGGAATGCTTTATGATTCAGGTAATTCTGGCTGCGTAATGCATGTTCACGGACTTGCCGGTAACTTTTATTCATCTACTTATCACGAAACTTTATCGCAAATTTATTCAAAATTAGGCTACAACTATCTTGTTTTCAATAATCGTGGCTCGGAGTATATTAAACAGCTAAAAAACACAAATACGGGAGAATCTAAATACTATGGTTACACCTTTGAATTATTTGAAGAAGCAGATCGTGACATTCTCGGTGCTGTTGAATATCTAAAACAGAACAACTATAGATCGTACGGCCTTCAGGGACACAGTAGTGGCTGTCAGAAAATCATATATACATTATCACAACATAAACTAAATCCGGATTTTGTCATACTACTTTCCCCATGTGACGATATTGGTCTTGCGATAAATAATTACTCATCATCGGTTTTCGCCAATAAGATTGCAGAAGCCCAAGCTGGTACTGAAATACTGATGCCGTCAGACTTTTTCTTCGACATTCCAATTAGCAGAGCCACATTCTTGTCACACTTTGGCCCAGCCAGTAAATTTAATATTTTCCACTACTATCATCCTGACAAGCCATTTACCGAACTCCCTAACAACCCGTCAAAAACCTTGGTAATTTTTGGGGAGAAAGACTATGTCTTGGACTTCGATACTGTCGTAAATGTGTTTGGGAAAATCCCTAATTACACTATAAAAATAATTCCTGGTTCTGATCATAAATATAAAGGTTGCGAAGATGAACTCGGGATACAAATTGAAAACTATGTTAAAACAAATTCCTTTTCCAAATAGACACTACATAAAAGCCTATAAAGAGGCATTCAAGAAATCTAAAATTCATGAGAACATTAAATGCCTTATTGTCCATGGTTCATCATTATTCAAACCATTTTCAAACGATTTTTCAGATATTGATTTGGAGCTTGTACTAAAAAAACATAGTAACGATGACTATAAAATCATAAAAGAAATTATACAAAATTCATCTGTACCTACAGAGTGTCAGCTCCGTTATACAAATGAATTAACCGATCCAAAAGGCCTTATTCAGTATACAAAATACAAAATATTTATGTACTTTGCCTATAGTAACGGGATAACGCTGATCGGTAATAATATCTATAAAGACCTATGCAAAAAAATTGATGACAAAACAGCTAAGTTTAGTTTGCTGTTAACAGCTCAAATATACTTTAAAGATATTAGAAAATCTTTTTTTGCCAATTCTCATCCGTACATCGTCAATAAAAATATCATGCGTACGTTATTTGACCTATGTCTTTTCTTGGATCTTATCGATTATAAAAAACTCGGTACAAAAGAAGTATTTGAACTCGAAACTATTTCCTGTGTTAATTTAATTATTGATCGTTTTAAAAATGTACTCTCCGATTCCGATATTAAGACTTTATTATTATTTCAAAAGAAGTTTCAAAAGCTGGAATATTGTATTGAAGTGATTCCTATTGTCGAGTTCCTCATCTATACCGTATCTGTTCGTGAAAAAAATTCAATTGATAGTCAGACTTTAGTACCATTGTTAACTAATTTAATATAAAATCATATGAAAAATGCCAGTAGAGAAAGACTTAAAATTAGGATCGATGCTGCAGTCAGGTCTTTAGGCAACCATTTAGCCTACGGACGTGTTGATGATTCTAATGTCGGAATGACTAATCCGTTTTTAGGCCGGTCTGAAGGTGAACCAGAAGACTCAAGACTGACTTCCAGAGAAGACACCTTAAAAGAAGCTGTTGGTAAAGGACTAAAAGCAAATAGCTATTCTGTTTATAGACAGAACCTTGACTAGTGGCTTATAACTTGAAAAGCAAGAATTCAGGGATTACAATACTCCATGTATCAAGAAACCCTTAAAAAAGGTGAATCCATAGGAAATATTCTATTTGAATCCGAAAAACTACTTCGAGCCTATAATCTTGCTTCTGAGTCTCACAAAGGTCAACTTCGTAAATCCGGCGAACCGTACTTTAATCACTGTGTCGAAGTTCTAAAGATATTACACGACGAATGGGGGATAAAAGAAGAAAAATATCTAATCACTGCATTATTGCACGATACTGTTGAAGATACGGGAATAACTCTTAATCAGATAAAGGACGTATTTGGAAGTGAAGTTGCAGAACTCGTTGAAGGAGTCACAAAGTTAGACGGGGGTTCGGATAAGGATACTCTTTCAAAAGTACTTGATAAATCCTATGTTAATCCGGGTGTTGCAGTTATCAAGCTGGCCGACAGACTTCATAACATGAGGACACTCGGTTACATGAAACCAGAAAAGCAAATTGCCAAATCAACTGAAACCCTTGATGTCTATACCCGACTAGCAGAATCCCTTGGTATGTGGCAAGTAAAAAGAGAATTGGAAGATTTATGTTTCCAATACTTAGACCCTGAAAATTATAAACAAACAAAACAACAAATCGATTCTGATCAACGGAATGATTCTTTATTTATTAGCTTCGTAAATAGCAAACTCGAACAATCTTTACGGGAGAATGGGTATTCGGGCAAGGTAGAGTCCAGAAAAAATGGTTATTGGGCGCTCAAGGAAAAACAAAGAAAACTTTCCATGCAGGGTAAGTGTAGTCCTGAAAGTTTTTTTGAGATCAATGATGTAGTAAGTTTTAGAGTACGGCTACCATCAGTTGATGACTGTTGTAAGTTTTTGGCCTTAATACATGAAAGCGAGGGTAACGTAGTTGACTTCGACCGTTTTGATGAGTTTGTAGGTGCCAACAAGCGAGTTAACGGTTATCAGGCTATTCAAACAACAATAAATTTTCCTCAAGGTCCTGTTGAGATTGCCCTTGTCACCGATGAAATGGAAGAGTTTAATAATTGGGGAGTCGTGAGTCTAATAAATCATGGTGAAACCGACCTCAAAGACTTCGTATTAAAACTAGTTTTTACCCCTTCGGGTAGCCTTAGATTTATGCGCAAAGAAGCCACAGGAGTCGATTTTGCCGCATTAATTAATCCAAGAGTTCTAGCCGAAGCCACAGGTATTCGTGTTAATGGAAATAAAAAAGCTCTTTCTACAGTGATACCCAACGCCAGTACTGTCGAAGTCGTGGTTGGCAAGCCAAGACGAGCACCAGTAGATAATCTTGAATACTATTGTTTGCCTGAAACTAGGAAGATACTTGAAGAACAAAGAAGATTGCAAAAAAGAGATGTCCTTATTGAGAAGGGGAAAGAAATTATGGAAACTTTTCTAGCACCTCGTGGTATATTGGATATCTCGGATCTAGGAGATATTGTTAATCCT
This sequence comes from Patescibacteria group bacterium UBA1372, assembly GCA_002306295.1. Lineage (GTDB taxonomy): Bacteria > Patescibacteriota > Microgenomatia > UBA12405 > UBA12405 > UBA1372. Next base: position 4,084 of record DBRI01000017.1, on the reverse strand, counting down.
ATTTTGTACAACTTTGGTTGCCAAGGCTGTGACGACTTACACTTTATGGTAGGCAACCAATCAATAAAAATTGATGAACTTACCAGCGAATTCGACAGAGTAAACATCACTAAAAGCGGACTTAAGCTTAGTACCCTCCGCTTAGCTGGCACAGATCACCCGGGAATACTAATTGATGTTGTTAGAAGAATAAGCGAAATGGGTACCAATATTGTCCATATTAATCAAAAAAATATCGACGATTTATTTAATCTCAGAATTATTGTTAAAGACTTAACATTGGAACAAGAAGATATACTGAGAGTTTGCTTAAAAAATGATCCTCGCTTCGATACATCGATTGTAGTGTAAATACAATTCACTAGAGAGATTGGGTCGTCTTTTCTATAGTCCACACACAGCACCCCTGATTTTGTGAGTGAGGAAAGCACAATTTAAATGACAAGTTATATCATCCGGATAACAAGCTAAAATAGGTGATGGAAAAAGTAATATCAGCCGGAGGCGTAATTATTCAAAATGGGAAAATTTTATTTGTAAAACTCAGCCACGTTGGCAAAATAACATTCCCCAAAGGTCATGTTGAACCAGGCGAAACTTATGAAGATACCGCACTAAGAGAAGTAACCGAAGAAACAGGTTATACAGAGATAAGAATTATTAAGAAGTTAGGAGTAGTTACAAAGCCCTCTGTCGAAAAGGATGGTACCAGGATAACCAAGGATGTTCATCTGTATTTAATGAAAATCACCGGAAACTCCATGTCAAAAACTCCTCCAGAAGAAGAAACGATATGGCTCACTTTTGATGAATCATTAAATCTACTTGTTCCTCAAGAAGTAACTTTCTTGGAAAGTATTAAAAACGAATTAGAGTAATCCAAACTCTTCAAGCAACCTTTTTGTTACGGTCAGTTGGTTTGGAAACACAAAATATTCATCAGATTCTTGAGGTGTCACCCATATAGTTTTTCTAATTTCCTCTTTTTGGAATTTAATTTCTTCCGGCTGTCCTGTAAATTTTACAAAAAATTGAGCTCTTTGTTGCCCTCTCCATGTCTTCCGTTTCTCTTCAAATTTCTTTTCAATAACTTCATCCGGCCAATCATACTGGTAATCCTCCCGACTTCTCTTGATTAATTCAAATTTATCCGTCCCCAGTTCTTCGTTCAGCTCTCGCATTATTGCTTGTTCATCAGTCTCGCTCTCCTCGACACCGCCTCCCGGGAATTCCCATTCGTTGTCGTGATAGCTTTGTTTCTGTGCCAATAAAATCCTGTTATTCTTATCCACTACCACAGCTATTGTACTTCTGCGATAAGATAGCCTACTTTTATCAATTATCATTTCATATACTACCACGAGCCCACTCCAATCTCTATCTCGTCAGTATTCCAAACATTTATTTCTTCAATATTCATTTTTAACGGCAAAATAAATGTCCTTCTTTGGTCTTCTTTCACTCCTTTTCTAATCGCCCATATTTTTCCAGTTTCCTTCTTTTTCCAGCCACACGAAGCATAAAACTTATCTAAATCGGGATGGCAAAACAATACTCCTAAATCATAATTATCCAATCGTAGTTGTTTCTCAACTTCTTTCATCAATATCTTCCCCAATCCTTTTCCCTGTAACTTCTTATCAATCGCCACATCTCCAATTCCACCGACTAAATATTCTCTGCTTTTATGATCGACTATTCTTTTAGTAATTCCCACATGACCAATAAATCTATTATCTAAATACATTAATACACATGAATCCAAATCCGGATTTGTATACACGGATTTTTCATATCCATCATGATCAGAAAATATATTGATCAAAAAGTTTTTAATCATTGCCAATTCATCCTTCTCAAGACGATTTACTTTTTTAGTGACAAACACTATTTCATCATTCATCTTGTCATAATCATATCTCAAGTTGCTAATGTCTGTAACCTCTTAATCTCCATCAATCTATTCTTCATCACCTCCATATCCATCACATTGTTAAACGCCTTATTAATCCTATCTAAAGCTACTATAATATCTTTAGAGCTGGGGAGCAAATATTTAAAATTAACCAAAAGATGTGGTATTTATACATATTACTTTGTGACAACACTTCCCTTTATATTGGTATTACTAACGACCTTAGTCATCGTTTAAAACAGCATCAAAATCATAATTCCACATATACTAAGCAATTTAATACTTTTAAACTTGTTTATACTCAAGAATTTTCGAACAGGTCTGATGCTGTTGCTAGAGAGAAGCAAATAAAAGGGTGGACCAAACAAAAGAAATTAAACCTAATTACATCTGGTTAATTTTAAATATTTATTCTTCCCAAGGATCTGAGCTGCCAAGGCAGGTGAGTTTATCCTGAACGCAGTGAAGGAAGGGAATTTATCCTGAGAGAATCGAAGGACGCGGAGGAGCAAAAGTATAATAACACCTACAGATACGTAATATATGCTTGAATGTTATGGTTGAATAGCAGTAATCTGCTAAAAACCAAGCCATTTTTTTATTTTACTAGGGGTTTTTGCAGGTGGTAAAACAACTGGTCTTGGTTTTGGCGGGAATTGATATCCGAAATCAGCAGGAATTTCACTTCGTTCTAGATCTCCAGACAAAACTCTATCGATAATTTCTTGACGATCTGCAAGCCTTCGAATTGAGAGTGGATATTGTGAACTAATTCTGTCACAGGCTTCAACCAGCAAGTCATCAATTCTTTCTTGGTCAGTTTTTTTAATAGGTTCATCTGAATTTAAAACCATTCTCATTGTGGGTTCAGAATAAATGGAGTCATCTGTAAAAACATTAACACTGACACTTCTGTAGTCCCAGACACTTATGTTGTTCCAATTACCTTTATCGTCCATAAAAGCTTCAACTTCTACTCTCATTTTACTTGTCTCATTTTCTACTGTAGCTGGAAAATACACAAGATCCATTTCGTTATACGGCATATTTACTTGTCTTCTCTCTGCCTTCTTATAAACTGGCCAAGAGGCTGACAAAACGAAAAACACTCGAGATGTTTGACTGTCTTCGGTGTGTACAATTTCACCTTCTCCCCAAATCTCATCCCTTACTTCTCTTAGTTTATCTTCTATTTGCAACCCATTAACTATTCTTCTTGTCGCTACAAATCTTCTATCCCACTCATCTCTGATCCTTCGTTCAATATCTTCTCTTTTTGTTTGTTCATCTCCACGGTGTTGTTGTAGTCTATCTTTTAATGACATAGTATCAAAGTATATCACCAAATATTGAGAGTTCAATATCGTTATATTCCACAGACTAAGGTCCTAACATCCTCCAAGACGGGAAGCCAACTTGGATTTATAGATCGTAAATCAGAACATTTATTCTCACTTTTTATGTATAATTGATTATGGCTTGGCTTTGTATGTTTAGCTATTACGGTAATATAAGTGAGGAAGGACTTGTGCTTTCAGATATTTTTGGCAAAAAAGTAATTCCTTGGAACGATATCTTGAGAGTAAAAACAGATCGGCACAACGAAGATTTTTGGGCATACATTGTAGTTACGACAAATGATAAATACTTAGTTAGGGCAAATTGTGACAATTTTGAAGATTTATTAGTAAAAAATTCCAATCTTGAGCTTTATAAGACAGGTAAAAGAGATCCCCAACATTATAAAATATGGAACAAAACAAACACCCCATACAAGTATATAGACTTACAAGATTGGTTAAATGATAAATTAAATCAATATGATACTGTCAAATAAATATTTTCTCCGTTTCATCAAAATAATTGTTATCTAAATAACTAACTATCCATCTTTCTGTACTCGTATCCAACAAACTGCTCCGGCTGTACCGCAAAATTCGAACTCATTTTAAGAAATTGAATTAAGGCGCGGCGCGTGGGGGGCGCCGCGCCGATTAGAAACTGTTGACTCGGTCGGAAAACGCAAAAATTTAAGTAACAATGAAATAAATATTTTGGCTTCACAAACGCAAGAAGTAAAATAACTTATGGACATTCACTCAAAGAAACAACGAAGCTACAATATGTCACAAATTAAATCGGAAATGACCCGTACCCCTTAAACTAGAC
>DBRI01000011.1 GCA_002306295.1 Patescibacteria group bacterium UBA1372 | reverse complement strand
ATTAATTAATTAATTAATTTATCTATGTACTTATGACTTTTCATTTTTTTAATCTTATATTCTAACCTAACAGCTTCTGATTTTGTTAATGTTTTTTGAAAATATACCAACTTTACAGGACTAAATCTCTTAGTTGTTTTTTCTCTACCTCCAAAGTGTCTCTCCAATCTATCTATTAAATTATTAGTACTACCTACATAATATTTACCATTGCACATTTCCAAAATATAAATCCATGGCATGGTGGGTTGCACAGGACTCGAACCTGCGACCGATCGCTTAAGAGGCGATTGCTCTACCAACTGAGCTAGCAACCCAAGTACGCCCAGGAGGAATTGAACCTACATCCCTAGTTCCGAAGACTAGTGCTCTATCCATTGAGCTATGGGCGCTTCTTTAGTATCCCCAGTAGGAATCGAACCTACGACCTCTTCCTTAGAAGGGAAGCGCTCTATCCAACTGAGCTATGAGGACTAAACTTGTCTATTTTACCAATTTTAATCAAAAAAAGTTAAAATACATAGCTGCCGCAGTGTCGGAACTGGTAGACGAGCACGGCTTAGGACCGTGTACCGAAAGGTGTGGAGGTTCGATTCCTCTCTGCGGCACTAAATTTGCTAAACTAATCTATGTTCTCTGTAATTTTATTTCTACTTCTTTTTCTAAAACCAAGCTTCATTTTTAGTCAAGACCTTATACCCCAATATCAAACCGATTTATCCTACCAACAAGATCTTTATAATCAATCCTACGATCTTTTTCTACAGAAAAAAACAGTCCATCAACAATACAACAGTATCGCTACCGAAAAAGAATTAATTGATGCTATCAAAAAAACTACCCAGCATCGAAATTCACTTTTAGTGGCCTATTTAAATCTAATAACTGCCAAGCTTGATATCTATAAATCTCAAGACAGTTCTCCAAACACTTTTAAAATTCAAAATGTTTTAAACCAGCAAAATATTTGGCTTCAAAACCAACCTACCAAAATTACTTCAATTTCAAATAAATCTCAACTCGATCAATACAATCAACAATTTTCCCAAAGTTACAAGCAAATTCAGCAATATATCAACAATGCTCTCATTCAAAGCCAAGTTAACCATCAAAACCTAATTATTTCTCAAATCAAAAATTTATTACTAAAAATAAAAGCTTCTCCCAAATTTGACAGTCAGGCTCAAAATTGGATAGTTGAAATTGAATCTCAACTTAACGACAGTACCGATTTTATTTCTCAAGCTTTGCTTCAGGTTAAAACCGATAATCCCGAATCTTACACTGATTATTCAGATCTTTATCAGGAGACCAAACCTTATTTAGATTCTTCCAAACAAAACCTTTTTAAAGTCATAGAAAATATTTCCGGAGTTATTAAAAAATTTATATAACTATGGACAAATACAATCAAAATATAGACATACCCCAAGACAACATTAAAAAAACTGCTGTAAAGGCCAGCAAAATTACTCCACCAAAAAAGGCTAATCCCAAAATTATCGCTCTTATCGGACTTTTAGGACTTGGTTTGCTATCTCTAATTGTTACTTTTATCGCCCAAAGCGATCTTCCTAATCGAACTAACTCGTCATCAAGTAAACTTAACCAATCTTCAATTGAAACACCTGTACCCGTTAGTGATAATCCCTGGCAAATAGAACTAAATTCAATCCTAACAAACCTAAATTCAGAATCTCCAATACCTATTATTTCAGTCGAAGAAAATCTTACTTTCTAGACAAATAAGATCCATCTTCAGTACTAATTGAAATCGTCTCACCTTTTTTGATAAATAAGGGCACGTTTACTTTTGCCCCAGTATCCAAAACAGCCGGTTTCATAGCTCCTGTTGCTGTATCCCCCTTAATAGCATTATCATCAGTCTCCACTACAATACAAATTATACTTTTAGGAAAATTCAAACCAACTACTTCTTCCTCAAAAAACTTTATTCTGTAAGCCACTCCCTCTTTCAGATATATTTTGTCGTCACCAACCACTTCTACTGGAACCATAAACTGTTCAAAAGTTCGGGGTTCAATAAATACATAGCTGGTACCATCGAAATAGGAATATTCTGCCTCCCGTGTTTCCACCAACACCTCTTCCATTTTTTCCCCGGATTTAAAAGTAAAATCTACAATTCTACCGGTTTTTAACGATTTTAACTTTGTTCTATAAAAAGCCGATCCTTTACCGGGAGACACAAAAGACATATCCACAATCATATGTGGTTCATCTCGAAACATTATATACATGCCTTTTCTAAATTGTGCTGTTGATATCATTGACATACAATCCTGATTGTAAACCTAAAAATCTTTTTCTGCAATCTGTGAAAAAAATTCTATTTCCTCGCCCTACCTGCCCCGCTATAGCGTGGGTCAAGGGAGAGGTTAGGAGAGGGTTTTTCCAAAAAAAATCCCAGAGTATGCTTTAAGAGGAGCCACCCTGGGATCTACCTATATTATATCAAATACACACATTTGAATCAAAAAACTAGCCTATTTTCCCATCTCTATGTCTGCAAAAAACTGATTTATTCCTCTTGCCCAGGATCCATTTGAGTGCGGACAATATTTACTCATTATCTCTTCAGGAGTCTTATACCCTTTGTCAAAATATTCTTTTTTCAAGTATGCTGCAAAACTTTTTAAAGCTAATTCATAGCTTTCAAACCTAAGAGTTCCTTTAGAATGTATTCCATACCCCCAACAATTATATGAATCTACAGGTGTTTTCCTACACAAATTCGACTCCATCTGTCCAATTGCCAATATCCATCTATAATCAAACTCATAAGTATCCGAAAGTTCCAAAATCAATTCAGCATAAGGCTCCAAAGGTGATTTATATTTTTTAAGATAATTTTTTATCAACATCAATCTAGCGTCATCAGCCAAAACAATATCTTTAACTTCAGCCAAATTTTCCTGTCCGCCCAAACCTATTTTACTAGCCACTACCTCACTTTCCCAGCCCAGCACCTCTGGTTTTTGACTCCCCAAAAAAGAAATTTCCAAAAAAACCACCAACATACCCATAAAAAACACCAAAAAAACCATTAATCCTTTAATTAATTTGCCTTTTCCAACCATACTTATAAATCATGATATCATATCTACATGACCTCAACACAACCCACAAAAAACAAAGATATTACCATATCAAAGGATAAAACAATTTCATTTATCTTAACCATTAATCAGTCCACTTCCAAAGTTGAATATCAAAAAATTGTCAAAGACGCAGCCAAACACGTTGAAATTAAAGGGTTTAGAAAAGGCAAAGCTCCTTTGGATCTAGCCGAAAAAGAATTGTCTCCAAATAAAATTTACGATCAGGTAATTCAAAATGTTTTACCTAAAAAATACGAACAAATTATTAAAGAAAACAAACTCAATCCTGTTATTAGACCCCAAATTATCCTTAAAAATCCACCTTTATCTTTAGATAAAGATTGGCAATTTGAAATAACAATTTGCCAAAAACCTGAACTCAAACTTTCAGCCTTCGAAACCGAGCTCAAGGCCCTCAACAAACAAGACTATACCGATACTCAAGATCAAAATAGAAAAATATTAGATTTAATTATTAAAAAAGCTAAAGTAACTATACCCAAAGTACTTCTAGACACTCAAATCAGAGATAGAATTACTCAACTTATCGATTCTGCCAGTCAGGCCGGTATGACTCTCAAACAATTTCTTGATTCCAAAGATACCACCATTGAAAAATACCAGCAATCTTTATCAGAAAACTTCACTAGAGAATGGATTATTAGCCTATCATTAGACAAAATTGCTGAAGACAAAAAAATTGTAATTGATCCCAAAGAAGTTCAAAAAAACGTCGATCCCAATAATCAAACTGAATATCAATACAACTTAAGCCATTACATTCTTAAACAGCAAAAAACCCTCGATTACTTACGCCAAATAAAGTAAATTATCTATAAGTAACTGATATGCAATATGCTATAATAGCTCACCATGGCAGGTGGGACTATTGCAAAGGATTTAAAAAATAAGAAAGGAACTACCCAGCTTTTTTCTGGCCAAAATTCACCCGAATTTGTCAACGACAATTCTCAAACCGCTAAAACAGACGGTTTTAGAGGCGTATTAGGTCTGGGTCAATCGGCCGAAATTTCAAAAACTTCAAATATAGGTAAAGAGTTTTATCAACCCAGCCATCTAGAACACGAAACCACTCTTTTAGTTCAGCAAGACAACCAAGAGCTTAAAAAAGCCATTTCCGAGCTTGTAGAACAAATCAAATCACTTACACACGCCGCTAAAACCACTCAAAAAGAAATTGAAAAAATCGGCTTAGAAGAAAACCCCGAACCAAGTATTTATAAAGTCAATTTCTTACAAAGACTGGCAACTTATCTAAAAAATGTTACCAAAAACATCAACGAAGCCGGTGAGTGGGCTAATCTGTTTACCATACGTTGTAAACAACGTGGAAAGTTCTGGAACAATGTCAAAAACAAAAAAGGTGGTGGCGAACAATATTTGTTTAGTAGCGAACACTCCTCAGCCAGATCTGTAGGTTAATCATAGTTTATTTGCTAAAATACCACTATTGAGTCTATAGCTCAGTTGGCTAGAGCGCTTCGTTGACATCGAAGAGGTCAGAGGTTCGAGTCCTCTTAGACTCACTAAAAGGAATTTTGCTATAATACTCCAAATGAACAAAATTTTTACCACAACTACTACCAATCTCCAATAAGGGAGTTGTGTTGTGGCAAAAATTATTAAAAACACATCTCCCGAAAGGGAGATTTTTGTTTTTTTAGGTCTAAATTTGAAGACAAGGTCGACAAATTTTGCTTAAAAATACAACTCCGAACGAGCTTGCGAGCATCGGAGTCATTATCAGTTATACTACAAATATGAACCAATCAAAATCAGACAATCTCAAAGCCTTAAGACACAGTGCCGAGCATATTCTTACTCAGGCTATGGAAAATCTCTATGGTAAGGGCAAATTTTATATGGCTATGGGTCCGGCCACAGACGATGGTTTTTATTTCGATTTCGAACCTATTGGCGATTTTAAAATCTCTGAAGCTGATTTTCCCAAAATCGAAGCCGAAATTCAAAAAATTATTAAAGCCAACCTTCCTATAACTCAAAAAAACATAACTTTAGATGAAGCCAAAAAATTATTTTCAGCAAATCCATACAAACTTGAATGGCTTGATCAGATAAAAGATAAGGGAGAGGCAATTTCTGTTTACTGGACCGCAGATCAATTTGTCGACCTCTGTAAAGGTCCTCATGTTAAATCAACTGGAGAGGTTGTAGCCATCAAACTTATGTCTATTGCTGGTGCTTATTGGCATGGTGACGAGAAAAATAAGATGCTCACTCGCATTTATGGTACTGCTTTTGATTCGCAAACTGAATTAGATAACTATTTACACAATTTAGAAGAAGCCAAAAAGAGAGATCATCGAAAACTTGGCAAATCTCTTGACCTATTTTCATTTCACGAGGAAGGTCCAGGTTTTGTTTTTTGGCACCCATTGGGATATCAAATCTATCAAAATCTAGTTGTCTATTGGCGTCAAATCCACAAACAAAAAGGCTATGTCGAAGTAAAAACTCCAACAATGCTTACTATTCCCGTCTGGCAACAAAGTGGCCATATGCAAAATTTTATAGATAAAATGTATCTAGCCAAAACATCAGATTTAGATACTCCCCAATACGCCATCAAACCAATGAACTGTGATGGCGGCATGCTTATTTATTCAAGTAATCCCCATTCTTACAAAGAATTACCCATCAGAATGGGTGAGCTAGGAGTAGTTCATCGATATGAAAGCTCAGGAGAAGTACATGGGCTTATGAGAGTCAGAGAATTCACCCAAGACGACGCCCATATATACTGTACTCCCGAACAAGTTGAGGATGAATTAAAAGCCGCCATTTCTCTTTGTAAAGAAATCTACAAAACCTGTGGTCTTCCTTTAGATCATATCGAATTATCCACCAGACCGGAAAAATCTATTGGTAGTGATGCCGTTTGGCAAAAAGCCGAGACCACCATGACCAAAGTCTTAACACAAGGCAAAATTGAACATCAGATTAATCCTGGTGATGGGGCTTTTTATGGACCAAAATTTGATTTTCATCTCAAAGATTGTCTAGGCCGGACTTTCCAATGCGGCACCATTCAGCTAGATTTTGCTCAACCTGAAAATTTTAATCTCGAATATACCGATAAAGATGGCCAAAAACAAAGACCAATTATGATCCATCGAACTATCTACGGTTCATTAGAAAGATTCATTGGCCTAATGATTGAACACTATGCTGGTGCTTTTCCTGTTTGGCTATCTCCCATTCAAGCCAAAATCATTCCTATTACCGACAGACAAAATGATTATGCTCAATCAGTCAAACAAGCTCTACTTGATAAAAATATCACAGTTGAAATTGATGATAGATCAGAAACTATGCAAAAGAAAATTAAAGATGCTACTGATCAAAAAATCCCTTATATGTTAATCATAGGCGGTAGGGAAGTAGATAGTCGGCAAGTTTCTGTCCGTCAAAGAGATGGCATAGATCTAAAATCGATGCCTCTAGCTGACTTTATTGGACAAATTACTAAGCAAGTTACCGAAAAAAGCTTAAATTTGATAAAATAAGCAATTATCAATTTATATCTAATTTGAGTTATCAAAAACAGAAGCAGTACTACAACACCAATTATTACATCAATCACCCCACGGTTAGACTTATAGATGAAGATGCTAAACAAATCGGTGTTATGTCGATTGAAGAAGCTCGAGCCAGATCTCGGCAAACGGGTCTCGATTTAGTTGAAATTAGTCCCCAAGCCAATCCTCCCGTTGTCAAACTAATTAGTTTTTCCAAATTTAAATATCAAGAAGACAAAAAAAAGAGCCTGGAAAAGAAAAAAACCAAAGGTGGAGATCTAAAAGAAATCAAAATGACTCCTTTTATTGGTGATGGAGATTATCAAACCAGACTTAAAAAAGCTAAAAAATTTTTAACTACTGGAAATAAAGTTAAATTAAGTATAAAATTCCTTGGTCGCCAGATCACCAGGAAAGAATTCGGTTACGATTTGGCCAATAGGTTCACAACCGATTTGGAGGATATTGCCCAACCCGAAACAGAAGCTAAATTAATGGGCAAAATTCTTATCCAAATATACGCTAAAAATGAAAAAAACAAAACTAAAAATTAAAAAGTCTGTTAAAAACAGATTTGAAATTACTAAAACCGGTAAAGTCTTAAGAGAGTCTTCTTTTCACAGACACCTAAGAAGCAATAAATCTAAAAAACAATTAAGGCGTCTCAAGGGCAAAAAATTAGTTACCGGTAGATGGGCTAGAAAAGTTAAAAAATTATTAGGTAAAGCATAAAATGAGAGTCAAAACAGGTACAGTTAGAAGACAAAAACATAAAAAAATCCTCAATCAAGCTAAAGGTTTCTGGATGACCAGAAGCAAAAGGTTCAAGGTTGCCAATGAAGCTGTCATGCATGCCGGTCAATACGCTTTTCACGGCCGAAAGCTAAGAAAAAGAGACTTAAGACAACTTTGGATTAAAAGGATCAAAGCCGCTGTCCAGGCTGAAGGTTTAAGATATTCCACTTTTATCAATAATCTTGTCACCAAAAAAATAATTTTAAATAGAAAAGTATTAAGTCAGATAGCTGTCTCTGATCCAAACACTTTCAAAAAAATTGTTGAAGCTGTAAAATAACCCAATGAGCAAATCTACTCCTCAAACTAGTTTTTTCTTTATAAACTAGAGTCAGAGGGGTCAAATTTGTATACGACTCCTCGAAAGAGGAGTTTTTAGTTTATGTAGGGGTTTGATTTATCAAACCCATCAATAAATGGATCTAAAAAAAATATTAAATCAGTCCAAATCCAAAATCAGTCAAGCCAAAACCCAAGCTGATTTGGAAAAAATTAGAATAGAAATTCTTGGTCGAAATGGTCTGATTAACAAACTTTTCTCTGATATCAAAAACCAATCCGATCCTAAATCCTACGGCCAACAGCTAAACCAGCTTAAAACAGATCTCGAAATAGCTTTAAAACAAAAGTTGTCTTCAGTAGGGGCAATTCAAGAATCTCCCACCTCAAAAAAACCGTTATCTATTACCAATGCCAATATTACCCAAAAGGTGGGCCATCTTCACCCCATCACTATTACCGAAAGGTTACTAAACAATTTATTTACAGATCTTGGTTTTTCTATCTACCATGGTCCGGAAATTGAAACCGATGAATACTGCTTCGAAAGACTAAATTTACCCAAAGATCATCCCGCTCGCGACCTTCAAGATAGTATCTATATAGACGAACCTGAAATTTTACTTCGTACTCAAACTTCCTCAATTGAAGCTCGCTTACTAGCTGCTGAAAAACCACCTTTTAGAGTAGCATTCCCGGGTAAAGTTTACCGAAATGAAAAAGTCAATAAAAGCAACCATTTCATCTTTCACCAATACCAGGCCGTTGTTGTCGATAAAAATGTCACCCTAAAAGATCTTTTTGGTACTATGGATCTGATGTTTAAAAAACTATATGGATCCAAATCTGTCACTCGCTACCGTGTCAAGTATTATCCTGAAGTTGAACCTGGAGTCGGCCCGGATATGCAATGCTTTTCTTGCCATGGCTCTGGTTGCCCCATCTGTAAAGGCGCCGGTTGGATAGAAATGGGAGGTGCTGGCATAATTCATCCCACCGTCCTTCAAAAAGCCGGCATAGACCCAACTGTATGGTCTGGGTTTGCCTTTGGCATGGGCCTCGATCGCTGGACTATGGCTAAATTTAACATCAAAGATATTCGTACACTTACTGGTGGCAATATTGCTTATACCCCCCACAAACTATGAAATTAATTTATTCACAACTTCAAAAAATACTACCAGCTCTTCAAAATATCCCAGCCAAACAGGTTGCTCAAAAGCTTACCTACTTAGGTCATTTTAATGACGGCTTAGAAACTATTAATAATCAACAAGTTATCAGTCTTGAAGTCCGTCAAAACCGAGGTGAGACGCTTGGTTACTATGGTTTAGCCAAAGATTTGGAGGTTTTATACGGACCAATTGTTTTTGACCAAAAACCTACAATTTATCCAAGGTTATCAAAACCAACTCCTATTTCCATACAATCAGATTCTGTTTATCGTATTCAATCCCTTGTTGTCTCCAATCTCAAAAACTCACCTTCCCCTTCTTGGCTCAAACAATTTTTATCACTTCATCAAATCAATTCCATCAACACTTTGGTTGATCTTACTAACTATATTATGCTTATCTATGGTGTTCCCTGCCATGCTTTCGACACTCAAAAAATCGGTACCCCTCTGACTTGGCAAAACAATTCTGGTCAATACAAACAATTCACTACTCTAGATGGAACTAGTTTGAATCTAGAAAAAAATATGATCGTTGTAACCAGTCAAAATCGGGTTGACAGTCTGTCTTTTATTGGCGGTAAACAATCAGCCATCGATCTTTCTACTACCAACACTTTGTTAGAAATGGCTGTTTACGACAGATCACAAGTTAAAGCTGATAGCCGTCGTCTAAAGACCGTTACCGAAGCAGGTATTAGATTAGATAAAGAATTAGACACCGAATTAATACCCAAAGCTTTTAATCATTTAGTCTCGCTGGTTTTAAAACATTGTGGTGGCCAGATTACCACCAGCTTGTTTGATCATTATCCCCAAAAGCCAAATACTCCAACTATTACTTTCAATCCCCGTAAAGTTTCTCAAATCGCCGGAGTAGAAATCTCTTCAGATTTCAGTCTCGATATTCTAAAAAAACTAGGTTGTTTAGTTTCTCCCCTGTCAAAGGGAGACAAAGAGGGGTTTTTTGTTAATCCGCCTTCCTACCGGAAAGATCTATCTATCGAAGAAGATTTAATCGAAGAGGTTGTTAGATTTTACGGCTACAACAATATTCCCAGTAACCAACCCATTAATTTCAAAAAAGTAAATGACATCACTCCTAAAATTATTTCTTTAGTTGAAAACCTAAAAGACACGTTAGTCAACCTTGGTTATGACGAAATTCGATCTTGGCCTCTAGTTTCCAAACCAACTGATGTAGATACAGCCATATCTACTCAAAACAACATTAATTCAAAATATCCATATCTTAGACAATCCATGATCCAATCACTTAAATCTCAATTAAGATCTTACAATCGCTACAAAGTCCCCAATCCTCAATTTTTTGAAATTAGTAAAGTTTTTTTTAAGAAAAATAATAAATACATTGAAAGCTATTCTCTTGGTATTTACCACCACAATTTATCTTGGCTTCAAAAAGATATTTTAACCATGGGCCTAAAACCCACAAGCCAAGACAACAATTTTGTTGAAGTTATACTTGATACCCTTAATCCCACCAATTTACATTTAGATACCCAAGTCAAACCGCAAACTCATCAATCTACTATCGAACTCACCAATCAAATTGTCACCCTCGATGCCAATCTAATTACAAAAGTCAAAACAGACCCACAAAAGTTAATAAATAAATATCAGCAAATATTAAAAGACAATCTCTGGCAAATCGAAATCACTGATATTTACCAAAATCCCCATGATAAATCTTACAAATATACTTTCAGAGTCTCCTACTTTAATTTGACCGACAAACTTGCCAAAAAAATTCATCTCACTACTTTTAATTTGCTTTAATCTATTGTCACCAAATCCCCAATCACCTACAATTACCTTATGGATATAAGTAGTAAGCTGACTAATTTGAGTAAAAAATCGTCTGACATGCAAAAGGATATCACTGTTCTTAAAAAAGACGTTTCAGGACAAAAAAAAGATATTTCAGTTCTTAAACAAGACGTCTCTTCCTTAAAAGTTTTATATTCAACATTAGTCGGAAAATTAGAAGAAAACAACAGACTCATTGAATCAAAGTATTCCGATATTTTCAATTTAGTCGATGGTCTAGCTTCTGAAATTAAAGATCAAAGAGACTTTCGAACTATTACCACTCACAATATATCTTTCCATCACAAACGCCTCAATAAATTAGAAAAAGTTGTATTTACTACTACCTAGTTTCAGTCCTCAGCTCCAGTTACAGTTGGTAAAGTCGTTGAAGTTATTGTTGGCGCCACAGTTACGGTTGGAGCCAAAGTTGATGTCGGACTAACTACTACTGTTGGTGTTGGGGTAGGGGATGGTTTCCAATCCCATGGCAAATTTACTCCAATTCTTATCTCATTTTCTCCACTTTCACCATCCTTATCAGTTGCTTTTACCTTTAGCTTATATATTCCATCTTCTAAATTTAATTTAACTTCAAAAGGCCTTTCATCCCACACCTTTTCACTCTTATCATTCACCCACAGTTCCACTTTAGTAATTTTTTTATTAGCTGTAGTATCAATTCTGACATCAAAACTATTTCCTACGGTTGTCTCNNGGTGGATCGTATTTATCTTTGTCTGTTTGGGTTGATATCCACCAATCTATACCTTCCTGCCATCTGTTTTTCCCATCGGTTGATACTGGATCCTCTTCAGCTAACCTTATATATTCCTTTTCATCATAATTACCTCCAGCCACATCCTGTGGTGGGGCTAAACCCCTCTCGCCTTTACACACTTTCAACTTCATATGAATCGGATCTTCACCTCTATCTTCAGTTCCCTGGATAAAATACTCGGGTCGACTTGGAAATCCGTCATGGGCTTTATAACCCGATATTTTATCTACTTCCACACTTATTATTCCAGAGGGAATCGAAAAATCCTGCTTTTCTCTTTTAGCCACCATCTCTGCCATTATTCTCTTCCATATTGGTGTTGCTCCGGATACACCCGATGCCACTCTACCCATTGGCGAATTATCATTATTCCCCACCCAGACAGTTGTCAATAAGTTTGGAGTCCAGCCTATTGCCCAGTTATCCCTCTTATCATTAGTTGTTCCGGTTTTAACCGCCACCTGATAATTTGGAATCACTAAGCCCGACACAGTTCCAAAAGTTAAGGATCTGGCCTCGTTATCAGACAATATATGCGATATTAAAAAAGCTTCCTGAGGAGATACCACTTGCTTTAAACTAACCGGTTTGTATTCTTCCAGCACCCTGCCGGTTCTGTCTTCCACTTTCAAAATTGGCTGTAACGACACCTTTTTGCCACCATTGGCAAAAGCACTATAAGCTGCTGTTAATTCTGTCATTTTCACTTCTGCTCCACCCAAAGTTACTGCCAAACCAAATCTGCTCAAATTTTCAGCTGTAGGCTCCAAGGTCGATATACCCATTTCATAAGCCATAGAAAGCATTTCGGCAACACCCACTCTTGCCAATGTTTTAACTGCTGTCGTGTTTATTGAATTTGCCAAAGCCGATCTTAAGCTCATCGGTCCATTAAATTGGCCATTATAATTTTTCGGTTCATAGTCCTTTTGTCCCCCTACTCCCGGAAACACTACTGGCGCATCCATTATCATCGATGATGCTGTATAACCCTTTCGTAAAGCTGTTAAATATGTTACTGGTTTTATAGCTGATCCGGGTTGTCTTAAGGCTTGTGATGCCACATTAAACTGGCCATCAATCTCCTCAGAGAAGTAATCTTTTGACCCAACCATAGCCAATACTTGGCCATCTCTTGGATCGACTACTATAGCCGCTCCGTTTGATATCCCCATCGTTTCGGCTTTATCAATCTCCTCTTTTACAATTTCTTCAACTCTGGTTTGGATATCCAAGTCAAGGCTGGTAGTAATTTGCAATCCCGATCCGGATACTACTGATTCTCCATATCTTTCCACCAATTGNNTGAAATTGATAATTATCAATTTCTGTTAATGTCTCTTCTGCTACTTCCGAACTTATTATGCCATCCTCTTCCATTCTGGCCAGAACATCTCTTGATCTGTCCACATAGGCTTTTGGTGTTGTTGAATATGGTGAATAGACACTCGGCCTTTGGGGTAAACCTGCCAAAATTACTGATTCAGCCAAATTCAATTCTGATACATTTTTTCCAAAATACCTTTCAGAGGCTGGCCCCACTCCCCAGACCGGTCCGCCATAAGGCGCTTCATTTAAATACATTAAAAGAATTTCATCCTTGGTATATCTTTGTTCAATCTGGACAGCTAAAATAAATTCCCTTATTTTTCTGATTACATTCCTCTCCGATGTTAGCAACACATTTTTAACCAATTGTTGGGTTAAAGTTGATCCTCCGATTAATCTTCGTTTAAAAACCAAATTATAGGCAATTCTGAAAGGTGTTAGCGGATCAAACCCTTTGTGTTGGTAAAAGCTTTTATCTTCAATTGCTATTGTTGCCTGCTTTAGATAATCAGGTAAATCTTCCCAAACTACCGGAAATCTTTTTGCATCCTCAAACAAATCGTATAATACTTTACCATTCCTATCAAAGACTCTGCTGGAAAAACCTTCTCTTCTGACTACCGTTGATGGTGTTGGCAAATCCCTGGAAAACCAGGCAAACACTCCTATGACTGTCACAAATCCTACTACTATCAATCCAATCAATCCCATCAAAGACATTCTGACTAGTTTTTGTTTATCAGTTTGACTTAATTTTCTTTTTATTTTCATTTTGAGACAAAACAAACATCTTTTAATTTTAAACCAAAATCGACTTATTTCTAAGCTGATATTTTTTATCATAATTTAAAACAAACTCAAAGCCGGCAATAGTGAAGACACAATCATCAAAATCCCGATAAAAATCATTACTCCCTTAAAAATATTTTTCTTT
>DBRI01000023.1 GCA_002306295.1 Patescibacteria group bacterium UBA1372 | reverse complement strand
AAACCCAAATAAAACCCAAATATATTTTACTGACCATTAATTTTGAGTTTTTAATTTCGATAATTTGAAATTATTTAGAGTTTAGAATTTAATATTTAGGATTTAAATTACTTTCCACCTCTATTTTGGGTTTTAAAAGCCGTATTAAATTTTGGACCTCCAAACATCGGCTTCTTAAAATTTACAAATGGTTTTGGAATAACTGGTACTCCAAACATTGGAAATTTTGGTTTATTTTCTGTGATTGTTTTTTTGTCTTTCGCCATAACTTAATATATCACCTAAATGTATATTAAAAAATATCTCTATCTGCTCCTTCACCAAATTTAACAATACGCCGAGATATTTGTTCTTCTCTTCCTTTCACTTTGTAAGTATCAATAAAAACTTCAATACTATCATCAATCGTCCGGTATCTTCTCGTCTCTACATACCCCTCTTGTCTTGTTTCGATAGGCTGTGTTACATCAATACCATATATTGAAATTAAATTAGCCCAAACTTCCCCGTATCTAATTTCTATTGATGTACTTCCACCCACTGGTACATTTTCATATAACAAGTCAACAATCAATTTACCTTGCACCCTTCTTAATACATCGGAAATAATCTTTTTTCCTTTCAGGAGGTAAAATACACAACCCATCTTCCATGACAAAGCATATCACTTTTCCCCTAAATGAGTTACATCATTTAATAAATTTATATAAAAATATTTGTTTTCAGGTAAATATTCCAGAATTGACAAAGANNCACGCATCCCGAAATAAAACACCTTATCGCATAAGCATGCGATACTATCAATACATTTTTATCGATATATTTTCTAATTAATTCATCCTTAAAATCCATGGTTCTATTAATTACATCTCTGAGTGATTCACCTTCGCTTAAAAATTTCCAGTCAAGGTTATCCAACCAATTCAGTTTTTCTCTATCATATTTTTTAACGATTTTATCTGACAATTTTGCTCCATAAAGTTTTTTAGAATGATCAACTTCCCGAAGTCTAGGGTCGAGAATATATTTCTTTCCAATTAGTTTACTAATTTCTTCAGAAGTTTCCTCTGTTCTTTTAAGTGGACTACAAAAAAAATAATCAATATTTGTTTCTAGTAGTCTTTTTCCAATTTTTCTTACCTGATCCAATCCTTGATTGCTTAGTTTTGAGTCGTTAGTCTGTCTTTGATTACCTTCTAACTGGTCTGTCGATCCATGTCTGACTATAAATAGTTTCACAGCTAAATATATCACTTAGAAAAAATACTTAAACATTGATAAAATACCTAGTACTTTAAATATTATCTTGCTAAAGCGGTCTTACCCACGAAGAAAACGGGTTTACCCGCCGAAGCAAAGCGTAGGCGGGGATTGGCGCAATTGGCTAGCGCGCGCGCATGGGGTGCGCGAGGCTACGAGTTCGAATCTCGTATCCCCGACAATTCGTGAATATTATGATTTTTTGAGGTGGCGCAGGCCACGCCCGCACCGTTGGCCAGCGCCAGGAATCCGTCATTTTGAAATTTTGGGCGTATTGTTTTATCCAATAAAAAGTAGTTCAAGCCGACAGTTTTGGCCCCGATGAGTAAATCGGGGCAATTATTTTTTGCGCGCGCGATTTTAAACATGAAATTATCAACAAACTTTGTTATTACATTTTTCTTAAGTTTAGTTTCTTCCAACGATAAATACTCTGTTAACAATATATTTTTATCAAAATCGAACAATCTTTTTATCAGATGTCTCCCGCTTGACATTCAATATAAAGGCTCTTCATTAATTTATCCAACTTATTAAATCTACTCTCTGCCAGAAGACCTATTTCCTCAAAGTGGTATTCATTTAATTGGCTAATGGCGTTTGGTCTTCCTTTTTTGTTCCAATACTCAAACATACCCTCTAAATTACGCTCCTTGTGTTCATTAAATGCGATAAGGCGTATTAATAACATTATCCCGCTATTGTCTAACCGGTCTGCATCCCAGATTACATATGATTCAAACTCTGTCAGATTATTTCCGTGGTGACCACCAATTATTCTGCTGATTTTTTTTATCAATTCACTGTTACCCACGTATTTACCTAAATAATCTGCAACTATCTTCTCTCCAACTTCATCGTGTTTGAATTTTTCATCATCATAGCCTCCCATAAATTTCATATCATTAACTTTATGTATTTTGCCAATATCATGAAACAAGGCGGCGATCAGTAAAGCGTCTTTGTTGACATTTTTATTCTTTAAAAAATCCATTTCACAAAAATGTTTACAATATTTGAACACTCTGAAACCATGATCTAAGCGGTATTCATACCCTGTGTATTCTTTTACGCCTTTAAATACTCTCGTGTATATTTTTATTAAATCGTCGTAATTAATGCTATTGCTCATACATACCGGGCTTTAATTAAAAGACGATCCTCCAGGAAACCATAAACCTTCGGTTTCATCAAAACCATTCATTAAATTATAATTTTGTACAGCCTGTCCCGCCCCACCTTTAATTAAATTATCAATCGCGACAAGGACAACGATAGATTTGTTCTTTGCATAAACTGAAATGTCAACGAAATTTGTACCGGCCACGTTTCTAATCTCAGGAGAGATGTCTCTGAATCTCACAAAAGGTTCTCTTTGGTAATGTTCTGTAAACAATTTTTTTATTTCTGATGTGGTTACTGGCTTATCTGTACCAATGCACACACTTGCCAATATACCTCTTTTCCACGGCCCAACGTGTGGGATTATTGCGGGTGCTATCTGTACTCCTGTCTTGTCAGTAGTAAACGCGATTATTTCATCTTCGTGTTGATGGGTAAGAACTTTAAACGCTCTATAGTTTTCACTCCTAATAGGGAAATGCGTGCCATAAATTGGTTCTGACCCTGAGCTACTGGCTCCGCTACTAAAATTGATACAAAGGTTGTTGATGTTGTATTTTGATAGAACCGGAAATAATCCCAGTTGAATAGCTGTCGCGGCACAGCCAGGATTTGCTATCTTTGTAGAGTTACATATCGTTGTTCTGTTTATTTCTGAAAGACCATAGACAAATTCATTATTAACATGCGGGTGTTGGATTGATGGTCTAAAAGAGGATCCCAAATCAATAATTTGAATGTTTACATGTTCTGTTTTTGCTGATTTTATTATTGTGTTGATTTCATCTTCTACGATATCAGAAGGGAATATAGAAAATATCGTCAAATTATCATTTTTATATTGACTAAGATTCTTTAGGTTTTCACTAAATTTGATATCTGTAAAGCCCTTCAGACGAGGATGGATATCTGAAATAAATTTTCCAGGATTACTATGGGATGTTACTTGAATCACATCCGCAAACTTATGTAACAGTAGAATACTAAGTAATTCGCCTGCTACATAACCAGATCCACCACATATAACAACTTTTCTTTTTTTCATTTCTTCATAGAAATCAAATAGTCGTGATATTATAGACAATATATGCAACAAAATATAGATACAATAAACAACTTGATTGGTATTTTCAAGAAGAGGTTAACAAGACAGTTTGGTCAGAGTCTTGTGCTATTTGACGTCACTGTCAATCAGAACAAAGATGAAGTTATTCTTAGCGGCGAGATGGGGAGTATCAAATTGAAAAATAAATTTATGAGTATAATTAACAGAAAAAAAATAACTGTAACTGATAATATTAAAACATTATCAGATCCAAAAGATCGTCTGGAAATTGGTTGGGGTAAATCTCTTATAGATCAAAGCATATATAGGGCTCCGGAAGAGCAGCCAAAGCTCGCAACGCATGTTTTGAGTGGTGAAACTTTTCGAGTCCTGAAACAAATTAGTGGTTGGTGCTTAGTCCAGCTTGAGGATTTGTCAATGGGATGGATCCGCATATCAAATAAAGATTGTGTTGTGGTTTTTAACGGTAAAAGCCCAGATTACAGTGAATTTTCAGAACGCTGGCAGAAGGTTCCAAGAGTAAACTCTACTAAAATACAATTTGTCTTTCCAGATCAGGAAACACTAGAGAGGAAATTAATAGATATATATTCTCCGTATATGGGAATGCCATATATATTTGGTGGACGTTCACCTAAATTCGGTTTCGATTGTTCCGGGTTGATTCAGAATATTATTTTCAAACTTGAGAATGTTCTTTTGCCTAAAAACAGCTTGGACCAAATCGTTCTTGGAAAAAAAACCAAAATAAAAGTGTTTGATAAAAACCAATTCAAAATTGGGGATGTAGTTTTTATTAGAATCAGGAAAAAGATTCCTCATAGTGGAATAGTGACTAGTCAGGGAATTTTGCATGCAGAAGGTTTAAATCAAAAGATAGTTCTTATCGACAGTTTTGAGGATATCGCTAATCCAGCTAAATTTGCTCATCAATGGCAAAGAGACTTTGGCAGAGTAGTCCGGTTTTTTCGGTTTCAAAATGACTAGAACCTAACAGGCGGCACAATATCTCTGTTAGAGATTATATCTATAACTGACGGCACCTGGTTTTTCAGTATTGCATTTACTAATTTACAGTTAAGGTCATTCAAGTTGTTTATTCTGTATCCAGCCGCACCAAGTGATCTTGCCATTGTGTCAAACCTGGGTTTTGTGCTGTAGAAATTTGCACTGCTTGTAAATCCGGTTTGCACCTGGCCATGGTGAATTGCCGCCATACCACAATTATTAATAATTATCCATATAATCGGTAATTTATGCTCGACTGCTGTGTGCACTTCTGTACCATGCATAAGAAAGCTTCCATCACCAACGATTGCAACAACAGGTTTATTAAGGGCAAAACTTGCACCAATAACACCAGCAGTAGCATAACCCATTGGTGAAAATCCTCCACCTTCAATAAAAGTATACGGAGTATTGAACCCCATTCGGTTTATGACCCATGCTCGAGGTGTGCCGGCATCAACAATAAAAGTAGTCTTATCGTCGAATAAGAAACGAACTTTATCTATCACCATACCAGGATCAAGGCCGCATTTATCGTATTTTATGCTGAGGGTTTCACACTTCTCGTAGTATTTACTTTTAAGCTCTACAATTTTCTTAAGAGCAATATCTGTTTTTCGTGATTTGATCCTGTTGTTCATCTCTTTTAGAATTACTTTAATATCACCAAGCACACCTATCCCGATCTTTAGATTTTTCCCAAGTGAGGCAAAATCCTTATCGATTTGAATAATAAAGCTGTCTCTTAGATTGTCACACCAAAGGTTCGTTGACCACGAACCGAGTCTTGAACCGACAACTAGTATTATGTCAAATCTCTCTTTATATAATAGATTATTTGCTAAACATGAACCTGCGTGCCCTATGGTTCCGAAGAATAGTTGGTTTTTGTTTGTAAAGCAACTCTTTGCCTTGCTAGTAGTTACCACAGGTACGAATAATTTTTTTACTAATTCTTCAAATTCATCGACTGCCCTAGAAGCCAAAACTCCATATCCACCAATAACCAAAATCGTTTTTGCTTTGGAAATTTTATCTACAGTAGCGCATATATTTTTTTTACTTTCATCTAGTAAATAATTGTTCTCAGACAACTTGCAACTTAGGAGATTCTTCGTTTGTAGGGCACTGACATCTGAAGTAATTATATTTATAGGTAAGGATAAAAATATGGGTTGCCTCTTATCATTTATTGTATTGACTATTTGGATTAGTCGTCTGACCGCATTTTTTGGATTGGTGCATATCAAACTTTGGCTGATTACCATCTTATACATCCCAACGACATTAATAGACTTCGGGTCTGAACTCTGAAACACATCTTTACCAAAATACCTTGTATTTACCTCACCTGAAATTATCAGTAGAGGTGTAGAGTTGGATTTTGCCATAGCCAATGCTGTTCCTAGCCCTGTGGCACCAGGACCAGATGATACAAGACATACACCAATTTTACCTGATACCCTCGAATATACCTCAGCCATGTAGCCAGCACCTAACTCTGATTTGGCAAGTACAAATTTAATTTTTTTTGATTTATTTATATCTTCAAGTATTGGTTTAATTGGAGCACCAGGAATTCCAAACACATATTCGACCCCCATGTTTTCCAGTAATTTTACCAATACTTCACTAAACTTCTTTCTTTGGATCATAATTCTTTTTCGAGCAATTTTATTATGTTATTTAGATCTTTATTTTTGTATCCTGAAAATACTTTTTCTGTTAAATCGATTAACGGAAAACGACCGTACTTTCGTACAAATATCTTTATCATGGCAGTATCTTTTTCCCTAATATCAATACATTCACTTGGAGTAATTTCTCTGGCCAGTATATTGTCAATGTTTCTTTTCCACACCCAACAAATATTTGTTAATATTCCGTCTAGTAAAATTTTTTGGTGTCGTTTATTTAATTTCAATAAATTAATTAATCTCAATATTTCAAAAGATAGGATTAAGTTTGTGTATCTTGGTGCATTCCTCAACAGTTTTAATGTTGATGCTGAGCCCACGTCGCCGGTATAAACGATATGTTTTGAGAATAATTTGAGCAAAGGTCTCATTCTTCTATAAACATTGGGGGCACCACCTACCTCCAAGTGTAAAATGCCAAGTCTAGCATCGTTTTCGCGTCCCTTTATGGGAGACTCTAAGTAAGAGACTTTCTTTTTTTTACATTTTTCATTTATTAGCAAAGAATCGTCAGGGGATAAGGTGCTTAGCTCGATTAGTACAGCATCTTTTTTTACATATTTGAGTATGCCATTTTTTCCAAAAATAACTTCTTTTGATACTCTTGGCAGAGGCAAGCATATAAAAAATACTTTTGCACTTTGTGCAATACTGGTTAAATCCGGGCAAACTATGCATCGGTCACCAAATTCTGACTTTAATTTGTTAGATTTTGCTTTATCTTTATCATAAA
This sequence comes from Patescibacteria group bacterium UBA1372, assembly GCA_002306295.1. Taxonomy (GTDB): domain Bacteria; phylum Patescibacteriota; class Microgenomatia; order UBA12405; family UBA12405; genus UBA1372. The sequence continues at coordinate 4,236 of DBRI01000023.1, read as the reverse complement.
CAAGTATGGAGCTACTAGTATTTTTGATGATGTTTGAAGCAATGCCATACCCCATTCTTCCGAGGCCTATAACTCCTATAAGAAAACTGTTCTTATTCATTTTCCAGTAATTCCTTTAATACCAAATAATCATTAAACGGTATTTTTTCAGAATCTATTTGTTGAATGCTATGATGACCGCTACCTAAAACAATAACTAAATCCCCCGAATGTCGTATTTCTAAAGCTTTTTTAATAGCCAACCTTCTATCTGGAACTGTAAAAAATGAACTTTTTGACTTTGCCACACCTTCTTTAATTTCCTTTACTGCAACATCAACTGATTCGAGTTTAGGGTTATTAGTGGTTATCACAACGATATCTGCTTTTTCTCCAATCATCTGTCCCATTAGTCGCCTCTTTTGATTTTGACCATCCCACTCCCCTCCGTAAACGGCAATAACTCTTCCTTTGGCGAGAGATCTTGATAAATTGAGTGATTGGTACAATGAGTTTTCATTATGAGCGTAATCAACCACAAATAACGAATCATTCTTTTCAATAATCTGGTATCTTCCGGGTGGAGATGTGATTTCGGGTAGTACTTTGACGATGTTTTCTATAGGAACTCCCATCTCGGCGGCTGCTAAAATAGCCGCCAAACAATTCTGTACCTGAAAAGCACCCATTAAATTGATTTTAGTATGGTATAAAGCTTCGTCGACCTTGAGACAAAAAGTAGTTCCCTGAAGCGTTTCAGTTATTTTTTCGGCGTAAAGATCAGCTGTTTTGTCTTTGGTACTAAATGTTAATACTCTCAGTCTAGGCGGGAAGATACCATCTTTACCCAGTTCGGAATCATCTTTGTTGACAACCACAAAACCACCTTCTCTGACTAGATCACTAAGATGTTTTTTTGTGGCCAAGTACTCTGCAAATGAACCGTGGTAGTCGACATGGTCATTGGAAATATTTGTAAAGATTGCTCCAGCAAATGTAGAAGACTCAACTCTTTTTAACGCTAAATCATACGAGTTTACTTCCATAACTACGGTATTTTTACCTCCGTCTACATCATGACGAATTCTTTCAACAATTCTATTAGCCTCCAGTATCTGGCTGTCCGGCTTAACACCGGTAAACGAAAATAATGCGCCACTTGTGTAGGAGCCAAACGTATCCACATGTTTGCCACACAGATCTAGTATGGATGCCAGGATCCAACTCGTACTAGTTTTTCCACTTGATCCGGTTACACCTACAAGTGGAATTTCTCTTGATGGGTAGTCAAAGTAGTAATTTGATATTTTTGCAACTGCCTCCCTCGTGTCTTTAACTTGAACTTGTGGGATATTTATGCCTTCTTGCAATTCAGACACTACACAGCACACAGCGCCTCGTTGTTTGACGTCTTCTATAAACTTGTGGCTATCAGAGCTCCTTCCCTTATTTGCTACGAAAATAGCATTCTGTTTGACTTCTCTCGAATCAAAACATATATCGCTAACGTCAGTTTCATTTATTGATTTATCTAAAAATGCCGCATTGACAATATCACCACCAAGATATTCGAGGATATCTCCTACCTTTTTTCGTTTAAAAGACATTTGATTTAATAGTTCAAATATAATTTTCCTGTATTATACAGCAGTTTATCCATTATAAACTTTAAATATTTGCCGAAAACAATATTTGAACTGACAATATCAAATTATCATAATATCTAAATCTACTTCAATCTAATATCGCTAAAATTTTTGCGTTTCGAGCCGACAGTTTTGTTCAATCGAGCCCCGCTTTTTACGCCGCGCCCCCACCCGCGGCGTACGGGGCTGCCCACCACAGGCGGGTAAATGTTACAATTTCATGAATACAGTTCGAACTTTTCGGTACAATGCCGACAAAAAATTATCAATTTCTTCTAGTTAACATTTGAAAATCAGTAACAGCTTTCATAAAAACAGATAACTGATCACTCGAACCATATTCAACTCTCAATATCATACTTCCTTCAGGAATTCGGACACCAGGACTTTTTTCTTCCCCTTCTCTTGCCATCACTCTAACACTAACGCCATATACTGGAGCTAAAGCTAAAATACAGCCAGCCTCACAACAAACAATCTCTTCTTGCCATATAATCTTTTCGTTATCTTTACTCATCCTTTCAAATCTTTATAATTAATTTAACTTATCATGAACTTATATGTAATTGTTAAACCAAAATCAAAACAAAACAAAGTGACTAAACTTTCTTTGAAAGATTACAAGATTTACACTGTTAAACCAGCTATTAATAATCAAGCAAATCTTTCCGTCATAAATTTATTAAGCAAATATCTCTCAATTCCAAAATCCAGTATAAAAATAGTTAAGGGCTTTAAAACAAATCACAAAAAAGTTAAGATTATTTATTGCTTAAATCACTTTTGAAAAACAAACCTCTTTTGTATGTTCATATAGCTACTTTTTTAGCTATTCTTATACTTCTTCTACTCACTTTTCATTCTGGCACACGTTTTTGCAGTCGTTGATATTTTGAAAATTAATATCTAGAATAAATTGTGGTTACTCAAGAGCTAATTGATTACATCAGAAAGAATCAAGAAAACGGTATTAGTAAAATTCAAATAGAACAAGCTCTCAGTGCCAAAGGTTGGTCAAAAGATGATATCAAGAAAGGTTTTTACGCCTACAAATTATTAATATCACCCGAGCCAAAATCTTTTGTCTCTAAAAAGAAATCATCCGGATTTGGCAAAATCTTTTTTATATTTTTATTAATCTTAACTTTGGCTTTTGCTGGCTACTACCTTTACACCGAAACAGTTTATCTTGATTCTGTTATCGCTTTTTTCAAATATTTAGGGACATCTTTCTGATTTTCTAAATCCAGCTTCTACAGCTTCTTTTTCACTACAATACCAGTTCTCCCCAATATCCTTTTCCACTATTGCCGTTTTGTATTGGACACAACCAGGCACATAATACACTCTATCTTTGGTATTTTTATCAATATTGGCTTTTATATTACATTTCGGATTTTCAACATTTTCTTTTTGTTGGTAACATTTTGTTGAAAACAATCCCAAATTGTTTGTTTTGGCAAATTCTTGAGCTGTTTTTAAATCTTCTCTGACTGTTGTTGAGTCACTGTGATATCTGGCCATGCCGTTTACCAACATCATTTCATTTACCAACTTCCCGTCCATATAAACTAGAGCCATATCCCTACCCTGTTGGTCTAAGGTTTTTTCTTTAATTTCTATATATTTACCGGTCAGCAATTCATCTAAATATTGTTTTGATTCTTCTCCCCAGCAAAATTCCAATTCAGGTGCATCAATTTGTCTTAATCTCAATTTGACTTTACCATCCAGCACTATTGTGTCGCCGTCAATTACCCCAATCACTTTGATGCCTTCATCTCCCGATTTATTACCAAATATTATTTTCCCAAACAAAATACTTAATCCAAACAATACCCATCCTAAACCAGCTAAAATTTTCATCATGTCTAAATAATATTCTCATATAAATCTTTTTACTGTAAACTAAATAACTATGCCAGACGGCAAACTCTCACCAGAAGTTTCTCTACCAACCCCACAATTTGAATTTGTCGATCCCCAGGAAGCTCAAATTAAAATTCATGATTATGGATATACTGTCAAACAAACAGATTCAACATCCCATATTGATGAGACTGGCAAAGTTTTCACAAGAATCATGACTAACTACATAACAGGACCTTTGTTAACAGACACCTTTACAAGTCATCGTAATCAAAGGGTTTTATGGGAAGAAAAACAACCCATACCAACTCAAGATTTACTAAATCAAAACCGTATAGGCATAAATAGATTAACTAGAGTTTATACAATTTTTTCTTTTATAATGAACGGTTATGGTATAACTTTTCCAATAGATGATGATTTTCGAATAGAAGTAGAAGATTTAATTAGAACCATTAAATTGAATAAAAACAGAACGATACAATATAAAGTGTTAGACGGACAAATCGTAGGCGATGAACAATTACTGACAGAAGAAGAACAAAACAGAGTTGAAACTTATTACGCTGATGATCCTGATCATGGTTATGATAAATTAACCACCGAAGAAAAATTATCTATTGTTAATCGAGCAGATAACATTGTTATAAGAATTCTTGAACAAAACGGATTTACTGTAACACCAAAACCTCTTCCTCCAACTCCATCCTAATTTTTGTTACACTTTTTTGTGTTTATATTA
>DBRI01000016.1 GCA_002306295.1 Patescibacteria group bacterium UBA1372 | reverse complement strand
GCTTTGGTTTTGTAAAGAACGGCTAATCTAGCATCGAGGTCTTCGTATTGGTCGGTAACGTCGGTACCAACGACTGACTCAGAGACAACTTTAACAGCTAAGGATCTAAAAACCTCTAAAGCTTGGGGTAATTTATCTGAAGGGATACGAATAGTAATGTTTCCAGAAGCAGCCATTTCGGGCTTACTTAAATGTGAATTTACTAAAAAGCCACCTAATTTTTGGGTTTCCTGTTGAATTGTATTAATGGATTGAGAAACATCTTTAACCTGAAGAGATAAAGATGTGTCAGTAATGACCAGACGATCTGGAGAATCACTTGGAGCGGCTTGGCGACCAGGTAAAGAAATGCTAGGGGCACTTAAATTGGCTAATTTGGGGGCTGTACCAACAGCATCCATGGCAATACCGTAAGATTCATTGTAGGATTGTGGGGTAGAAAGGTTGTAGACGTTACCTAAAAAATTGTTCTTAAGAGAGTTTAGAAGGACTAAAACGAGTAAAATGACTGCCCAATGTTTTTTTAGAAAGTTGATCATAAATTATTTTACACTTTTTTGGCAAAAAAATTCGTATAATGTAGAGCAATGATTGACAGACAAATGTGGGTTAAAAAAATATTACCGGCGGTAGGGGCTGGAGTAGTGGGAGCAATAATTTTGGTAGGAGGATTGAGATTGTATAAAAGCTACAAGAGAGTAGTGGTGGTACCAAATAAACCAATATTACCAACAAGTGTGATACCACCGACAGCTACACCGACACCAGACCCTGATGCTGATTTTAGCGTGGCACTATTGGGATATGCCGGAGGAGATCATGATGGGGCCGGATTGACGGATTCAATATTAGTTGCCAGGGTACAACCAAAGAAGGAAAGAATATTGATGATATCGATACCACGTGATTTGTGGGTAAAACTACCTTTATCTACTATAGAAGGCGAAGAACATTGGTATAAGATAAATGCGGCTTTTGTACTGGGAGGTGATGATAAAAAGTATCCAAATAAAGCAATAGAATATACCGGGGAAGCCGGAGGAGGAATGGTGGTAAAAAGTGTGTTAGGAGAGGTTTTGGGGATGCCAATAGATTATTTTGTAGCAGTAGATTTCTCCGGATTTATGAGTGCTATAGATAACTTAGGAGGAATTAATGTATATGTGGCTAGAAGTTTTGAAGATCCATTTTATCCTATAAAAGGGGCTGAGAATGAGACTTGTGGAAAAAGTGTTGAAGAAATAACAGCAATTGAGGCAACCATGTCTGGGTGGAAACTGGAACAAGCATATGAATGTAGATTTGAAACATTGAAATTTGAAAAAGGATTGGTAGAGATGAGTGGTGAATTGGCCTTAAAGTACGTGAGGTCGAGGCACTCCCCTACAGACGGCGGAGACTTTAATAGAGCCAGAAGACAGAGAGAAGTAATTGAAGCGGTAAAAAATAAAGTGATATCAATTGGCTTTTTACCAAAGGTAATACCGTTGATAAGCCAATTAAGCTGGCATATACAGACAGATATTGATTTGGAAAAAATGAATGAATGGGTAAATAGATTTGACCAGTTTTCAAATTATGAAATCGAAAATATTGCCTTGACCACCGAAAATGTGCTAATGGATAGTAAAAGTAGTGCAGGACAATTTATATTGACGTCAATTGACGGAATTGGATATTGGAACGCTGTACAGGAATATATAGATGGGGTGGTAAACGAGATTAAACCGACTGAAGTGATGGATAACTAGGAAAAATAGATGAAATAAGTTAAAATCAAGCTAAATTAATGCCTCGCCCAGCCTACGCTAAAGCTACGGCGGGTAAGTCGGCTAATTAACATATAATAGTATAGTTACTGCCTCGTCTGCTAATGGTAGGCAAGTCGGCTCTGAACCGATCAATCGTGGTTCGAATCCATGCGAGGCAACAGAGTTTCAAACTTTATTTTGGTCAAAAGACGACTGGCAATAAATGTATTGGTTTATTTTTTGCCAATAATTTTATTTACCAAATCTTTGGATAATTTTTTAGTACAAAAGAACCAATCGTAACAGGTCATGTCTTTTTTGTTAGCCATGCGTTGTTTGGCAACACCACAGGAACCAGCAGTAGGAACAATAACGTCATCTCCAGGGCGCCAGTCAGCGGGTAAGGCAACTGAATAAGCGTCAGCTGTTTGGAGAGCAATTAGGACTCTGTATAATTCATCAAAATTTCGGCCAAGGCTAAGGGGATAATAAAGAATGGTTCTAATAATACCTTTTGGGTCTATGAAAAAGACGGCTCTAACCGCCTTTGTATTGCTTTCACCTGGTTGAATCATTCCATATTTTTTGGCAACTTCCATGGTAATGTCTTCTATCAAAGGAAATTTGACTTCAATATTTTTCATACCCTTGTATTGAATTTTTTCTTTGATAGTCCTCAACCAAGCAATATGGCTATAAAGTCCGTCAACAGAAAGGCCAACAAGCTGGCAGTTAGCTTTATCAAACTGTTTGGACATATTGGCAAAAGTCATGAATTCGGAAGTACAAACAGGAGTAAAATCAGCTGGATGGGAAAATAAAATAACCCATTTACCTTTGTATTGATTGGGAAAATCTATGTCTCCTTGAGTAGTAACGGCTTTAAAAGCAGGAGCTTTCTCTCCAATTCTAGGCATAGGAATAATTTCGGCTTGGTTGATTTGGTTGGTGTCCATAATTAAAAATTAAATGATAATGTCTTAGTTTAACAAATTAATTTTTTAGGATTTGAAAGTCTTTTTCAAGAATTGGAAACATATTTTGATTGTAGGTGGCAACAGCTGGATGATAAAAAGGAATAATAATATGATTTTCAAAAAGATTGCCGACCTGAAAAATCTTACCGTGAATTTTACTAATTCCTTGAGTGTAGTCTTGTAGTCCGTATTTTTCCATAATAAATTTCATCGAGTGCCTGCCTAAAGGACAAATAATCTGGGGGTTTATCAATTCAATTTGTTTTTCTAGGTATGGAGTACAGGCTTTAATTTCGTCTAGTTGAGGATCACGATTATTAGGCGGACGACATTTTAAAATATTGGTTATGTAAATTTGATTTCTATTTAGACCAACAGAGTTTAAAAGACGATCGAAGACTTGACCAGCGACGCCACAAAAGGGTTGGCCGGTCTGATCTTCATTAAAACCCGGGGCTTCACCAACGAAAATGATTTTAGCCTGAGGATGACCTTGACCAAAAACAGGATTGTGTCTGGTCTGAGAAAGAGGGCATTTTTGGCAAGATAAAACAGCTTGATTTATTTTTTCTAGCTCGACAATAATAGTTTTTTGATCCATATAACTAGGCTTCGATTTTAGTGAAAAGATAGCTAGTAATAGATAAAGTAATCGACGATAAAATAATAAGAATTAATATGTCTATACCTAAAGAATAATTAACAGTGCCGGCCATTAGTTGACGGAGACCACTGACTCCATAGGTAAGAGGATTAAATGAGGCAATAGTTTGAAGAGCTGGCGGAGCAGAATCTAGAGGGAAAAGAGCGCCGGAAAGAAAGTAAGAGGGCATGATTAGAAAATTCATTATCAGCTGAAAACCATGAAAATCTTTCATAAGTGAGGCAATAGCAGTGCCTAAACTAGCATAGAAAAGGCCAATTAAGAACATAAGACCAACAGAAGGAAGAAGGTATGATAAATTTTCAGGTTTGAAACCTACAACTAAAGTTAAAAGAAAAACCAGAATACCTTGAATAACAGATATGGTGGCACCGCCTAAAACCCGGCCTAAAACAATCTCCAATCTGGAGACTGGAGCAACTAAAGTTTCCTTAAGAAAGCCAAATTGTTTATCCCAAATTAGATCAACACCGTTGAAAACAGCCATAAACATAATAGACTGACTAATAACTCCAGGAGCCAGAAAATCAATGTAATTACCACCACCAGCTTTTTGATAAATACCACCTAAACCAAAACCCATAGCAACTAAATAAAGCATAGGCTGACCAATGGAGCCAATAATACGAGATTTTGACCGCCAATAACGCTTAATTTGGCGAAGCCACATAATATAAATAATTTTGATCATCGAGGCCTCCTTGACTGCCTAAGTCTCATTTTTGACATATAATCGACACTTTCTTGACGAATATCCTTACCTGTAATTTTAAGGTAAGCATCTTCTAAAGAATTAGTTTTAGTAAGCTGTTTTAACTCCAAGGCAGTGCCTTGAGCAACAATTTGACCATGATCAATAATAGCTACCCGACTAGCCATTTTTTCGGCCTCATCTAAATAATGGGTGGTAAAGAAAATGGTGGTTTGATATTTATGATTAAGTTTATAAATTTGACTCCAAAGCTTATTCCTGGTCTGGGCGTCTAAGCCAAGAGTAGGCTCGTCGAGAAATAAAATTTGAGGACGATGAAGAAGACCGCGGGCAATTTCTAAACGACGACGCATACCACCAGAAAAAGTTTTAACGAAATCGTTTTTTCGGTCAGATAGACTAACCAAACGAAGTAAATTATTTATCCTTTTTTTAACAAGATTTCCTGGAACCTTGTATAAAACTGCATGGAAATACATATTTTCCCAAGCGGTTAACTCTTCATCGAGACTAAAATCTTGAAAAACGATACCGAAGGATCGCCTGACCTGGTGTTGGTGGTGTTTGACATCGAAGCCGTTAATTGAAATTTTACCTTTGGTAGGTCTTAAGAGAGTAGTTAGCATTTTAATGGTGGTGGTTTTACCGGCGCCATTTGGACCAAGAAAAGCAAAAACTTCACCTTTGTTTATAGTGAAAGAAATATCATCAACAGCAGTGAAACCATTAAATTTTTTAGTCAGTTTTTGAACTTTGATGATGGTGTGAGAATTGATATTGGCCTTGGACATAAGTAAATAAATTATGCTGGTAGTTTGTTTATTATATTATCTTTTGAGATTTATAGATAGAAAGATAGCAAAATTTAGGTTTGGATATTTGCTTAAAATTGAAATATAGGAATAAAATTGATTATGCAGGTGAAAACGGGAATTTTATTGGCAACTATTGGTGTAATAATTTTACTGATAATTAGCTTTGGGTTGAGAGAACGGAAACAGGAAGCAATTGTTGGTAGTCAAATATTGCCTACTTTAGTGGAAGAAAAATCTAATCAAACCGAAATAGTGGCAACAGATTTGGAAATACCTTGGGAAATTGTGTTTTTAGATAATGAGGTGATATTGGTGGCAGAAAGGAAGGGAAGATTAATAAAAATTGAAAATGGCCTTAAGAGAACAATAGCCCAAATTGATGAGGTAAAAAGTGAAGGTGAAGGAGGTCTATTGGGAATGGCACTTCACCCAAACTTTTCTGAAAACAAATGGCTTTATTTATATATGACGGTAGACAGAGATAGTGGGACTAAAAATGAAGTCAGAAGATACAGCCTTGGAGAAAATGGAATAAGCGATGGAGAAATAATACTGTCCGGAATTGAGGGAGCAATAATACATAATGGTGGCAGACTTAAATTTGGACCGGATGGCTATTTGTATGTGGCAACAGGTGATGCAAATCAAACAAATCTTGCACAAAATTTGGATTATCTGGCAGGGAAAATTTTGAGAATAAAAGACGATGGAAGTATTCCAACAGATAATCCATTTGAAAATGAAATTTATTCGTATGGTCACAGAAATGTGCAAGGAATAGCTTGGGATTCAGAAGGCCGATTATGGGCAACGGAGCATGGACCGTCGACAATGGACGAGGTAAATTTAATAGTTGCCGGTGGTAACTATGGTTGGCCGGAAATTACAGGCAATGAAACAAGAGAAGGTATGATAACACCGGTGATTAATTCGGGGACAAATGAAACATGGGCACCGTCGGGAATGGAGATTGTGGATGATTGGATATATTTTGTGGGTCTGAGGGGGCAAAATTTGTATAGAATGAAAGCCCAAACTGAGAATATAGAACTGGAGAGACTATTGGATGGAGTGTATGGAAGAATGAGATTTATAAGATTTGGAAAAGATGGCTATTTTTATATAGGAACTAATAATAGAGATGGAAGAGGACAACCTAAAACTGATGATGATAAAATTGTAAAAATTTTTTTGGAATAGAGAGAAAAAAGATGTATGATTAGATATGATTAAAAATAAAAGATTTGTAAACATTGGTTTGTTTTTGCTGTTAACGGTTCTTTTTATACCCAAACAGGTTGAGGCAGTTGGTTTGAATGACGTGGTGGACGCCGGAAGTGGTATTTTAGTCAAAGTACAGGAGACTTTTGAGTATATGTTTGCAATTGGAGTGGAGAAAAAAATAGAAGTACTTGATAAACAAGCAGACAGAAGACTTGAAAGAGCACAAATGTATGCGGAAGATGGAAACGGAGAGAGAGTGGAAAATATGATTAGTAATTATGGCGAAATAAAAGGGAAACAGAATGAACTTATGGGTAAAATTGATGATAGTCAAATGATGAATCAAATAGCAGAAAAAGTGGTGGAACAACAACAGACGATGGAGGAAATTAAAAATTGGGTGGTAGATCCGGGCACAAAAGAACAGATGATACAGGTGCAGGAACAGGTGGTAAACCAAGTGGCTAAAAATATTGTTGAAGTAAATGGACCCTTGGGAGCAACAGAATTTGTAAATGAAGTGGCTCATGTGTGGGCGCCAGGAACTGGACCAGGAGGAGAGGCTGGAATAGTGTATGAGGGCGGTGGAAAATTGATATATGCGCCAGGAACGGGGCCGGGTGGACAAGGTGGGGTGGTAATTGAAGGAGGAGAAATGAAATTTGCGCCAGGAACTGGACCAGGGGCCGGTAATGTGGATGTGCAAAATGTAGTGATTGAAGGTGGTGGAGGCCAAGGACAGGGACAACAAGTTGAAGTACAGCAAAATAATTGACATAGAAGTTAGTAAGTTCTAAAACGAATCCG
>DBRI01000021.1 GCA_002306295.1 Patescibacteria group bacterium UBA1372 | reverse complement strand
ACTCCCTTAAAAATATTTTTCTTTTTTATCTTTAAAAATAATATTTTCACTCCCAATGATAACATAAAGTGTGGTCGAATTAGAAAAACTCAAGGGCATTGGTCCCAAAACAATTCCCAAGTTAATCAAACTCAAAATCAATACTCCTCTTGACTTGGTTTATCATTTTCCTAGAGATTACTTGGATTTTACCCATACCACCACGATTCAAGATGCTCCTATCGAAGAAAACATTTCTCTTACTCTAAAAATTTCGGACTTTAAAAATATCTTTACCCCCACTAAGAAGAATTTACAGATTGCCCAAGCTTTTGACTCAACTGGTCAAATTCAGCTAGTTTGGTTAAACCAACCCTTCTTAACCAAAATCATCAAAGCAGGCAAACTAGTTTCTGTTGCTGGCCAAATTACCTTTTACAAAAATAAAAAAACTATATTTTTTCCAAAAATCGGCGATACCAAACTAAAGAAAATATTTCCAATTTATCCACAAACCAAAGGATTATCTTCAAACCAACTCAACAATTTAATTACCAAAAATCTTCATACTATCATTCCTCAAATTAAAGACCCTCTGCCCATTTCTATCCAACAAAAATACCAGCTCATTTCTACCCCTCTTTCCCTTCAAAAAGTTCATCAACCCCAAAATACTACTGATATAGCTCTATCTCAACATAGACTTTCGGTCGACGAACTTTTATCAATTCATCTCAATTCTCTAATTCTTAAACACAAATGGCAATCCCTTACCACCACCCATTCATTAAAGACAGATAAAATCATCAACAGTAAGATAAAACAACTTATTGCTTCACTTCCTTATAAGCTCACCTCCGATCAACAAAAAGTCTGGCGCCAAGTTAAATCAGACCTAATCTCAGATAATGTTGCTAACAGATTAATTCAGGGCGATGTAGGCTCGGGCAAAACCATTATCGCTCTTTTGGCTTGTTACCTTGCCTACCTCAATTCAAAATTGTCAATTCTGATAGCTCCCACTCAAATATTAGCTACTCAACATTACCAAAACTTCAAAACACTTTTGCCAAAAGTTCCAATCAAACTAATTACCTCTTCAACCAAATCAACCAAAATCACAAAAACTAACCAGATAATTATTGCCACTCATGCTGTTTTTTACCGTCAACAAAAACTAAAAGACAAAGTTAGCTTAGTCATCATTGATGAGCAACACAAATTTGGAGTAGATCAAAGAAGCGCTCTTTTATCATCTCCAAATCCTCCCCATAGCTTAACTATGACAGCCACTCCCATTCCTCGCTCCATTAAACTGACTCTTTTGGGTAATCTTAATGTCTCATCAATTCACACTATGCCTACGACCCGGCTCAAGCCAACTACTTTTTTAGTTCCTTCTCAAAAACAATCCAGTTGTTATCAATGGCTCTACCAACAGCTCAAACTCAACCACTCTCAAGCCTTCGTAGTTTGTCCTTTTATAGATGATTCCGATAAAAATGATCAGGTTGTTTCTGCCCAAGCTGAATTTACACATCTACAAAAATTATTTCCCGATCTGTCTATTGGCCTACTTCATGGCCAAACCAAAAATAAAGACAAAATTATCAATGATTTTATCCAACAAAAAATCACTATTTTGGTCTCCACTCCTATTATTGAAGTCGGTATTGATATCCCCAACGCCAATTATATGATTGTAAATTCAGCCGATAGATTCGGTTTATCTCAACTCCATCAATTAAGAGGTCGAATCGGTAGGGGAGATAAACCTTCTTTTTGTTGCTTTTTTACATCTTCCCAAAACCCCAAAACTTTAAAAAGACTCGAATTCATAAAAAACAGTTACGATTGTTTTAAAATTGCCAAATTTGATCTGGAGAATAGGGGACCGGGTACCATTTTTTCCACCCTCCAGCACGGCTTCCCCCAACTTAAACTAGCCAATTTAAGCAATACTGACCAAAACAAATTAGTTCGTTCAATTGCCAAAGACATTATTTCAGACTATCCCAAATTAGTCGATCAAATTATTAAAACTTCCCCCACCTTTCTTCCCGCCCAAAACTAGATTTACGATAGAATTGTTACATTCCAGATTATTTGAAATAATACACACAAAATACATACATTATAACTATATTGATTTTTCCTTACTTAAGGTATAAAATTAACATTGTCACTTCAAGAACAGCTCTTGAAAAAGTGACATGTTCCTTAACTTTAGAGAAAGGAGTCATATATCGACAAATAATCTATTTCCAATCGAATACGTATTCCATAAGCAAACACAAAGGAGATAAGCGATGAACACGGGACCTGGAGACAGCGACAGAGACAGTGACTACGACACTGGTTGGAGTGGTGATAGCTCAGGCATGTCCAGCGATGGATCAGACGCAGATTCCGGCGGTTGGGACTCACCCGATTCCGGAAGCTACGAAGGCGACGACGGCTAACACCAAGTGACTCTGAAGAGTGTCTGAGGTTTTCCCCAGACACTCTTCCTCTTCACAGTGGGGGTGAAACAAACCATAAAAGACCAACACAACACATACCATCATTTTCAACTATACTTTCCTTTCATCCCCACTCAAAAATTCAAACGTTCTAAATCAACAACTTTAAGAAATAACTAAAGGTAAACTAAATGACAACACTTAAAGATCTGGGAATTAAACCAGAACAAGTAATTCTTTCTAATGGAATTCAACTTATAAATTTTAGAAGAATAGGATCTCCCCTTTATATAAAATGTATGTTTGTTGCTGGATCAAGATTTGACCATATTGATGGTATATCTCACTTTCTCGAACACCTCTTAGTAGCAGGTACTAAAAAATTTCCCACTAAAAACATCCTTTCTTCGTATATAGAAAATCATGGTGGTTATTTTAATGCTCAAACAGGCTTAGAAACCTTATCCATCAACATTTCGTTAGGCGATCCAAGTGATATTACTACCGCAAGTGATATCTTAAAGCAAATTATTCTTAATCCTTTGTTTAATACCAAAACAATAGAGACTGAACGAAACTCGATCTTGATAGAAATCAAAAATACAAAAGCTAACCCTATTAAATCACTATATGACTCTTTTACATCATTGGCGTTCAAAAACACTCCTCTCGACCATTCAATACTAGGTTCAGAAAGCTCTTTAAAAGAAATAACAAAAAGGGATATTTTAACTTTCTATGATACGAATATCCTTAATGGACAAATTATCTTATCTTCCAGTGGAGATATTTCTATTCAGAAAATTGAAAAATATTTCAACTGGCTTAATAAATTAAATTATAGCAAGACACTAAATACTCACATTTCTACTATTACATCCAAACAAAAGATCTCAATTACTAAATCTCTACAATCAGACTTTATCCATCTTATTTATGGATTCAAAATACCTCCTGTCTTCCCTAAAAACAATGATGCCGGCCTATCACTTATCATCCAAACTCTCGCTGGTAGTCGTTCTTCGATACTAATGAACGAATTAAGGTATAAAAATGGCCTAGTGTACAATATAAATACATTAACAAATTATTTATCAAACGGTGGTTTGTGGGCTATTAAAACCTCTACTGAAACAAAAAATCTTTCCAAAGTAATTAATATCATCAATTATCAATTTTCAAACATCAGTAAAAAAGGTTTGACCAGCCCTGAACTGGAATTAACTAAAAATAGGATTACCAAATCAGCTAGACTCTTCCTGCAGACTTCAGCCTCCCTTGTAGATTTTCATACATACAGACAATTCTTCAACAATAATTCATTGTGGACTATCGAAGATTATCTTAAAAAAATTATTAATTCAAATACTGAGTCAACAAAAAAAACATTCAATAACTTTATTAATTCAGATAATCTCTTTCTAGCAATCAATGGAAACATAGACAAAAAAGAGATACCGCCTCTATGGACAAACTAACCCATTACTAAACATTGCACCTTCCTCCCCGCCCAAAATTAAATTTATGCTATTTCAAGATAGTAATAATACGAAGTACAAGGCGAAACATCAGAAATTTTGTCAAAAATTTGTGTTACAATACCTCCATGACTGCACTACCTAAACATTGGCCCTCTAGCCGTCGCCAAGGCAAAAGACGCGCTCAACAACAAAAAGATAAAAAATTGGTAACCCCGGTTGCCTGTAAAAAATGCGGCCAGCTCAAAAAACCGGGATATTCCTGCTCAAACTGTGAAAAGTAACACTGATCCACGCCATTTAAAACGAATCAAAATTTTAAAATCCTTATTTGCTTGGCAGTTTACTAAAAATACTGATCCTCTCAATCAGGAAATAGTCGACCAAATAGACAAAATTGATCAGTTGATTAGTTCTAGTGCCAGTAAATGGCCTTTGGAAAAAATAAACAAAGTTGATTTAGCTATTTTAAGACTAGCTTGTTGGGAGTTACTAAACAAACTCCAAACTCCTACCAAAGTCATCATCGATGAAGCTGTCGAACTTGCCAAAAGGTATGGTTCCAAATCCTCTTCCGGCTTCGTTAATGGCGCTCTAGGTAGCCTAATTATTCAAATTCCACCAAGACATGAATCAAACAAATCTTGATACCCTTCAAAAAATCATCAACTACAAATTCAAAGACATCTTACTTTTGACCGAATCACTTACTCACAAATCTTACCTAAACGAAAATAATACCAAAAAGTCATATGAAAGATTAGAGTTTTTAGGAGATTCTATTCTCGAATTCTGGATTTCAGACTTTCTTTTTCGTACTTTTCCCGACTTTCCCGAAGGCAAACTTACCAATCTTCGGGCTTTATCTGTTTGCACTCAAAACTTATCCATTATTGCCAAAAAAATAAATTTAGGTCAATATCTTTTCCTAAGCCTTGGAGAAGATAGGGGAGGCGGACGTCTTAATGATTCCATTTTAGAAGATGTCTTCGAAGCTTTAGTCGGAGCTATTTACCTAGATTCAGATCTAGCCACTACTTTTGAATTTCTCAATCTTCATTTACTACCGGAAGTTAAAAAACTGTCTCAAAAAAAGGTTTATAAAGATCCCAAAAGTATTTTTCAGGAAATTGCCCAAGCCAAATTCAATATTACCCCTCATTATCAAGTTATCTCTGAGTCCGGTCCTGATCACCAAAAGACGTTTAAAGTAGCCGTATTTGTAGACAAAAAACAAATTGCGATAGGTGTTGGTAAATCCAAACAAAAAGCCGAAGAAATGGCCTCCATCGAAGCCTTAAAAATTATTAATACCTAATACCAATCTTTCCATATTTTTGTAAATTGAAAATTGTAAATTGAAAATTGTAAAGGTATAATACCCTCATGCTAAAAATCAAATTATCGCCACGAGGTAAAAAACATCAAATTACCTACCGAATTATTGTTGCTCCAGATAGAAGCAAATTCGATGGAAAATATACTGACAACATCGGCTTTTACAATCCTCATACCAAAGAAATAAAAGTAGACAAAGATAAATTAGCTACCTGGATTAAAAATGGTGCCAAATTAACCGATGGTGTTGGTAGACTTTTAGAGCCAAGTAAATACCCTCCTAAAAAGAAAAAGGACCGTTCTAAAAAAGAGGAAACTAAATCAGAACCAAAAATCGAACCGGAGACCGAAGTAAAAACAGAAGAAACTGTAAAAACCGAACCTGTTGCAGAAACTCCCGAAAAATAAAAATTCCAATCTTCCCACCCTGTCAAGGGAGGGGTTAGGGGAGGGTTTAAAAAAAAATTAATAATTGATAATTAAAAATGACTCCACAAGACACTCTGCAAAAAATAATTCAAGCCATTACCCAAGTCGATTTAAAAGATCAAATAGTTGTTACTCAAGTTGAATCAGAATTAGCCGGTATCACCCAACTAAATATAACCTCTCCTCAGGAAATCATTGGTCAAATTATTGGTAAACAAGGTAAAATCATCAAATCCCTTCGCATCCTTATGGCCATAGCCTTCCCCAACCAAAGATTTAATATTCAGATCGAGGAAAACCTCTAGTTTCCAAACGGATTTTTCAATTCATACTCCTGATAAGTCTTGCCACCTCCAAGTCCTCCGTCAACCGCAAATAGTCCCTCTATCTTTTTATAATTAGCTAGATCTTCAAGTAAATCAGTTTCGCTTTGTGTCATTATCAAGTCAGTATAAGCTAGCTTTGACACATCCACTTTCTCCTTGCCTGATGCAAAATAAGTCGTCATCTTTAAATCAATTGTCGATACCGCCTCTCCCACCACTTTCGAATCTATTTCATCAAAAGACAAAATTGGTAGTGAATTTTCCAAACCCTCTATTAATTCAATATAT
Organism: Patescibacteria group bacterium UBA1372; assembly: GCA_002306295.1. Classification (GTDB taxonomy): domain Bacteria; phylum Patescibacteriota; class Microgenomatia; order UBA12405; family UBA12405; genus UBA1372. Next base: position 2,576 of record DBRI01000021.1, on the reverse strand, counting down.
CGCTCTCCCGGTCCTACTAAATTCAAATCAAAGCTAACCCTGGATATGCCCTGTAAACTGGCCGTCTCTTCCTCGCCACCTTCTTTCAGTTCTCCTGGAGAAAAAGAAAATCCGTCTACCATAAAACCATATTCAGATACCACTCCAGTCACCACATTTAGTAGATAATAAATATCTTTAGATTCTGGCATCGCCATCAACAATACTTCCTCTTTAGCTTTAAGATCACCTTCATCAATCGATTGAATATAAGCTCTTTTTTTATTTAGATCATCAATTTTAGTCTTAAGATCACTCACTTGAGATCTATAATCCTTTATTTGACCAATCTTTGGCACTACCACCAAGCCCAAACTCATTATTACAAACAACACCACTACTAAAATTGGTACCATCGCCTGAAGCTGCCACACCTCCATACCAAAAATCTTGTCTCCGCTAACTGCAAATTTAGTTGTTTTCTTTTTTTGTTCTGTCATTTTAAATCTACCTCCAAATCAAATTTCCATAAATCTGCCTCATTCTCAACCGAGCTTATTCGCGCTCCAAAAAAACCATCCACTCTGCCTTCATTAATATCTATTATTTTTCTCTCTACCATATCCATTAGTTCACCATTGACTACCTCACCGCTAAAGGAGAAACTTTTGTCATCTTTAAGTTCTAGGCTCGATAATTTCACCTCTTCTCCAAACAAACTTTCCATCTGTCTAAAGGCTTTTCCATACTCAAATCTCTGACTCAACACCTGATTAACCAATTTTAGTTTATACCTCAAATTCTGATTAACCACTATTCCTTCAGACATTGATAAATAATCAGCCAAAAGCGCCTTATGTTTACTTTCTGTTTTTGAAAAATTAATTCTAGTAATCCAATAAAACACCATTATAACTGCCAATACTGCCACCCACACAGTTCCAATCGTTACCGTCACCCCCACCATTTTTCTGGAAAAATTTACCTTATCAGCCTGAAACTTAGCTACATTTGGCAGTAAATTAACCTCCATTACACCTCCCTCATGGCTAGTCCCGTAGCCAAAGTAAACCTACAACCCTCCATCGTCAAATCAACCGGTACTGTTATCCCACTGCTATCTATCTTTAAAAATGGCTGNNGGCATATTAGCTCCACCTCCGGATAGCACCAACAGATCAATCGTTTTACCCCATTCTTCTCTATATGCAATAGTTGCTTTTCTGATTTCTTCAGCCATACTCCCAAATACCGGCAGTAGTGCATTTTTAATTTTCCCCTCCAGCTCGCTTGCTCTCATTCCATAGGCTTTTTTATACTCTTCAGCTGATTTCATATCCAATCCCAAATTAATCGAGATGGCTCTGGTCAATGCTTCTCCTCCTACAGACACCGGTCGTGTTAAATAAATATCACCGGCTCTGGCAATCACAATGTCCGATGTAGTTTCTCCCAAATCCATTAGTAATACCGATCCTGTTGAAGATACTGAATTACTTACGACTCTGTTCATGGCTACGGCCGGAGACTCCACTGCTACCAACTCCAATCCTGCTTTTTTAAATATTTTTTCATAAGCTACAACCAAAGTTTTTTTAGCCGCTACGGCAAAAATCAGCATTCTGCCTGCTTCATCTCTACTAACTATTGAATAATCAATTAATGCTTCAGATACAGGGTAGGGGACAAAGGTTTCAGCTTCAAAGGTCAAGGCATCCTGTATTTCACTTTCTTTTAAAGGTGGCAATTTTACCAATCTGGACACTACATCTTTTTCAGGTAACGACACCACTACAGTTCTGGTTCTAAGCTTTAAATCAGCTACCAATGCCTTTATCAAAGATGCTAATTCCGATACATTACTGCCTTTTTCATCAGGTAATCCTGCCTTATTCTCAGTTTCACCCATTACCTTCAAAAACCAAGCTCCTTCCTTACTCTTTTCCAAACCAACTAGTTTAATACTACCTGCCCCTATGTCTAGTCCTACAAAATCTTTTAAAGCCATAAAATCAGTATAAACAAAAATCAAAAATAAATCACTAATTAATCGAACTTCGGGATACTATTCCCTCAAGCATAAAAAACATATACATCGACGGATCCCATCGCTTCCTTGCTCTAATTGTAGTATTTGTTTCACCACTAGTCCCTGTTGAACTAATCAAATCACCCTGACTGGGAAAGGTTACACTTCCGCTAACAGCAAAATTACTGTCTCCTCCTATTGGTTTTATTACTAATAATACTGGCACGGGGTTATATGAACTAAAATCAAATAACATTCTATTAGCATATCCCGTACATGCAGTTCCACTTGTACTTACTGTTTGACCATTGTTTATAGCCTGATTAGAACCATTTAAATTATAAGCCCGTCTGTATACATTGTATGTTCCACCACTATAGTAAAAATAATAAACCATAAAACCTCCAGGACTAAAATTATCATAACAAATAGTCAAATTGCTACCAGAATAATAATTGTTTGTAGTATTAATACTGCCGTTTGCATTATGTTCTGCTAACCAAAAATAAGCATAATTATCAGAAGTTACCAACTCTCCAAACTCAACTACCGGTCCACCTGTTCCTGT
>DBRI01000002.1:309-3189 GCA_002306295.1 Patescibacteria group bacterium UBA1372 | reverse complement strand
GAACAGCGATTTACCTGTCTGGTCTTGTATTTTGGTTTTCTTTTTGATTTGGCTATTTTTGATTTGTCGGCCATATTTTATTTTTCAAAGGGTAATCCTAGGGCGGATAATAACATTTTTGCGTTATCTTTTGAAGTAGAGGATACCACAAAAGTAATTTGAAGGCTTCTGATCTGGTTGACTTTATTAAGATCAATTTCGGGAAAATAAGTTTGATCTTTGATGGTCATATTATAATTTCCCTGGCCATCAAAAGCACTAACCGGTAAACCTTTAAAGTCACGAAGTCTGGGTAAAACTAGATTGAATAGTTTTTCTACAAAGGCATACATACGCTCCCCTCTTAAGGTGACTTTTAAAGCCAGGGGATCGCCTTTTCTGATCTTAAAACTAGCTTCTGATTTCTTAGCAGAGGCAAGGCCGGGTTTTTGACCGGCAATGGCCATAATTTCATTTGAAGCATTTTCTAAGGCTTCTTTATTTGAGGCAGCGTCTTTAACCCGATAGTTTAAGACCACTTTTTTTAGAATAGGTACTGAATTAAGATTTGGCTTGCCAAGATCTATCCATAACTGATTTTTGATAGTTTGATTAAATTGATTTAAAAGCATAGATTATTTTTTTGGTTTAGCCTTAGAAGGGGCTGTTTTTTTAACGATTTTTTTAGTGTCGATTAAACCAAGACACTTTCGACAGATTCTGTCTTTTTTGCCGGTAGAATCGATTGTGTAACCAACCCTAGTAGGTTTTTTACACAAAGGACAAACCAAGGCTAATTTTGATAAAAATATGGGCATTTCTCGGTCGATTATGCCACCAGGTTTGTTTTGAGTTGATTTAACATGTTTTTTACTGATATTGACACCTTTAACGATAGCTTTCTTTTTTTGGGTCAAGACTTTTAAAACTTGACCTTGACGGTTTTTATCTTTGCCAATAAGAACAATAACGTTGTCGCCAGTTTTGATTTTCATTTTAATAAACCTCCTTAGCCATTGAGGCGATTTTATTAAAACCCAATTGCTTGACTTCTCTAGCTATTGGACCAAATATTCTTGTACCTCTGGGGTTTTTTTGGTTGTCAATTATAACACCAGCGTTGTCGCTAAAACGGATGTAAGAACCATCCGAGCGTCTAATTTCTTTTTTGGTTCTAACTATAACAAGTTTAACCTTGTCTTTTTTGTTTACCATAGAGTTTGGTATGGCCTGCCTAACTACACCCATAACAATATCACCAATAGTTCCCTTTTTGTGACGAGAACCAGTATAAACATGGATGATCTGAATAGACTTTGCTCCTGTGTTATCTGCGGATCTGATAATGCTTCTTAACTGAACCATAAATTAGGCTTTTTTAGTAATTTTTAATGTTTTAAATCTTTTAGTTTTGCTGATTGGTTTTGTCTCGATAACCTGGACAGTGTCACCAATATGAGCATTGAGGTTATTTTGAGCGTAAATTTTATGTTTTTTATTTATAATTTTTTTATACAAAGGATGTCGATATTTTTGACTTATAGATACGACAATAGTATCGGTCATTTTGTCGGAGACAACAGAACCAGTAAAGACTTTACCCTTAAGTTTTGACTGAGTATTGTTATTTTTTGGTGTCATTTTGTTTAAGGCTTAATAAAGCCATAAGATAGCTTATGGTAAGCTTGTGTTTTTTAAAAACAGACGTATCTTTAATAGGCTCAAGATGATGTTTGGTTTTTAACTCAAACAGGTTTTTTTGAGTATCCTCAAACTCCTTTTGGAGCTGAGCAGGTGTCATTTTTTGGTATTTGATTTTATCAGATTTTTTCATAAAGAGTTAGGCTTTTTTGATAATTTTTGTTCTTAATGGTATTTTTGAAGCAGCGACTTTTAAAGATTCTATGGCGATATCGTCGGGTACACCGGCAACTTCATAAATAATTCTACCTGGTTTGATTACAGCCACATAACCTTTGACATCGCCTTTGCCGGCACCTAAAGGCGCTCCAGCACCTTTGGCTGTGACGGGTTTATCGGTAAATATTCTGATCCAAATTTTTGCTTTTCTTTTGGTTTTGTTGGCTATAGCACGACGTCCGGCTTCAATTTGGTTGGGGGTAAACCAGCCTCGGCCAAGACATTTTAGACCATAATCTCCAAAGGTGACGCGATTACCCTTTGAAAGTCCGCGTCTTTTGCCACGGAATTGTTTTCTGAATTTGACTTTTCTAGGCTGTGATAACATCGGGAAGATTTAAATAAACTTTAATACCTATATAGCCAGAACGGGTAGCCGAAGGTGTTTCATAATAATCAAGATTGGCTTTAATAGTACTTAGAGAAACTTTCCCCTGGGCAAATTTTTCCCGTCGACTGATTTCTGCTCCATTAATACGACCAGCTAAAATTATTTTTATGCCAAGAGCACCACCGGCCATAGCTTTTTCCATGGCAGAAATAACGGCCCTTCTATATGGCATTCTTTTTTGAAGCTGATAAGCAAGTTTTTCTGCTATTAATTTGGCAGACATATCAGGATTTTTAAATTCTTCTACCTGAATGTCGATATTTTTGTTTTGAGAAACTGAGGACAACATACGACTTAGGTCTGTTTTCATGGAGTCAAGCTCTTTTCCACCTCGACCAATAACAAGTCCTGGTCTGGCGACAAGAAGTTCAATATTAATTCTTTTACTAAATCTTTTGATACCAATATTGACTACTCCGGCAAAATAGCATTTTTTTTCTATATAATTTCTAATTTTTTCGTCTTCCAAAATTAATTTTGAATAGGTTTTTGAATCGGCAAACCAGGAGGATTTCCAGGTTTTACCTGTTTTAGTTTTTGCCAGTCTGAATATGTTTGGATTGACTTTTTGACCCATTTTAATTGGTTTT
>DBRI01000002.1:0-192 GCA_002306295.1 Patescibacteria group bacterium UBA1372 | reverse complement strand
TATTTGTAAATGATTTAAGGCAATTGATGGACTCATTTTTTTAATGATATTGGCTACTAACCTTAATTTGCGAGGTGATATTTTAACATTTTTATCAAGATATCGGACAATAGTTTCAGTCCGAGTGATTACAGGCTTTGTCTGTATTTTTTTGGTGATAGGTTTGGAGGTAAGTTTTTTAGTTGCCATTTT
>DBRI01000015.1 GCA_002306295.1 Patescibacteria group bacterium UBA1372 | reverse complement strand
TTACACTTTTTTGTGTTTATATTATTATTTTTTCTAAGTTTTATTTTTCCTTATCAGCTATACGCCCAAGAAGAAGCACCTATAGCCACACCTTCCGCTGAGACCAGATTAGATATCGATACGCAAGGTCCTGATTCTGCAATCGTTGGCCAATTATTTTCTATTTCTTTCATATTAACTAACGCGACACCGAACACAGCCTATTTTTTTAAAGCGTACGATGCTATTTATAATAGTTCCAATTATGTTCAAACTAATTGTGATAATAATACAGATTGGTGTAATTATACCGGTGATAGTTGGAGTAAATTTCCCAGTTTTACAACTGATTCACAGGGAAATATTAGTAATTCAATTATTCTAAGATTTAATCCCACAAAAACAGATATACCCGATCAAATTCAAATTGCCTTAAGAACAGATCCAAGACTTGACAGTTTTAATGTCAAAGTTGTCCAAGTCATTAAACCAGAACCATCCAATACTTCCACTCCCTCTCCTTCTGCAACATCCACACCAACTAATACTCCCAAACCCACCTCTACTATCAAACCGTCTTCCACACCCAAACCAAGTAATACTCCCAAACCAACGTCAACTATCAAACCATCTTCAACTCCCAAGCCCACCTCCACTCCCAAACCAACCTTGACCCCAACTCTATCAATTTCTCCTAGCCCCACCGATTCTATTACAGATACTCCCACCCCAGAGCCTTCACCTGAAATCTTAGGAGAATATGACGACATCACCGATACTATCTCTTTTATTACTCCCACCGCCACTCCATCAGCTAAAAGCACCCAAGCCAATATTTTCAATATTATTCCCTATTTTCTCATCACCACTGGTGGCGGTTTATTGCTGACCCCTACACTTATTACTAAGCTAAAAAGGAAATGATTAAAAAAATAACCTATTTTCTGCCTTCAATTCTAATAATGTCCACTATTTTCTTTTTATCTTCAAGATATTCAACCGGTATCGGAGGTTCCCTTACCCAACAATTTATTATTCACAAAAGCCTCCACATTTTTGTTTATTCACTTCTGGGAGCCTCCCTTCTTTATGCTTTTTTTAAAATATCAGCCAAATTTGATCGCCAAGCCCAAATCTTATCAGTCCTATTTACCTATATTTACGGCATTACTGACGAAATTCATCAGTCTTTTGTTCCCGGTAGGGAAGGTAAGTTTACCGACACTCTTTTTGATTTGGCTGGAGCTCTTCTTGGCCTTTACCTATACAAAATATTTCGAAACTGCCAAATAAATTATCAATCCAACCGAAATCACTAGAAGTATTGGAAACACCACCCAATTTTCCACAAATCTTCCGGTTCTAATTCTTAATTTTTTAAATGGCGGAAAGCCAAATTTCCATTTTAATGGAAAAAATAAAGGTAGTCCTTCTTGTGTCAAAAAGTCTAAACACAAATGTGATACAAAGCCAATCATTGCTGAAATCAAAATAATATTTGTATCAATAAAATCGTGATTAAATAGCTTTGGCAGCAACCATTTAAGTCCAAAGTACACCAACATTGTTCCTATTATCGAATGAGACAAAGATCTATGTCCCCAAAACACTTTTTTGGCTACTTTTCCAATTGTATTTCCTCCAGGTATCATATCCCACAATCTGTTTTGGTTTTGATCAATATCAGGCATTAAAGACCCAACTAAATTAGCTACTAAAGCTACAATTATTGTAATGGCAGATATTTTTGGAATCCCTAAATAAAGCATTCCTATCATCAAACCAGCCACTCCTCCTGCCTCATGAGTCTTTGAAGTCATAAAAAAGTATAACCAAATTTAATACTTCAAAAACATATCTATTTTTGATAATATCAACCAAAATATCATTAACTATGACATATGAAGCAAATAGAAGGCCTCACAATCTATTCTGGGGAGGAGAATGATAATATTGTTCTGCCAGTTTATCCACGACAGGAAAGGCAATCCCCCACTTCTTCAAGCGAAGTCCGGTGTTACCCATATCTTGTAGCTGAACTTATGAGTGTTATCCTTGATGGAATACCTTGTTCTGAAGTTTATTTTAGAATAGGTGGAGAAAGTGAAAAAGGATTTATATCTTCTGTTAACTTATCTGGTGTAACCGACCCAGGATACTATCTCCCAATAATTGCCCGCCATGTAAAAGTTAATCATCCAACATACCGCAGGATATTGCTAAATATCTAAACCGTATAACATAATATCTTATGTGTGGCCGTTATTCTTTTTATCCATCCAAAAATTTTTCTTCTCGTTTTTCTCTGGAGCTTTCCTCAAAAGATCTAGCTAAGCTTACCCCAAATGGTAATGTTACCCCTGGCCAAATTATGCCTATTATTACCAAAAACAAAGACTCAAACCAGTTAACTTTCTTAACTTGGGGCTTCTTACCCTCCTGGGCGAGATCTGATTTTAAACCTCTAATTAATACCCGATCCGAAACTCTTTTACAAAAGCCCTTTTTTAAAGATGCTTTTTCAGGTAACCGTTGCCTTATTCCTTCATCCGGTTTTTACGAATGGNNTTTTTCTCTAAAAGACGACTCAATCTTTTCTATGGCCGGCCTTTATAGCCCCACCGGCTATACTATTATCACCACCTCCTCAAATTCTTTAGTTAAACCTATCCATCATCGTATGCCGGTAATCTTAAATAAAGAAAACGAATCTACCTGGCTTGACCCTAGCGCTAATCCTCAAAAACTTATTTCTCTTATGTCTCCACTTGATCCAAATCAAATGTCTTCAGTCCCAAAATCCCCATCTTGACCTTCGGGTAATCTTCGGGTAGACTGATTCTATGAATCTCAAAGTCGATGTGCCGGTTTTTGTCATCTTTGT